>CAZQHD010000008.1:0-17301 GCA_964593295.1 uncultured Thermotogae bacterium | reverse complement strand
GATCGAGAAGGCGCACCCGCAGGCGATGAACCTCCTGCTTCAGCTGCTCGACGAGGGGCGACTGACGGACGGACACGGTCGCACGGTCGACTTCCGGCACACGATCCTCATCATGACGTCCAACATCGGGTCAGAGCACTTCCAGTCCGACGATCCGGAGGAAACGATCCGCCATCGGGTGAAGGATGCGCTGCGCCAGGCCTTGCGTCCGGAGTTCCTGAACCGGATCGATGAGACGATCATCTTCCACCCGCTCTCCCAGCAGGCGATCCAGAGGATCGTCGCCCTGAAGATCGATGACCTGAACGAGCGATTGGCCGATCAGCAGATCTCTCTATCGCTCACGGATGAGGCCCAGCGCATCCTGGCCAAGGAGGGGTTCGATTCACACTACGGTGCGAGGCCGCTGGCTCGCGCGCTCAAGCGTCTGGTAGAGAACCCGTTGGCTCGGTCGATTGTGGCCGGCGAGGTTCGGGAGGGGGACCGCGTCGTCGTCGATGCTGCGGCCATGTCGGATGCCCTCCTGATCCGCAGACAAGCCGAGCCATCGTCCTCCGCATCAGAAGACGGTCCATAGTCGGCGGCTAGAGGAGCGGGGCAGCCTTGGAGTGGGATCCGGTCTCCCCCAGCTCCTGGAGCGCCTGCGCGAGCTGTGCGTCCGTCGGGACGCCGTGGTGCCACGCCGGATCCTCTTCCATGAACGAGACCCCCTTGCCGAGCATGGTGTGGGCGACGATCGCAGTCGGCAGGCCGGAGCCGCGTGTCGCCAGGAAGGATACGTACGCGTTCATGATCTGACCGACATCATGCCCGTCAATCTCGTGCACGCTCCATCCGAAGGCACGGAGCCTCTGTGCCAGGGATCCGACATCCTGGGGCTGTCTCATCGCGCCGTCGATCGGGCAACCGTTCCCGTCGACGAGCACGCATAGGTTGTCCACGTGTTCACGCGTGGCCGCAATCACAGCCTCCCAGGGTTGGCCCGCGGACAGCTCTCCATCGGACACTGCACAGTAGATGCAGGCGTCTCGTCCGGCCAGACGCCCAGCCATGGCCATGCCCAGCGCCACCGACATGCCGTGACCTGAGGACCCGCCGGAGATCTCCACCCCGGGAACGCGCCAGACAGTTGACGGGTATCCCTGCAGACGGCCGCCGAACCGACGAAATCGCAGCAGCTCATCCCGGTCGAAGTAGCCATGATCGGCAAGAATGCAATACAGAAGGACACAGGTGTGTCCATTGGAAAGCACGAATCGGTCGCGGCCCTCCCATTCGGAGTTCCGAGGATCATGACGGAGGTACTTGTAGTACAACACGGTCAGGAGGTCCGCCATGCTCAGCGCCCCGCCGACACGACCGGACCCGGCACGGTTCGCTGTGCGAAGCACGTCCGCACGAAGCTGGCCGGCCTTGGCCTTGAGTGCATCCGTCTCCACCCTGTCCCCCTCCGATATCGCGAGTCCCTTCATCATATCGAGTCGTCGTGGCAAAGGGTAGAGGATATCATGACAGAGAGGATCCGTTCTCGAACACTCTGAAGAGGAGGACTCCATCGTGATCCAGGCCACTCTTTGCTTCCTTCTCGACGATCGTGATGAGCCCAAGGTTCTGCTGGGTCGCAAGAAGCGCGGGTTCGGAGAGGGGAAGCTCAACGGGCTCGGCGGCAAGCTTTCTCCGGGCGAAACGCCGGATGCCGCGGTCCGTCGCGAGGTCCACGAGGAAGTGGGCGTCGACCTCGATGCCTCGCTTCTCCACTCCGCGGGCACGCTCACCTTCCACTTCCCGTTCCATCCTCCATACGACCACTTCGTGCACCTCTACGTCGCCACCCGGTGGACGGGAGAGCCGCACGCCTCCGAAGAGATGGATCCATGCTGGGTCGCCGTCGCCGAGATCCCCTATGCGAAGATGTGGCAGGACGATGCGTACTGGCTTCCGATCGTGTTGCGCGGACAAACGGTGCACGGGGAGTTCACCTTCGGGCAGGACAACGAGACCGTGACTGCCTGGTGGCTGCGCGGGGCCGAACCGCCTCATTGGAAAGGAGCGTCCTATGAAAGAGGATGAGCGCGACGCACCGTCGCAGACTCGTTCGGGGCGGGTTCCACTCAAGGTAGGACGACTGGAGACCGGTCCGGAGAACGCGATCACGGACGTCCGCGACGTCCAGGTGGGACATCGAACGGTGATCCAGGGACAGGACATTCGAACCGGGGTCACCGCCATCCTTCCTCATCGCGGATCGCTCTGGCATGATCGCGTGCCCTGCGGTCTCGCGGTCGCCAACGGGTTCGGCAAGCTGATGGGGGCAACCCAGCTCGTCGAACTCGGCGAACTGGAGACCCCTGTTCTCCTGACCAACACACTCTCCGTTCCCCAGGCCGCGGAGGCGATCCTGGAGTGGACACTCAGCGCACCGAGCGCGGGCCGTATCCGATCGGTCAACCCCGTCGTCGGAGAAACCAACGATGGGCGCCTGAGTGCGATCGAGAAGCGTGCAGTCACCCGGGGCCACGCCCTGGACGCCCTCGCCTCGGCCACCGACCGTCGACCCGAGGAAGGCAACGTGGGGGCGGGAACCGGCACGGTGGCGCTGGGGTGGAAGGCGGGAATTGGAACGAGTTCTCGCAGACTGCCCGCGGCGTGGGGCGGGTTCTGCGTGGGGGTGTTGGTCCAGTCCAATTTCAGCGGCTGCTTGCGAATGCTGGGGGTTCCCCTCGGAAATCTACTGGCGGCGCGTGGCCTGGGAGGTGATTGCGTTGAGGATCCGGTCTACGGTTCGATCATGATTGTCCTGGCCACGGATTCACCGCTCTCTGATCGCAATCTCACGCGGCTGGCTCGGCGTGCGTTCGCCGGCTTGGCAAGAACGGGGGCATCATTCTCGAATGGGTCTGGCGACTACGCGCTCGCCTTCTCGACAGCCGAATCGGTGCGCCGCACCCCCGAGCGACGGCGCGGCGCGGCGCAGATTCTCGATCTACCCAACGAGCTGATGTCTCCGCTGTTCGAAGCCGCCATCGAGGCGACCGAGGAGGCCGTCTACCGCTCTCTGATCGCAGCGCGAACGATGTCCGGACGGGAGGGCGTGACCGTACATGCGATCCCTTGGGACGAGGCAGTGGGCGTTCTACGCGACCACGGGGCGAGCGACTGACCCATGGCCACGGTACGGTTTCCGGACGGCACACAGGTGACGGCGGCCTCGGTTGCCTCGCGGCAGGAAGACCGGCCGGAACGCGACTTCGGCCTGTACATGGATCCGTCGTGGGCCCCCACATGGACGGCAGAGATGATCGACTGGCCCGACTTCGGTGTGCCGTCCGAGCCCGAACGGGCCGCGAAGCAGATCATCGATGCCTTTCGGCGCGCCCGGCAGGGAGAGCACGTCGAAATCGGGTGCATCGGCGGCGTGGGAAGGACAGGAACGGTGTTGGCGTGCATGGCCGTCCTGTCGGGGATTCCGTCCGAGGACGCCGTGGAGTGGGTGCGTGACCGCTACCATCCGTGCGCTGTGGAGACCGACCAGCAGGCCTCTTGGGTGGCCTGGTTTGCTACATACCTTTCGGACGCGAATCGATCAGCCTGACCCTCTGGCTGTCTTTCCACGACGAAGGGCTCTCACCAACTCCAAGTTGATTGGATCTGCGTCCTCGCCCGTGTCCGTGGTCTTGGGCGTCTCCAGGATCACGGGGACCTCGCGCAGGGCCGGGTGCGTCAGGAGTGCCGACACGCCTTCCTCTCCGATCGCCCCGCCTCCGATGTGTGCGTGTCGGTCCCTTCGCGAGCCAACGGGAGACCCGCTGTCATTCAGATGGACCAGCATCAGACGATCCCGGTCGATCGTCCTCTCCAGCGTGCGCATCGTCTTCTCGACCGCGGTCCGCGAGTGAAGCTCATACCCCGCGGCGACAGCGTGACAGGTATCCACACAGACGCCTACGCGCGAGGCGTTCTCCAGCCCGACCAGAACCTGAGCCAGGCGCTCCCACGTTCCGCCGACCGAGGTTCCGGCCCCGGCGGTGTTCTCCAGCGCCAGTCGAAGCCGTGAAGGGGCTCGAAACGCATCGTCGTCCAGAACTCGGCGCAGTGCGTCCACCGTCCGACGGATCGCCTCGTCGGGAGGAGAGCCCATGGAGTGACCCATATGTACCACGAGAAGATCGGCATTCAGCCGCGCGGCACGTTGTGCCTCTGTGGCCAGCGCCGTCGCGGATCGCTCCCAGTGAATGGGATCAGGGGTCGCGAGGTTGATCAGGTACATGGCGTGGACAGCGACCCATGTCACTGATGACTCGATCAGGCGCGCCTTGTACGCCTTGACATCTTCGGGGGACAGCGGCTGCATTCGCCAGGTCGTGGGGCTGTGGGTGAAGATCTGTAGGGCGGTGGAGGACAGCCGATCGGCCCGATCCACGGCCGCCGCCAGCCCTCCTGCGATGGAGTGGTGACATCCCAGTAAGAACGGAGCACGGGTCCGTCGCGCGCACGTCGTCATCGAACGATACCTTACGGGCGCGGACTGACGCCCGGGTGCTCCTCTTCCCACGTTTCGAAAGCAACCGCCATCTGAGAGAATGTTGCCCAGGCGATCCGTCCCTCGGCCACCAACGGATCGATCACGGTCTCCAGGAACCCGCCGAACTCTCCGTAGGGATCCTCCGGATCGCCGACAAACTCCCCTGGGTGGACGGTGATATGGCACGCGTTGATCCGGTCGACCCGAGATGCCGTCAGGGACGCAAGGACCGCCTCCTCCAACACGCCCAACCAGGCGGTCAATCCGCCTTCGGCCGTGATCGTCCGTTTCCTGCCAAACGCCACCGGATCGATCTGTCCCCCCGGCAGGAAGACCACGGAGCCTTGGGGATCATGCGCCGCGATGGCAGCGAATGCTTCGCCGTCCGTGCCCCCCGACGGGCGCCAGGGATGAATGCCGATTAGCTCCGGCGGACAGGACTGGGTCTGGGGGCTCTTCCAGTCGGAGTTGACAGACAGCCCCGCCGCACTCGCCGCCTCAAACAGCTCGGGGTACAGATTTCCCCCGCTCCAGAATCGGATCGGTTGCGTCGCCCCGGCCTGCTTGATCCACGCAAGCTGTTCTCGCATGACAGCGGTCCAGATCGAAGAGGGCAGCGCCTCGGCGGCCTGCCCCAGGTGGGCGTTCTCATGGAAGTGCAAGCCGATCTCATGACCGCGATTCGACAGGTTGCGCAGCACCGCGCACTCAAACTGCACCGCGGACGAGGTCAACGGCGTCTGCACCTGGATCGTCAGCCGCCCGCCGTGCGCTTCCACCATGGACGCCAGTCGAAGGAGATCCTCTGCATGGCGCTCGAAGTCGCGGCGTCGCGCATAGTCCATCTGCCGCGGGTCGATGCGACGAGGCGCCGCCCCGGCCGCCAACGCCGTGGGACTCACCTGGGCGCCGAACGGCTCGACGTGGACCCCGATCCCGAACAGCAGCACCGGCAGCTCGGAGGGTTCGCCCGAGACGATCTGTCCCACAAGGAGCACAGCGGCCAAACAGCCAATGAACCTCCACCTTCTCCGTACGATGGTCGTGCCCGCCCCGTTCGCGCTCCCCGCCTCGCAGCCCATTTGGTTCTCCTCCTCTTGTACCTCCATCGGTTCTCCGAATCTCCACGTGCGCCTCCCGCACGTGCCGTCTCCCGTCAGGGGGCGGCCCGACGCCCTCCCGGTCGACGCGAAACCTCATCGTAAGGTACCCTGAGGGATCATGCACACGCCTGCGTTCGACACGGTGGTCGCCTTTCACGGGCATGTCTGCCCGGGGCTGGCCGTCGGATACCGGATGACCGTGGAGGCCCTCGCCCTCCTGGAGGAGTCCCGCGCGGAAGACGAGGAGATCGTAGCCTTGGTGGAGAACGATGCTTGCGGGGTCGACGCCGTTCAGGTCGTCTCCGGATGCACCTTGGAAAAGGGTAACCTGATCTTCCTCGACCACGGAAAGTCGGTATACACCTTCCTGTCACGCAGAACCGGCGCTGGCATTCGCGTCGCCTGGCGCGCCGGCGCCGTGCCCGATGAAGCTGGGCAGAACCGCCAGAAGGCAGTGGAGTGGATTCTCCACGCGCCGGCCGAGGCGCTGATGAAGCTACGCAGCGTCCATGTCGACCTCCCCGAACGAGTGAGGATCCATCCATCCGTGGTCTGCGATGCCTGCGGAGAGCAGGTGATGCTGCCTCGGACAGAGGAGAAGGCAGGAAGGACCGTCTGCCTCCCGTGCGCCCGGGATCCCTAGTCTTCCGCCCGGATCCCGTTGCTCCGCACGGCGGGTCTGCGATAGGATGGGTCCGCCATGACTTCCAACTCGACAGATTCCTCCATGCCTCGAATTGGTCTGGCCCTGGGGTCGGGCGGCGCCCGCGGGTCCGCTCACACCGGCGTCCTGAGCGTGTTGGAGGCCGAGGGCCTCCCGATCTCGGTCATTGCCGGGTCGAGTATCGGTGCGCTGATCGGCGCGGCCCATGCCACCGGCCTCTCTGCGCAAAGGATGACGGAGGAGTGGATGGAGGCCGGTGCGTTGCGCATCTTCCGCAATTTCTCTCCTACGTTCCCACGCGCCGGCCTCAGCTCTGGTCATGAGCTGAAGAAGATGTTGACGCGTCTGCTGGGAGAGGCCCGCATTGAGGATCTAGAGATTCCTTATGCCGCGGTGGCCTGCGACATCGACTCCGGGGAGGCGGTCGTGCTCACAGATGGCTCGCTGGTGGATGCGGTGTGTGCCTCCACCGCCATCCCCGGGCTGTTCCATCCGGTACGCCGGAACGGTCGTCTTCTCGTCGACGGCGGGTTGGTGAACCCCGTGCCGGTGGATGTCTGTCGCGAACTGGGCGCCGAGTTCGTGATCGCTGTGGATATCACACCACGCCCTAACCCCACCGCATCCAAGACCCACACGGTATGGGACCGGCTGGGAGAGCATATCCGGGAGGGCCTCGATCAACTGGAATGGCTTCCCAACAGCCTGTCAGAGGGGCTCGACGATCTGTTCCGTGAACGTCCATCATCCGAGCGGCCGCTGCCGGGGGTCTACAGCATCCTGAACCAATCAATGGCCATCCTACTGCAAGAAGTGGTCCGTCAGAAGCTGCTCCTCTCCCCCCCGGATCTGCTGATCCGGCCGGATCTGACGCTCTCGATCATGAGCTACCAGCGGGCTGAGGACGGCATGAAGGAGGGGATCCGCTCTGCACGGGCGAGTCTTCCGGAGTTGAGGAGCAGACTGGCCGAGACGACACGAGGATGACCGATGAGCTTGCGGACCCTTTCCGCACGGACGATGATCCTGCCGAGGTGACCATGGAACAACTGATGCGTGGCGTGCGATGCGTGGGATGGCTGGCCGTGATGCTGTTGGCGAGCTTCGTCTCGGCGGGCGAAGAACGTGCTGTGGACGTTCTCGTGTTCTACCGGGAGTCTTGTCCGCAGTGCCACGAGATGGACGGTCCGTTGGAGGACCTCCAACGAACCTACCCCCGTCTCATTGTGTCTCGCATCGAGGAGAGTGAGCCTGACGCCTCAGACCTTCTGTGGGCCTTGTCCGCCAAGTATGGGGTCTTTCCCTCCACGTACCCGGTGATCTTCGTCGGGGATCAGGCCCTTGTCGGCACGGGACGCGCAAAGGAGTTGCTGCTACGCAACACCGTGCGAGACTGCATGCAGCGAGGCTGTGCCTCGCCGATGGAGAAGCTGAACAGCACGCCGTTCCCCCTCTCGCGTGTGGTGACGATCGCCATGGTGTCGCTGCTGGTCTTGACCGCTCTGCTCCTACTGCTCCTGTGATCCCTCAACCGATCGGATACCTTCAATGTCTGGCCGAGGGATCGTGGAACCGGAATGGAACGCGAGCATGAGGATCGCCCTGATCGCTGACACGCACGTTCCGACGCAGCTTGCCCAACTGCCCGGTTCGCTTCTCGATCGTCTCACCGGGGTCGATGCCATCCTTCATGCAGGCGTCATCGTCACCCAAGCCGTGCTGGACGAGCTTTCCGCCATCGCCCCAACCACCGCTGTGCCCGGGAACATGGATCCTCCGGAACTCTCAAGCAGGCTCAACCCCCACGAGATGTTGTCTCTTGAGGGATGGACGATCGGACTGCACCACGGGCACCAGCCTCACGAGATCCAGTCGCAGTACATCACCGCTTCGTACGATGCCCCTGAGATGAATGTGTTCTTCCAACGGATGCACGCGCAGCTCCCCGGCGCGCAGATCATCGTGTTCGGACACTTCCATCGTCCCCTCATCCGCTGGCGGCATGGAATCCTGTTCATCAACCTCGGATCGGTGGTCCCCACGCACGGGGTCTCGTCCTTTGCAGATCTCGAACTGAACGACACCGCGGACGCGCGCATTCTCGCGCTGGATCTTCGGTCGTCGTCCGAGAGCGCGTCGTCCTGAACGTGCCGGCTGGCCGGTGCAGGAGAGACGGCGGGCGGATGCGGTAGAATGGGGAACACCGCGCCGGCCACGGCGTCTGCGCAAGGGAGGAGACGTATGCAGTATCGGACGTTCGGATCGTTGGAGTGGAAGCCGTCTGCGCTCGGATTCGGTGCCATGCGGCTGCCTGTGCTGGGCGATGATCGGGCCAGAATCAACGAGGATCTCGCCACGCAGATGATCCGTACGTCGATCGACGCCGGCGTCAACTACGTAGACACTGCCTGGCCGTATCACAAGGAGCAATCCGAGCCGTTTCTCGCTCGCTGTCTGAAGGATGGGTATCGAGCCCGGGTGAAGCTGGCGACCAAACTGCCGTGCTGGCTGGTGGAAGGTGCCGACGACTTCGATCGGTACCTCGCCCAGCAACGGACTCGGCTGGACACGGATCAGATCGACTTCTATCTGCTCCACGCGCTGAACCGGACACGTTGGGCCAAGGTCCGCGACCTCGGCGTTCTGGAGTGGGCAGAGCGGGCGATTGCCGACGGACGGATCGGATATCTCGGGTTCTCCTTCCACGATGACCTTCCCGTGTTTCGAGAGATCGTGGACGCCTACAATTGGACATTCTGCCAGATCCAGTACAACTACATGGACACGGAGTTCCAAGCGGGCCGCAAGGGACTGGAGTACGCGGCCGCCCGAGGACTGGCCGTGGTGGTCATGGAGCCGTTGCGAGGCGGATCGTTGACCCGACCGGCCCCTCCGCCCGTGGCCGCGCTCTGGGACAAGGCGTCGATCCAGCGTTCCCCGGCAGACTGGGCGCTCCAGTGGGTTTGGCATCATCCGGAGGTCTCCCTTGTCCTCTCGGGGATGTCCGAGATGCACCACGTGGAGGAGAATCTCCGCAGCGCGGACCGATCGCGTCCTGGGTCGCTGAGCCGGAACGAGTTGGAGACGATCCGGAAGGTCCAGGAGACCTATCGATCACTCTGTCCGATTCCCTGTACCGACTGCCGGTACTGCATGCCCTGCCCGCAGGGGGTGGATATCCCCAGGATCTTCCGTCTGTTCAACGACGGCAGGATGTACAACGATCCGGACGGTGCCCGGCGCACGTACCAGGGGTTCGTTCCCGCCGAGCGACGAGCCGACCAGTGTATATCGTGCGGCGCCTGTGAGGCCGTATGTCCTCAGCAGATCGGGATCATCCAGTGGCTCCACGACGTGCACCAGGAGCTCGCCGAGAAGGCCCGATGAGGAACCGTTCTCTGGAAGAGATCGATCCCCAGGAGGAGCGCCTTCGGAGGGCTCCCGCCACGGAGGATGATCGAACGGTGGAAGAGACGCTCCTCTCCCATCTCGATCCGTTGCTGGAAGATCGGCTGATCGAAGCTGTGGTCCGACCGATCAAGTCCGGCAAAGAGGCTGTGGTGTACTGCTGCCGCGCCGGCGAGTCGTTGGGCGGCGAACTGCTGGCCGCCAAGATCTACCGGCCGGTGGAGCGGCGAAGCTTCAAACGAGATCGCGTGTACCAGCAAGGTCGGGAGCGGGGAGTACGTCCCGACGCACGAACGCTGCGCGCCTTGGGCAAGAAGACGCAACGTGGACGACTGCATAAGTTCAGTGCGTGGATTGCCCACGAGTTCAGAACTCTGATGCTTCTGCACCAGGCGCAAGCGGATGTACCTCAGCCGATCGAGCGGATGGGCCCGGTGATCCTGATGGAGTACTTCGGAGATCCCGACCACCCCGCGCCGGTGTTGGTCAACGTCACATTGGAGACGGACGAGGCCGTGACAATCTACGAGCAGATCCTGGAGAACGTGGAGACGTTCCTTCGATGCCATCGCGTGCACGCCGATCTGTCGGCGTACAACATGCTGTACGAAAGGGGTCGTGTTGTGATCATCGACTTCCCGCAGTCGGTCGATCCCCGGTACAACGACGACGCGTTCGACCTTCTGGTTCGAGATCTTCGGAACGTCAATACGTTCTTCGCCCCGTATGCGATCACGCTGATCGATCCTCTCGCCCATGCGCTGGACCTGTGGCGGAGACATGTGGATCCTTTGAGGTAGTCAGACAGAACACAAGTGTCAGCACAGCATGCTTCAGGTCACAAGACGGACGAAGCAGACCCATCGGCACAGCCAAGGGAGAATCATGCGAAGCGTCATCGGAGCACTCGTTGCCACGGCGGTCTGCCTCTCCAGCGTAGGCACGCCACTGGACGGGATTTACCAGTTCTCCCGGGATCCGCTCGGCTTCCATGCGGTGCAGCCGGGGGCGTGGCCTTCCCTGGCCGCGGAGGATCGTTCGGCCGTCTATCTAGTGCAGGGGACCCGACGCATCTTCTTGGACGGTCCTCCGCAGATCGAGGAGATCTCCGATTTATCCTGGACCCTCATCTATCAAACTGAGGACGGACGACCCGTCCGAATCCATGCGGAACCGGGTCCGGAAGCGTCTGTTCGGATCACCATCGCTGTCGAGGACAAGTCCGCCGATGAGAAGATCGGAATCCAACTTCGCGTCGGCGCTGCGGAGGGCTTCTCCGGACTCATGGAACGGGTCGTGCAGGGGAGTCAAGGCCTCTCCTGGAAGCCCGGCCTCGAGGCGGGGCTCAACCTCCGTGGTCAGACGGTCTACCTCTACACCCTGCCCACTGTATCTATCTACGCGCCGTTCTTCTTGTCCACCGCCGGTTGGGGCTTTTCCGTCGACAGCGATTGGCCCGGCACCTATCGGTTCGGGGTAGACGAACGGCAGTATCTCGCCCCCACACAGATCACCCTCGAGCAGGAAGGTCCGACGCTTGAGCTGCTGATCCTTCCAGGCCCTACCCCGCTGGAGGTGGTCCGCAGGTACGCTCGCATCTCCGGGCTATCGCTGCGGCCGCCGGAGTTCCTTTTGGGCATGGGACGATGGCGAGACGATCTCTGGCACTTGCCGACGTTCTACGACGGAACCCCCTACACCGGCCCGTTCAACACGATGGTTGTAGAGGATGTCCTGATGATGGACGCACTGGGGATCTCCTGCACATGGATGGTGGTCGATCGTCCATGGGCTGCCGGCAATTTTGGATACGGCGGGCTGTCCTTCGATGATGCACGCCTTCCCCGATTCTCCGAGATGATCGCTTGGCTGAAGGATCGAGGCATCTACACGTTGCTGTGGATCTCGCCATGGGTCATGGATGAGCAGCGGGACACGGCGGTGGACGCCGGGTATCACGTTCGGCGGACATTCCCGTACCTGCCCCAGGCCGCCCTCATCGACTTCACCCATCCTCAGGGGAGTGCCTGGTGGATCGACCAGTTACAGCCCCTCCTTCAGACAGGGATCTCCGGCTTCAAGTTGGACCGCGGTGAGGAGAAGCCGCCGGACGGTCAGATCATCCAAGGGTTCTACCACGATGGAACGTCCTATCGTGAAGGACACAACGCCTATCCCCTCTGGTTTGCGCGTACGGCGGTCGAGGTCGGCCGACGTGGCGAGATCGAGGAGTTCGCTTCGATCTACCGGGCCGGATGGGTGGGGATGTCGTCGGTCACGGCCGCTTGGGGCGGCGACACCGATCCTTCGGCGTGGGGGCTTCGATCGGCGATCATCGCGCTGCAGCGCGCCGCCATTCTGAATACACCGCTCTGGGGATCGGACACGGGAGGATACGGCGCGCGCCCGCCACGTGAGGTCCTGGCGAGATGGCTGGCGTTTTCCGCCTTCTGTCCGATCATGAATGTCGGCCCCATGGCGAACCTGGCTCCCTGGGCATGGCTTGCCGACGACTCGCACGTCGAGATGGGACCGGAAGGATATCCAGAGACGATCTACGATGCCGAGCTTCTGGCCATCTGGGCTCTGTACGCTGATCTACGTGCAGAGATCGTCACGTACCTCGCCGACCTGGCTCGGCAAGCCGCCCAGGACGGTACGCCGATCGTACAGCCTCTGTTCGTGGCGTTCCCGGACCGCCCTGAATGGATCGATGCATGGGAGCAGTATCTGCTGGGCCCCGATCTTCTCCTGCGCCCCGTCTGGGAACCTGGTGTGGATCGCGTGGATGTCCTCCTCCCCGAGGGCACCTGGATCGACCTGTGGACAGGGACTCGTTACGTCGGTCCCCGCGAAGCAAGCATATCTGTTCCTCTTCACCAGATTCCAGCGTTCTTGCGTGAAGGAGGAGGTCTCGTCCTGGACGGGCTCAACGATCGCTGGCGTCTGGCACAGCAGCGGACGGAGATGCCTCCCGATCTCCGAGACTGGAAGGAGCGGATGCGAGAGGATACGTGATGTCGCCGCCCGCCGTCCCGGACGCTCGCTCCGTGAGTTCGACGGTGAACGGACGCCTCACTCCTCCGGTGACGGAGAGATAGCGGCATCTGCTCCGGAGAACTGTAATTGATGCAGTGCCGCGTACAGCCCGTCCTTGTCCAGAAGCTCCTCGTGGGTTCCTTGCTCCAAGAGCTTGCCCTGGTGCAGGACGATGATCAGGTCCGCCTCGCGGATGGTGGAGAGACGGTGCGCGATGACAATCGATGTCCGCCCGCGCATGATCTTGCGCAGAGAGTTCTGGATCTGATGCTCGGTCTGGGAGTCGATGCTGGCAGTGGCCTCGTCGAGCACGAGGATCTGAGGATCAAACGCGACGGCGCGAGCGAAGGAGAGCAGCTGTCGCTCGCCCACCGACAGCGTAACTCCGCGCTCCTTCACCTCGGTGCGGTATGCGTCGGGCAGCGCTTCGACGAACTGCGCGTTGACGAAACGTGCCGCTTGGATCGCCTTCTCCTCCGAGATCTCGGAGCGAAGGCGAATGTTGTCCAGGATGTCACCGGAGAACATGAATACATCCTGTAGCACCACGGCCATGCGCGATCGGAGCTCACTCAGATCGAACGCCTCAATGGGAATGCCGTCGATCAGGATCTGCCCTTTCTGGATCGGGTACATACGAAGCAGAATCCGGATGATCGTCGTCTTTCCCGAGCCGGTGGGACCGACGATGGCCAGATGTTGGCCCGGTTCCACCGTGAAGGACACACCCTTGAGGATCCACTCGTCTTCATTGTAGGCGAACCAGACGTCCTTGAACTCGATCCGGGCGCGGAAGGTCCCGATCGGTCGGCCTTCTCCCGGATCCTCCCGCGGTTCGTCGAGCAGTCGGAAGATCCTCTCCGAGGATGCCATCGCCGCTTGAAGCACGTTGTACCCCTCCGACAGCCGCAACACCGGTTCGAACAGCATGCGAACGTACTGGATGAACGCAGTCAACGCCCCCAAGGACAGACTCCCACGGAGAACGTTGAACCCGCCGTACCAGATCACCAGCGCCACAGCAAAGGAACTCAGGAAGCTCATCAGCGGTCGGAACACGGCGAACGTCAGCATCTGGTGCATGTCGGCGCGATACTTATCTTGGTTGATCTTCGAGAACCGTTCATTCGCCTTCCGCTCTTGGACGAACACCTGGATGATGCGCATCCCGGAGATGGACTCCTGCAGGTACGCGTTCATCCGAGCGATCTGCTTGCGAACCTCGCGGTACGCCGAACGCACGCGGTTGCGGAACTGCCAGGCAGAGATCACGATCACCGGGAAGAAGACCGAGATCGCCAGTGCAAGCCGCCATTCCAGCCGGAACATCACCACCAGAATCCCCAGCATCATGAACAGGTCGCGGAACAGATTCACCAACATGGAGGTGAACATCTCGTTGATCGCCTGCACATCGCTGGTGACACGCGTCACCAGCCGCCCCACCGGGGCGTGATCGAAGAACCTCAGCGGAAGCGTCAACACGTGGCCGAGGATCTCCCGGCGCATGTCGTACATCACCAGCTGTCCCGTGTACTGAAGCAGGTACACCTGCAGGACGCCGAACACGAAGCGGCTGACCAGAATGAACATGAACAGAACCGCGAGACGGACGATCCCGGCGATCGAGCTGCCGCGCAGCGCCTCCAGGTCGTCCGACGGCATCGCGCTGAGGTCATGGTTGGAGGCAATCCATCCCCCGGGAACCGCGGTGAACACCTCGGGATAGCGCTCGACGTAGACTGCGTCCTCTGAGGTCTCGGACAAGTAGAGATATCGTTCCGTGGATAGAAGGCCGGCCACTTCCCATGTCCGCCGCGTCTCGGGCGGAACTGAGAGGGTCTCCACGAGGTATCGCCCCTCTCCCAGGCCCACCGGGAAGCCGTTCGCCGGCGGCTCCGGAAGCTCCACGATCGAATGCGAGAGCGTCATGAAGCTGTCGATGGCGGTCTTGCTGATGTAAGGGATCGCCAGCTGAATCCCGGCCAGGGTCACCGTCAGAAGAACGCAGACCGCGAACAGCGGCCGATACGGCTTGAGGAAACGCAACAGCCGACGCATGAGCTGTGAGTCGAAGGCCTTCCCCAGGATCTCGTCGCCGTCGAAGTGCCCGTTCATGCGCCATCCACCTGCCTCTCGGCCTGCTGCAGCTTCCAGATGCGCGCGTAGATCCCTTGGAAGGCCAGGAGCTGTTGATGGGTTCCCTGCTCGACGATGCGCCCCTTGTCCAGGACGATGGTTCGATCTGCGTTCATCACCGCGGAGATTCGGTGCGCTACGATGATGCTCGTCCGTCGATGGAAGAACTCATGCAATGAGTGCAAGATGTATTCCTCACGCTCGGCGTCCACGGCCGACAGCGGATCATCGAACACGACGATCTGCGGATCGAGCAGCAGCGCCCGCGCGATCGCCACACGCTGTTTCTGACCGCCGGAAAGAGAGATTCCCCGTTCCCCCACCGTCGTGAGATACCCTCGTGGGAACTCGACGATCTCGTCGTGAATGCCCGCCATGCGTGCTGCGTTCTCGATTTCCTCCTGGGTGGCCTCGGGCCGTCCGAAGGCGATGTTCTCTGCGATCGTAGCCGAGAACAGGAAGGGATCCTGCGGGACGAATCCGATGCCCGTGCGTAGCGTGCTCAGATCGATGTCTCGGATGTCCGTGCCCCCGATGCAGATCGTACCCACTGGAGCATCGAACAGCCGGGGCACGAGATGCGCCAGGGTCGACTTCCCGGATCCGGTCAGTCCAACCACTCCCAGCGTCGTCCCCTCCTCGACCGTCAGATGGATATCGGACAACGCAGGCACATCGCTGCGTCCTTCGCTGGTGGGGTAAGCAAACGTCAGATTCCGGATCGAGATCCGAGTTCCGGGCAGCGCCCGCGGTGTCTCGGGGCTCGTGATCTCCGGCGTCTCCGCGAGCAGCCGGTTGATCCGTCCGAGGGACGCACTCCCGCGCTGGAGGAGGTTGACCGCCCACCCCAAGGCGATCATCGGCCAGATAAGCATCGACAGGTACTGCGTGAACGCCACAAACTCTCCAAGGGAGATCTCGGCGCGGATCACCCCGCTGCCCCCCAGCCAGAGGATGATGGCCAACGTCATCCCGGCCAGAAGCTCGATCACGGGGTGGAAGAGCCCCGATACGCGCACCAACGACATGTTCTTCTGAAGGTACTCCCGGTTGGTGATCGCGAAGTCCTTCTCCGTGCCGTCTTCCTGCACGAACGACTTGAGCACACGGATCCCGGCGATATTCTCCCGAACCTTCTCCATCAGATGAGAGTACGAGGCCTGAAGCTTCTCGAACCTGCGGTGGATGATGCGCCCGAACCCGAGCATGAACAGCGTCAAGATCGGCAGTGGGGCCACCGCATACAACGTGAGGCGCGTGTTGATCGAGAGCATGATGGCGATGGAGATGGGGACCATGAACAGGGGATCGATGATCGTAAGAATGCCGAACCCACAGGCCCGTTGGACCGCATCAATGTCGTTGGTGGCATGCGCCATCAGATCCCCGGTCTTCTTCTCGTTGTAGAACGACGGGGACAGAAGGAGCAGGTGACCGTACAGCTTGGCGCGAAGCTCGCGCTCAATGCGCCGTGACGTCCCGATGAAGAAGTAGCGCCACAGGAACCGAAACACCATGATCACCACACCCAGTCCGATGATCATCAGTCCGCTGCGAAGAAGCTGCCCGTGCCCGAGTGCCAGCCGGTCGATCGCGTCTCCGATGATCAGGGGAACGAGGATGGTCGCGCCGTTCACGAACAGAAGGGAGAGAAACCCCGCGAACACTCTGCCCTTGTAGCGCCACAACCATGTCGTGAGCTTGTCCATAGAACGGTGATCATACGCAATGGTGACCGAGGGGAAAAGATGACTCGCCGAAAACCTACATCAAGAGACGGTTTCCTTATCTCGACGTGGCCATAGCGCGGACTGCGGCTATAATGCGGTCTGTACGCTCCAGTCGTCGCAAGGGGAGATGATGAGACGAGTCTACGCAATCACCCTGTTGTTGCTGTTGGCGCTCTGCCCGCTGGGTGGAGCGGAAACCCTGCCCACGCTGCGGTTCAGCCTTCCACCCGTGTATGAGTCCCTCCCGGTAGCGTTTGCCCACGCGTGGGGTCTGTTCCCCGAGCATGGGGTCAATGTCGAGTTGGTCGGGTTCACGGACCTCGACGAACGAAGCGCCGCGCTCCACACCGGACACCTGGACGGGCTCATGTCGGACGTCACCCACGCCATTCTCAACGCGTCGACCGGCATGGATCTCGTCATCACCGCCGCAGCCCGCGCCCAACCCCAGACGGGAAGCATGGCACTGGGACTGCTCTCTCCGGCCTCCTACCGTATTGACACACTGCAGCAGTTGCTGTCTTCCAGCCACCTCATCGGCGTCTTACGGCGAAGCGATCATGAGTACATGCTCGATCAGCTCGTCGTGGGTAGCGCATCGCCGGACCTTCCGGTGAACGCCCAGAACTCCGCGTTCACGGATATGCTCCAGTTGGCCACCATGGTGGGCGCCCAGTGGCTGGCCTCGGCCGTGCT
>CAZQHD010000007.1:0-32128 GCA_964593295.1 uncultured Thermotogae bacterium | reverse complement strand
TCAAGGTCGTCATCGTTCCGTCCGTTGAGGTTGCAGGTGACGCGGTCTCCAGCACCCGAATCCGCCAAGCGATTCGGGCGGGGCATCTGCGGTTGGCCCGATCCTGCCTCGGGCGCCCCCCCCTCCTGACCGGTCCTGTGGTCAGAGGCGATGGAATCGGCAGGAGAATCGGGATTCCCACGGCGAATCTTTCTGTGGATCCCCGCGTATTGCTCCCTCCCCACGGGATCTACCTCGTCCACGTGTGGGCTGACACTGTCTGCTCCGGTGGACTGCTGTACATCGGAGTTCGCCCCACGCTAAACACGACCGATGTGCGGTGTGAGGTACATCTTCTGGATCCTCCAGACCACGCCCTTCACGGGAGGGTGTTGGAGGTCCATCTCCTGGAGAAGCTCCGTGACGATCAGGCGTTCTCCTCGCTCGGTGCGCTACAGACGCAGATCGAAGCCGATGTCGCCGTTGCCCGGCAGCGACTCGCACAGTGTCCCAGCGCCTCGATGCGTATCCTCGGTTGAAATGGACACTTGCGTCATCTACCATTGATACAGCATGCTGACCCTCGGAGTAAACACCGCAGGTGCGCTGGGCAGCGTTGCCCTTCTTGGCGACGGTTTGGCCACAGTGCGAACGATGGAGACTCCACTGTCACATGCGGAGCGTTTGTTCTCCTTGATCGAAGAGATCCTCCGGGACAGCCGGAGGCAGAAGTCGCAGGTAGGTTTGGTCTGTGTCAACCGTGGCCCAGGATCATTTACTGGGCTACGGATCGGCCTTGCTGCCGCCAAGGGCTTTTGCCAGTCCCTCCGGATCCCACTAACCGGTGTGAACGCGATGCTTCTTCATCGGGAGCGTGTGAAGGAGGCATCCCGTGTTTGTGTGGCGATTGCCAGCCGCCGGGATCTCTTCTACGTGAGATGGTTCGGCACACGATACTCTGAGGGGACCACGCAGGTCCTTCAGGAGGCAGAGTTGATCAGCCGATGCTCGGCACTGCGAAGCCGGACAGTCGTCGTCGGTCACGGCACGGATCGTCTACAGCACGCGGTACGCGCCATGCCCAGCATCCAGGTTATGCCTGAGATGTCCGAGGAGGAGTTCTCGCTGACGCTCGCTGCTTGGGGAACGGAGAATTTCGCGACCGACCAACTGTTCACGGTCGAGCCGCTGTATGTGGAGCCCCTGCTGATCGGCGGGGTATCTGTGTGAGGTGATCATAGGATGTCTAGAGTCTGTGATGTTTGCGGCAAGCGCCCAGGGCCGGGCAACAAGGTGAGCCATTCGCTTCGGCACACACGCCGTGTTTGGGCTCCCAACCTTCAGCGCGTCCATGCGATCGTTGACGGCAAGAAGAAGCCACTCCGCGCCTGTACACGATGCATCAAGTCCGGGAAGGTCGTCAAAGCCGCTTAGAAAGGATCCTTCGCTTGAACGAGGACACAACGCACCACCCAAAGACGGCCTCAGCGCCCGAAACCGGAGTTGTCATCAGCATCGACGTGAAGGGCATCCGAGTACGCTTGGCGTCGGGGATCGTGGGGATTCTCGCTCCGTCCTCTGTCAACGGTTCAGGCCGTGCGCTAGAACTGGGACAACGGGGGGTCTTCCGTGTTTGCCAACGACGTGGGGATGGGGAGATTGAGCTGCATTGGATCTCTCCCGAGGAGGCACCCTCGCGAGGGAGCTTCGATCACGACGTCACCCGACTGCAGCAGGCGCTGCGCGATCATCCACCGGCAGCAATCTCCCATCCAACTCGGCCCACGATTCCGACGGTCGATAAACAGAGAATGCAGCGTTGGCTTTGTCGGGTGGACACCTGCCTGGACGCACTAAAGAAGAACCGGACCAAGCGATTGGACCAAGAAGTCCGTTCCAAGACGTAAGGGGGTTGCATGCCAAGTGGAACCGTCGTCTTCGACACCGATCGATGCAAGGGGTGCGGTCTATGCATTCCAGCTTGCCCAAAGGGGGTGCTTGCC
Organism: uncultured Thermotogae bacterium; assembly: GCA_964593295.1. Taxonomy (GTDB): domain Bacteria; phylum Bipolaricaulota; class Bipolaricaulia; order UBA7950; family UBA9294; genus SPBW01. The sequence continues at coordinate 30,146 of CAZQHD010000007.1, read as the reverse complement.
TTCTCGGGGAAGCTGAACCAGAGCGGCTACGACGTCGTACACATGGCCCACCCGGATGCATGCATTGGATGCGCGTTCTGCGCCCTGACCTGTCCGGACATCGTCATCGAGGTGTATCGAGAAGAAGTCCCAACAACCTAAGGAGGGATGATGCCTGAACGGCTGCTCCTAAGGGGAAACGAGGTCATCGCCGAAGCGGCCATCCGCGCGGGATGTCAATGCTACTTCGCCTACCCCATCACGCCACAAGCTGAGTTGCTCGAACACATGGCCCGTCACATGCCGCGACTCGGTCGGGTCTTTGTGCAGGCGGAATCGGAAGTCTCCGCGATCAACATGGTCTACGGAGCCGCTGGAGCGGGGGTACGCGTCATGACCTCCTCCTCGTCGCCGGGAATCAGCCTGAAACTCGAGGGCATCTCCTACCTGGCAGGGGCCAACCTGCCGGCCGTGATCGTGAACATCGTCCGGGGTGGCCCCGGACTGGGCAACATTGCCCCTTCCCAGTGCGACTACTTCCAAGCCACCAAGGGCGGGGGCCATGGGGACTATCGGGTCATCGTTCTCGGCCCATCCACCGTACCCGAAGCCGGAGATCTGACCATGCTCGCCTTCGAGTTGGCCGATACGTATCGCATCCCCGTACTGATCCTTGCGGACGGACTTCTTGGACAGATGATGGAGCCTGTAGTCCTCCCGGACCCGGTCGATCCGGAGACCTTGCCGGCCAAGCCGTGGGCGACCACCGGCGCCAAGGACCGAGATCCGAACATCATCTTGAGCTTTGACCTTGACCCGCAGGGACTGCGACAGATGAACCTCGATCTGCAAACGAAGTATCGGACGATCACCGAGAGAGAAACCCGTTATGAAACGATGCAGACCGAAGACGCAGACCTCGTGATCGCCGCGTACGGGACAATCGCACGGATCTGTAAGACCGTCGTCCGGCGGGCGCGAGAGGAAGGGCTTCGGGTGGGGCTTTACCGTCCGATCACACTGTGGCCATTTCCCTACGCCCCCCTTCGGACGCTGGCCGACCAAGCCCAGACCATCCTCACGGTGGAGATGAGTGCTGGACAGATGTGGGAGGACGTTCGACTTGCGGTGGCTGAGCGAGCAGATACGCCCTTCTACGGTGAGATGGGAGGCGTTGTGCCCACACCGCGAGATATCCTGAGCGAGGTGAAGCGATATGTCCGCTAGCCCAGAGAGTATGGTGAAGGTGTTTGAGCGTCCCAGAAGCCTTACCGACACGAAGTTCACGTACTGTCCCGGATGCCATCACGGGATCATCACCCGTATCATTGGTCATGTCCTCGACGACCTGAAGATCACGGACCGAACGGTGGGCATCGCCCCGGTGGGCTGCTCCGTATTCGCCTATCTCTGGTACAAGGCAGACGCACAACAGGTCGCCCATGGTCGCGCCTGTGCCGTGGCCACGGGGATCAAACGGGCAAGACCTGATCTGGTCGTCTTCTCGTACCAGGGCGATGGCGACTTCGCAAGCATCGGTACGGCCGAGTCCATTCACGCAGCCAACCGTGGTGAGAACATCACTGTGATCTTCGTGAACAACCAGATCTACGGTATGACCGGCGGGGAGATGGCTCCGACAACGCTCGTAGACCAGAAGACCGCCACAACTCCGGACGGACGGGATGCTAAGCTCTGCGGGTACCCAATCCGGTTCTCAGAGATGATCGCTACGCTGGATGCCCCAGTGTACGTCACACGCCAGGCGCTGTACGACACGAAACGAATCTTGCAGGCCACCCAGGCCATCAAGAAGGCGTTCGAGTATCAGGTGAACGGGAACGGATACTCGTTGGTCGAGATCCTGTCGACGTGCCCAACGAACTGGCGCATGACACCAACACAGTCGAACGCACACGTTGCCGAAACGGTCACCCAGGTCTTCCCGCTGGGCGACTTGGTCGATAGGGGGTAGCATGGAACGGTCTATCATCATCGCGGGATTCGGCGGCCAGGGAGTCATCCTTGCCGGGAAGATCCTGGCGCAAGCAGGCATGGATCACGGGATGGAGGTCACGTGGCTTCCATCCTACGGCCCGGAGATGCGCGGAGGCACCGCCAACTGCACCGTTGTTCTCTCCCAGGAGCCCGTGGGCTCCCCCATCGTGGACGAGGCGACCACACTGATCGCCATGAACCTACCCTCCCTGGAGAAGTTCGAGAGCGCTGTCGTCTCCGGGGGAACGATTGTCGTCAACCAGTCACTGATCGAACGTCGAGTGGCTCGGTCCGACGTCAAAGCGTCCTATGTAGATCTCAACGGTATCGCTCGCGATGAGATCGGAAATCCGCGCACTCTCAACATGGTGGCACTGGGCGCGTACATCAAGGTCACCGGAGCTCTCCCCTTGCAGGCCGTGAAGGATGCCATGGCACAGTCAATGCGAGACGCCGGCAAGGATGCCCTCGTGTCCGTGAACGAGCGCGCGTTGGATGCCGGCCACAACGCCGCCTGAGCCTCCACACAGGCTCCAGGACAATCGCGGGGAGGGGCCGTAAGAGGCTGGAAGAACCCCTGCTGGTAGACATTCGTTTCGCCGGAGAGGAACCTGAGCATGACCAAGCACAAACACCCAACCGGCAGTGATCGCCTCGGCCGGTTCTTCGAGTTCGGTCGCCATCCGTCCGGCAGCTATCGATTCACAAACTCCGACCTTCCCGCGCAAATCCAGCTGATCGGCTCCGGGGAGATCGGGGGAAAGGCTCGTGGGTTGGCCTTCGTGATGGACTATCTTGCCCATGGGGGATCGCTAACAGAGCACCAGTCGTTGATTCACTTTCCGGACTCCATCATTCTTACCACCGAGGTCTTCGACGCCTTCATGGCTGAGAACCACCTCGGCGATGTCGTCGAGGCCGGATGCACTGGTGAGTGTACCTTGGAAGAGCTGGGAGAACAGATTGTTTCCAGCACGCTTCCCTCGCGATGGCGGGATCGTCTGGTCTCGTTCTTGGAGTCCGAGACACGCCCCCTTGCCGTGCGCTCCTCTTCGGTGATGGAGGATGACACCCACCACTCGTTCGCGGGCATCTACTTGTCCGACTTCCTGTCCAATCGCGGAACTATGGAGCAACGGGTGGAGGCCTTGATCGACGCTGTCAAACGGGTGTACGCCTCGACATTCAGCGCCAACGCCCGTGCGTACCGCAAACGCCACGGTCTGGATTGGCGCCGCGAGAAGATGGCAGTACTGATCCAGAACATGATCGGAAGCCAGTACAGCCACGGCCTGTTCTACCCGCTCGTCGGCGGCGTGGCCTTCTCGATTAACTACTATCCGTGGACCACGAGACTGAAGCCGGAGGACGGGATTGTCCGTCTGGTGGTAGGAACCGGAACGCGGGCTGTCGGCCGCGAGTTTGCTCGTGTCTTCTCCCCAAGGATGCCCGGGCTGAGACCGGAAGGATCGGACGTAGAGACGATCATCCGCTCTTCCCAGGAGACCGTCGATGTCCTGGACATGGAGCAGGGACGGCTTCGTCAGACCAAACTCTATGCCCTGTCCAACCCGCTGCTCACGAAGGTATGCTCCATCGTCAGCGAAGATGGATCCCTGCGCGATCCGCTCTCTGCGGCATCGATGATCAACTCCAACGACCGTCTGGTTGCGTCCTTCACGCGGCTTGTGGAAGGACAGACGCTGATGCCTTTTACTCCTATGATCCAACAGATGATGTCCGCGCTGGAGACACTACTGGAGCATCCCGTGGACATTGAGTTCGCTGTCGAGTTCTCAGGTCCAGAGGCTTCCGCCGCCGGCTCGCCGTTGTTTTACGTTCTGCAGGTGCGTCCCCTCGGCACACGGCCGGAGCACCGAGGGATCACGATCCCGCAGATCCCTCATGAGGATCGTATCGTAGAGTGCCATCATGTTCTCGGCAACGGAAGAAAGCGCGGCATCCGTCACATTGTCTTCGTGGATCCGGAGTCCTACCGATGGGACCACGCCTCCGAAATTGCCCGAGCCATTGGCCGCATCAACCACTCTCTCGACAGTGAGAACCTGCCGTACATTCTCATCGGTCCCGGACGATGGGGATCGAGCAACCCGCAGCTTGGTGTTCCGGCGCAGTACAACGAGATCTCAGGGGCAGCCGTGATCGTGGAGATGTCAACCGTCTCCTTCTCTCCCGAGCTCTCTTACGGAACACATTTCTACGCAGATATGGTCGCCAGCGGCGTGCTGTATGTCCCTCTGTACGAGGAGAAGGGAGACCGGCTCAACCGTGAGCTTCTTCGCCGGACGAAGAGGGTCTCGATCGATGAGTTCATCACGCACTACACCCTTCCCCAAGGTGTCTCTGTCTTCGTGGACGGCCAGTCGCAACGTGGGGTCATCGCGGTCGGATCGCCGGGACGAGGCGCCGCGCATCCTCCTCGATAGCTCGCGCTACTCGAACAGATCCACTAAGTAGAGCAGTCCATCAGGCACAGGTCTAGGAGTTCCCAGCGCATCGGCCAGGGGGACGGAGACGATCCTCATCCCTTGGAGCGCCGTCATCACATCGAAGGTTCCTTCGAGTGCGAACTCGATCGCTGCGGCTCCGAATCGTGTGGCCAGGATGCGATCAAAGGCCACGGGGCTTCCACCTCGCTGAAGATAGGCAAGATTGGTCACCCGGACCGGGATGTGCATCCGCTGGGAGAGCTGGTTGGCGATGTACTGGCCGACGCCGCCCAAGCGAACATGCCCGAACGCGTCAACCTCGGCCTCGTCCACGACCTGCCCGCCGAGCCCCATCGGCGTGGCCCCCTCCGCAACGATGACGATGCTGAATCGCTTCTTCAGGGCTTCTCTTCGCTTGATCTTTCGGAAGATGGATTCGAGGTCGAACGGTTGCTCTGGGATCAGGATGACGTCCGCTCCTCCAGCAACACCGCCCATGAGACTGAGCCATCCCGCATCTCTCCCCATGACCTCCAGGATCAGGGCCCGATGATGCGACGCAGCCGTCGTGTGAAGTCGGTCGAGCGCATCGGTGATCGTCTCCAACGCAGAGAAGAAGCCGAGGGAGTAGTCCGTCATCGCGATGTCATTGTCGATTGTCTGAGGAATGCCGACCGCCTGCACTCCATGCTCCGCAAGACGGTGTGCGACGCCCATGGTATCGTCGCCTCCGATGGCGATCAGACAGTCCACCGCGTTGATTCTCATTGTCTGCAGTACCTTCTCCACGCCGTCGCCTGAGTTAAGCGGATTGGTCCGTGAGCTACCAAGAATCGTTCCTCCGATGTGTAGGATGCCCGAGACGTCCGCCAGCGTCAACGGCTGGATGAGGTTCTCCATCGCGCCTCTCCATCCCTCCAAGAACCCCACGACGTCGACGTGGTGCTTGGCCCCGAAGCGAACAACCGACCGAAGTGCTGCGTTGATCCCCGGTGAGTCGCCGCCTCCGGTAAGAACACCAACCCTCACGATACACCCTCCTCTTCCACATGAAGCGTCTTGCTCCCGCTTCCTGCTTGTTCCATGAGAGACGCGCCAATCTCCGCCACGCGAAGCTGGATGCTTCGCCCCACTGCACGCGGATCGAATCGTGACTTGTCCGGACTCCACGCCTCTTGAGCGAATAGGTTGAGGACATCATCTTCCACACCCTCCGGAGGGAGAATGGCTGCTGCATGCTCGTGGTAGAACTCACAGGCGGCACGCGCATAGACATACTGGTAGTGGGTGTCCTTGTTCAACTTACAGATGCCCCGCGAGATCATCTCGCGGACCTGCTCGGGGAGCAGACCGGAAGACCCGTGTAGAACCAATGGCGTCTCGTGTCCATGCTCGGCCAGACGCTCTCGAATTCTGTCGACGAGATCGATTCGCAGGTCCAGCGTTCTGCCTTTGGAGACCCCATGCTGTGTCCCGACAGAGATCGCCAGTAGGTCCGCCTTCGTCCGCTCAATGAACTCTACCGCCTCCTCCGGATTCGTGTACAACGCATCGTCGGAAGAGACCTCGTCCTCAACCCCTTTGATCTTGCCTAGCTCCGCTTCGACAAGGATACCTGAGCCCGTCGCCCGCTCTGTGACCTGTCGACAAATCCGGACATTCTCTTCGAACGACTCCTTCGATGCGTCGATCATGATCGATGAAACCAGTCGGTGTTCAACCACTTCCTCGATCAACTCCATCTCTCCCACGGTGAAATGGTCGAGGTTGATGAAGACGCAGATGGGAGAAACCTCAGCGAGCTCGTGGATCATCTGACACAGCATACGCAACCCAGCTCGCTTGTCTCCGCCTCCTGCGTACTTCGCCGCTCCAGGACTGATCTGAACGAGAAGATCGGATCGCGCGTCCGTGTAAGCGGAGAGAAGGCCAAGGTAGACGTTCGGTTCGGCCACGTTGTTTGCCATCAGCGCGAACCCCTCTCGTTGCGCCAACCGATACACTTCTTGTAGCTTCTTGCCTCCATAGAACGGCATATCCGCCTCCTTTGATACTAATTCTCATCGGTTTGCCCGCGAACCGCCCCCTGGGCAGTGACCCCTTATAGCCACTCGTCCGTCGCTCCGCAAGCACAGACGCGTTCGAAGAGGAGCCTTCGAAGGATACGCCTAGGCCCACGGAATCGAATCCAACCTTCCTCCGCGAAGCGTCGAGACCAGCCTCCGCACCGCCTCCTCCACAGACGGGGAGAGCCCCTCTCCCCACGACAGATCCTCCGGCTCGATGCCGATCATCTCTACACGCCCCACAGCGGCCTGAACGCGTGACAGGACGAACGGCAAGGGCAATCCGTGCGTGGTGGCGAGCATTTGCCGAGCATCTTCCATTGCGATCCGACAAACCGAACCCGCCGCCATTCCCATGCGCGCTGCGTCCACGATCACCAGAAGATCCGGAGACGAATGTTTCGCCACCCCTACAGCATTTTCGAAAGCCGTTCCGCAGTCAATAGCCATCCAGTCTGAATCGGAAAGCCGTTGCGCCACCTCGGGGCCTGCTCCGTCATCACGTGAAAGACGGTTTCCCACCCCGATCACCATTCGGATCATCGCCTGGAGGAGCCTTCCTCGACTTCCACATCGTCTGCCGCGCCCCCCGCCAGCATCTCCTCTTGCGCCACATCCAGAGACCGAAATGGACCGATCTCACGGTAACGATCAAAACGTGAGTCCACGAGCTCATCGAGCGTCCGGCAACGAAGTGCATCCAGAGAGCTCTCCAACGCCCGGCCCAATGCTGCAGCAGTCTGGGAAACGTTCTTGTGCGCGCCCCCCAATGGCTCGGGAATAATCTCATCCACTAGCTCGGCTTCGTGAAGCTGTTCCGCGGTCAGATGAAGCGCCGCAGCTGCCTCTCTTGTTTTCTCCTTGTCCTTCCAGAGAATGGCTGCCGCCCCTTCGGGAGATATGACCGAGTAGACTGCGTTCTCAAGCATGAGAACACGGTCCGCCACGCTGATGGCCAGCGCCCCTCCAGAGCCACCCTCACCGATGATGGCAGAGACCACCGGTGTCTTGAGTCGGGTGAGGGTCAGCAAGCACTCAGCGATCGCGCCACCGATGTTCATCTCCTCAGACTCCACGCCGGGATATGCACCTGGGGTGTCCACGAGCGAGATCACGGGAAACCCAAACCTTTCCGCCAGCTTCATCGCCCGAACGGCCTTTCGGTATCCCTGAGGACGCGGCATCCCGAAGTACCTCTCTGCATTCTCATCCGTGGTTCTCCCTTTCTGCTGTACGAGCAACACAACGGGTTGCCCCGAGAGCCTGGCCAACCCGACGAGCAGCGCACGGTCATCCCCTGCCATTCGATCTCCGTGCAGCTCGTAGAACTCCGTGAAGATCTCCGCAATGTAATCCAACGCGTAGGGACGTTGCGGGTGACGAGCGATCTTCACACGCTCCCACTCCGTGAGGTTGGCGTACAGCTCCCGCCGCAGCCGAGTGAGTTTCTCCTCCAGTCGCGCAATCTCCCCGGATAGATCGATCCCATCTACGGCGTGCAGTTGGCGAAGCTCATCGATCTTCGTCTCCAACAGGTCCAGGCTACGTTCGTCGCTCATGATCCCTCCACAAAGAAGCCAAGCAGCGTCGCAAGCTCATCCCGTAAGAGTTCACGATTGACGACCCGATCGATTGCTCCATGATGAAAGGCGAACGCATCCGTCTGATAGTCAGGCGGAAGCTCCTGTGAGATCGTGGACTGGATCACGCGACGCCCCGCGAACCCGATCATCGCCCCTCGCTCGGCGATGATCACGTCTCCCAGACTCGCGATCGATGCCTGAACACCGCCTGAAGTAGGATAGGTCATGAGCGAGACGAACGGAACCCCGGCCTCAGTCAGTTTGGCACGCACCGCAGTGGTCTTCGCCATCTGGAGAAGAGAGAACAACCCTTCCTGCAGGCGAGCGCCTCCCGAGGAGGTCACGAGAACAAACGGAGAGCGTTCTTGAAGCGCCGTCTCCATTCCATGGCACATCTGCTCGCCCACGACCGCACCCATGCTCCCACCGATGAACCGGAAATCCATCACGCCGAGCACGATGCTCATTCCCTGGAGCGTCGCCCGTCCCACGACAATCGCGTCGGGAATTCCCGTCTCCGCTTGGGCCTCTTCCAACCGGTCCTTGTATGCCCGCCGGTCGACGAAACTCAGCGGATCAGTCGACTCAATGCTCTTGGAGATATTGTCGAAGCTATCCTCATCGACCAACATGCCGATGCGTTCCTCCACCGTCAGGAAGAAGTACTCACCACAGCCGGGACAGATGTTGCTGTTCTCACGGACTCGTCGCTTGAAGACCAACTCGCCACACGCCTTGCACTTCATCCAGAGACTCTCGTCCGAGGATCTGTCTATCTTGACTCGAAGGTACTGCTTGTCCTTGAAGATCGACATGAGATTGCTCCTCCTCTCCCCCTACGTCCTCCGAAATGTCGACCGCCAGGATCGTCGTTTCGGCCGTCCCTCCGACGGAGGAGAGATCAACGAGTCCGGAAGCGCGGAACCGCTGGACACAATCATCGACAGTGCGTCCTCGACCGGCATGGGAACAGGCGTCAGAAGCCGCCTCGGCATGATCAACATGTAGCCAGACAACGGATTCGGTGCCGTCGGAGTATAGACGAGCACGCATTCCTCCTCGAGATAGTCCTGCAGGGTGCCCAAGCGGTCGTTGGTGACTAGACCCAACACTCGAATACCCTCGATCGGGTACTCGAACATGACCACCTGTTGGAACGAGGTGGTCGACGAACGGTTCAGCAAGGCGTTGGTGAACTGCTTCAATGTTCCGTACATCTTTCGCACCCCGGGGAAAGAGAACAGAATCCGCTCGAAATAGTAATGGAACGTTCGCCCGATTACGCCGCGGGTGATCAGGCCGATGACCAGAACGAGGAGGATCGTGATGGCGACTCCAAGCCCAGGAACCCACCGCCCCAAGACTCTCTCAATGGTCGTTCCAAACGGCGTATGCTTCCCGACAAGTCCGTCGATCATCCGGTAGAATACCAGGAGGATGTAGAGCGTCGCCCCCACCGGCAGAATGGCCAGTAGACCGCTCACGAACACTGTTCGAAACCAAAGAAGAACTCGTTTCATACCCCTCCAAGTGACATTCCTGCGATGTGCCGAATGATTATAGAGGATTTCCCGTATCATCGGGAGTCATGCTCCACAGCGCACGGCTTCATTCTTTGTCACGGCGGGTGTTGTGTGTGTTCCTGTCCGCTCTGGTGGCCCTGTGTACGGGCACACTTATCCTACTGACATGGTATCCATTCGGATACGTGCACGAGATTCTCGCGTCCAGTGACTTGCACCGCTTGGAGCCTGCGGTGACGGCCGCTGTGATTCGCAACGAAAGCCGATTCCGTCCCGATGCGCTGTCCCGGGCCGGCGCCGTGGGCCTGATGCAGGTGATGCCGGAGACGGGTGCGTGGATCGCTGAGAGAATCTCCCTTGAAACGTATTCGCCAGAGCAGCTCGTCGACCCAGCCTTGAACATCCAGCTGGGAACATGGTACTTGCGTTACCTGCTCGATCGTTTCGGACACATCGATGTCGCCCTCATGGCCTACAATGCGGGTCCCTCCAATGCAGAGCGGTGGGCCGGCCGGCTCGATTGCGCCTTCTCGGAGACACGTACCTATGTAAGACGGGTTCAACGGAGTGTTCCCGTGTACCGCGTGTACCTTGCGGCTCCATGGTGGTTCGCCCGTCTCTCCCTGTTTCTTCGACGGCATTGAGAAGAGCGCTCGATTTGGCTAGTATCGGCGCATCCTATCAAGCAAAACCCAGAGGAGGTTCCAGCGTGCCCGATGTGACAAAATGGGTCAAAGGAGACCCCAACCAGGAGAACGTCTATTGGCCGTCCGATGAGATGAAGAAACGGACTTGGATGTCCGACGCGGCTGTGTACGAAGAAGCCCGAAAGGATCCTCAAGCCTTCTGGGCCAAACACGCCGAAGACCTTCACTGGTTCAAGAGGTGGGACCAGGCCTACCAGTTCGCTCCGCAAGCGTACAAGTGGTTTGTCGGCGGCCGCACGAACCTGTCCTACAACTGTTTGGATCGCCACATCGAGGCGGGCAAAGGGGAGAATCTTGCCCTCATCTGGGAGCCCGAACCCACCGAGGAGACGCCGGTCAAGCTCACGTACGCCCAGCTCCATGAGCGGGTCTGTCGTTTCGCCAACGCGCTCAAGCAGCTGGGCGTTCGGAAGGGAGATGCCGTCGGAATCTACTTACCCATGATCCCCGAGGCGGTCATCGCCATGCAGGCGTGCGCAAGGATCGGCGCTCCTCACTCGGTGGTCTTCTCCGCGTTCAGCCCGGAGTCCTTGCGTGATCGGATGGTCGACTGCAAAGCCAAAGTCGTCATCACCGCGGACGGGTACTACCGAAGGGGCAAGCCGATCAATCTCAAGAAGAGCGCAGAGGCTGGGATTCGCGATTCGTCCGTGGAAACGCTCGTGGTTGTCCGCCGAACCGGCGCAGAGATCGCGATGCTCGACGGACGTGACGTGTGGTACCATGATCTGATGGACAAGGCATCGGCAGACTGTCCAGCCGAGCCGCTCGACTCTGAGGATCTCTCCTTCCTGCTGTACACGTCCGGAACAACCGGGAAGCCGAAGGGGATCATGCACACCACGGGTGGATACGCAGTCCAGTCCTACCTGACGGCCAGATGGAATTTTGATATGCACGAAGGCGACGTTTTCTGGTGTACCGCAGATGTCGGCTGGATCACGGGGCACACGTACATCAACTACGGTCCTTTGATGAACGGCGTCACCACGCTGGTGTATGAAGGATCTCCCGATGCGCCCGACCATGGGCGCTTCTGGGCCATCATCGAGAAGCACAAGGTCACACAGCTGTACACCGCGCCGACCGCCATCCGCATGTTTGTGAAGTGGGGCGACGAGTGGCCGCGCAAGTACGACTTGTCTTCTCTGCGGCTGCTGGGAACCGTCGGAGAACCCATCAACGTAGATGCCTGGATGTGGTACTTCAACGAGATCGGAGGAGGCCGCTGTCCAATCATCGACACGTGGTGGCAGACAGAGACCGGCGCCAACATGGTCAACAACCTCCCGGGCATCGGACCGTTCATCCCAACCATCGCAGGCCGCCCGTTCCCGGGCGTCCTGGGAGACATTCTTGACCCGGGAGGGACAGCGTTGGGCCCAGATGAAGGCGGCTACTTGGCGATCTTCAGTCCGTTTCCCCCCGCGCTGACCCGCGGCATCTATGGGGACATGGAGAGGTTCAAGAGCCAGTACTTCAGCGAGTATGGGGACCAGAGGTACTTCACATCCGACGGCGCTCGCAAGGACGAACAGGGCAACATCCGCATCACTGGGCGCGTTGATGACGTCATGAACGTGGCCGGCCACCGTCTGGCAACAGCTGAGGTGGAGTCGGCTCTGGCACAGAACGACAATGTCGCGGAAGTGGCGGTTGTCTCCAGACCTCACGATCTGAAGGGAGAGGTTCCGGTCGCGTTCGTTCTCCTACGGGCCGGCGTGGAGCCCTCCGAGGAGATCATCAAGAGCCTCATGACAACTGTCAACGAGGTCATTGGGCCCACCGGCCGTCCGGATCAGATCGTCTTTGCGCATGAGGTCCCCAAGACGAGATCCGGAAAGATCATGCGACGCGTGCTCAAAGCGCTGGTCCGTCATGAGCCCGTTGGAGACCTGACGACGCTTCAGAACCCAGAGTCTGTTGATGCGCTCAAGGGACTTATCGACTACAAGGGATAGGTGGAGTGGACGCAGTGTCGCTGTCCATTTCCTGATCTACGATGGGGGCGGCGCCTGCCGCCCCCATCTTGCTTGGAGGATACAGATGTCGGAGCAGAAACTGTTCGGTGCAACGGTGGAGCAAGGTCGATGGGGGTTCATCCTGCTCGGCCTGTTGATGAACCTATGTCTGGGCGCGGTCTACGCATTCAGCGTGTTTCGCGGCCCGCTGGAGAGCCCTGTTGAGGCTGGGGGCTGGGGGCTCACAGCAACACAAAGCGGCCTTCCGTTCATGGTCTTCCTCGCCATGTTTGCGCTGTTCATGGCGCTGGCCGGCGGCCTTGTCGGCCAGTGGGGCCCGAAGAAGACGGGATTGCTTGGGGGCAGTCTGGTCGGCGCAGGGTGGATTCTGGCGGGATTCGCTCCCAACATCACCTGGCTGACGCTCTTCTACGGCGTCATCGGCGGCGCCGGCGTGGGCATCATCTACGGCTGTCCGATCGCCGTGGCCGCGAAGTGGTTTCCGGAAAAGAAAGGCCTAGCTGTCGGACTGACAGTGATGGGATTCGGTCTGTCGGCGCTGATCATGGCTCCCCTAATGCGGATGATGATCGACATGCCCTCGGTCGGCCTGATGCGCACTTTCACCGTACTCGGCGTTGTGTTCGCGGTGGTCCTGCTGCTCCTATCCCTTCCCATGAGATTCCCCGCCGACGGATGGAAGCCGCTGGGATGGAGCGGCCAGGCAGTCAGAGGAACCTCAGGTGCAGATCTCAGCCGCCGCCAGATGGTGAGGACAAGCAGCTTCTACGCGCTCTGGGGAACCTACACCATCGGCTGTCTGGCTGGACTGATGGCCATCGGGATCTCAGCCCCTGTGGGCCAGCAGGTCGCACAACTCACCCCGCTGATGGCCGCAATTTCCGTCTCCGTGTTCGCGATCTTCAACGGAGTCGGCCGACCCATCTTCGGATGGCTGACCGACCGGATAACCCCCCGCAACGCAGCAGCACTCTCCTTTGTTCTGATCCTTGCGGCCTCGGCGCTTCTCTACCTCTGGGGCAGTGGACGTCCCCTCGTCTATCTCGTGTCCTTCAGCATCCTGTGGATGAACCTCGGCGGATGGCTGGCCATCGCCCCCACCGCAACGGCCACCCTGTTCGGCACGTTGCACTACGGGACGAACTACGGGCTGATCTTTACCTCGTACGGAATCGGGGCCCTTCTCGGCAACACCCTGGCCGGCATGATCCATGACGTGCTGGGAGGATACCTTCCTGTGTTCTTGCCAGTGATGGCCTTGGCCGCCGCGGGGCTCGTGATCAGCTTGCTCTGGCTGAAGCCGGTCAAGGCGTAAGACCGCCTGCACAGGCGGATAGAGATAGGAGGCATATGCATGGCGAAGTCGCCCACGAACCTGATCTGGATCGATCTTGAGACTACGGGGATCAGCGACCGAAGCTGTTTCATCCTTGAGATCGCCACCATCGTCACCGACAAGGAGTTGCAGGTACTGGGAGAGGGACCGGCCATCGTCGTTCACCAACCAGACGATGTTCTGGAACACATGGAGCCGTGGTGCATCTGCCAGCACGGTGCGTCCGGCCTCACCGAAGCCAGCCGAACGTCCACGGTCTCCCTGGCCGACGCCGAAGAGAAGACCCTCGCGTTCGTCCGCAAGCATTGCCTTCGCGGCCAAGCCCCGCTCTGCGGAAACTCCGTGGGGTTCGATCGACGGTTCATCATGCATCACATGCCGCGACTCAATCGCTATCTTGATTTCCGAAATGTCGACGTCAGCTCGATTAAGGACCTGGTCTTTCGGTGGTATCCGGGGGTCGTGGAGTCGCTCACCAAGGCATCGACCCACCGAGCCCTCGATGACATTCGGGCCTCGATCGAGGAGCTTCGGTACTACCGTCATCACGTGTTCCGAACGAAGGCGAGATGATGCATCCCCCGCCGGACTGGATCTTTGAGGCTGCTCAGCGCATTGCGCCGCATGCCCATCGGACCCCGGTGCTGAGTTGCCGGTCGCTGGATCAACGGGCCAACGCGAGCCTGTTCTTCAAGTGCGAGAACTTTCAGAGGACGGGCTCGTTCAAGTTTCGAGGGGCGTGCAACGCTGTGGCCGCGCTGTCGCCGGATGCAAGATGTCAAGGCGTGGTCACACACTCCAGCGGGAACCATGCGCAAGCGCTTGCCTGTGCAGCAGGCATTCATGAAATCCCCTGCTACGTCGTGATGCCCGAGGACGCTCCTCACGCGAAGGTTGAGGCCACCCGCGCCTACGGAGCCCAGATCAGCTTCTGCCCACCGACACACTCTGCTCGCACAGAGACTGCGGAGGCGATTCGAAAAGAGACAGGCGCTGTCCTGGTCCATCCCCACGACGATCCCTGGGTCATCGCCGGCCAAGGCACACCATGCATGGAACTGCTCGACGAGGTCGGAGAACTGGACCTGGTCTTGGCTCCAGTTGGCGGCGGCGGATTGCTCTCGGGCACGCTGTTGGCTACGCAGCTCCGGCGGCCCAGCCACGTAACTGTCATCGGATGCGAACCGGCCGGCGCAGACGACGCGGTTCGCGGCCTGGCCGCGGGGCAACGCGTGGTCGATTTCACACCGAAGACCCTCGCCGACGGGCTGCGCACCCCGCTGGGCGAGATGACGTTTGAGATCATCCAGACACTCGTCGATGATCTTGTCACCGTTCCTGACGACAGGATCGTCCACGCCATGCGCTTCGTCTGGGAGCGGATGAAAATCGTGATCGAGCCCTCAGCCGCAGTGGCCGTAGCCCCGCTCCTTGATCGAACGGTGGACGCAGCCGGAAGACGTGTCGGCGTCATCCTCAGCGGCGGAAACATCGACTTCGATCGCGCCTTCCGTTCCTTTCCCTCAGCATGAGGCCAACCTTCTCTTCTCTCCACCGTGGCTGATCATGGTCTGCCTACGTCGTTCTGTAACGGAAGACGGAGCCCGGAGTTATTTCAAAATGGCTCCGGGCCCCGTCGCTACGCTAGCGTCTAGTAGAGGATCGAAATGCCGATCCGCGGGGCAATGTAGACCACGCCAAGATCCAACACGAGCAGGTTGCCCTTCTCGCCGACAATCACCGGGTACGAAACCCCAAACTCAATGTAGGGGAGAATAAGCAGAAATGTCCCCCATCCCCAGTAGACGTTGAACTCCTCGGGATAGAGGCCATTGCGATAGGTGCGCGCGCTGTACCCCAACCCAAGGTTGAATCCAGTCAGTCGGCGAATGAGCCCCTCGTCGTTGTAGTGAACGCGACCGAAGGTCGGAAGCGACAGCCCTATCGTGCTCTCAAAAGGACTCCCATCCGCTCGCGTCTGCCCCAACACCGTTGCCTCGAATCCGACGCCGGCCAGGACCAGAACTCCCACGATCATCCCGATCAACAACTGTTTACGCATCTTGCACCTCCGAGGGCACGATAGTATGCCATGCACGCAGGGTCGACAACGCACCGGGCGTCCTCAATGAAGGTTTTGTCGCCCGGCATCGATGGGGACGCATATCGGCTCCCGCCGGTTTGCGTCCGACCGCGGTCACGATCCCCCCATCTGTCCGTCCCGCCCTACGGGCACTACTCCCACTCGATCGTGGCCGGCGGCTTGCTGGTGATGTCGTACACCACACGTCCGATCTCCGGAATCTCCCGCGTGATCCGCTGTGCGGCACGGTCCAGGACATCGTACGGAAGACGTGCCCAGTCGGCCGTCATGGCATCGACACTGGTGACAGCGCGCAGCGCCAGCACGTGCCCATATCGGCGTTCGTCCCCCGCCACACCTACGGTACGTAGGGGCGTAAGCACGGCCAGCGCCTGCCAAGCGTCGTGATAGGCCCCAGAGGCTTGAAGCGTAGACAGAAAGATGTCATCGGCCCGTCGAACAATGTCGATGTTCGCCCGCGTGACGTCGCCCAGCACGCGGATGGCCAGTCCCGGGCCGGGAAAGGGATGGCGTAGACGAACCTCGTCGGGCAGGCCGAGGAGCGCTGCGACCTCTCGCACTTCGTCTTTGAACAACGTTCGGAACGGTTCGAGAAGCTCAAACCCCAGCTCTGCCGGCAGCCCCCCCACGTTGTGATGCGACTTGATGCTGGCAGTACCCTCCCCGCCGGCGGACTCGATGACGTCAGGATACAGCGTCCCCTGCGCTAGGAACCGACACGACCCGGCTCGTCGGGCGTGTTCACGGAAGACATTGACGAACTCGCGCCCGATGGTTCGGCGTTTGGCTTCGGGATCCGTGACACCGGCGAGCGCGCGGAAGAATCGGTCGGATGCGTCGACAGTTTCGAGGTTCACGCCCAGCGGGCGAAGCGCGTCCTCGACCTCCTTTCGCTCGCGTGCTCTGAGCAGGCCGTGGTCCACGAGCACAGCGCGATGCGACACGCCGGCGCGCGCCAGCAGCAGGGCGAGCGTCGATGAGTCAACCCCGCCCGAGACACCGACGATCACGCGCTCCCGGCCGACCTTCTCACGGACATGATCCAGCAGCCGGTCCAGTACGTGTTCTGTTGTCCAGTTTCTCGGAACACCGGACAGATCCAGAAAGTTTCCGAGCATCCGAGCCCCCTCCGGTGTGTGCACGACCTCGGGATGAAACTGGACCCCGAAGAACCGTCCGTCCCCGGAGGCAATCGCAGCGTGAGAGTTCGTCTCCGTGCTGGCCAGCGTTCGCCAGGATTCCGGCAGTACACTCACCGTCCGCGCGTGACTCATCCAAACGGACGCCGCTCTCTCGATCCCCCGAAACAGCGCGCCCGTGGGACACACCAACTCGTCCGCCCCGTACGACCGCACACCTGCATCCTTCACCATGCCCCCGAAGTGCTGGGCCAAGAGCTGCATGCCGTAGCAAATCCCGAGGATGGGAACGCCCAGGGAATAGACCCCCGGATCCGGTACGGGCGCATCCGGCTCACCGACAGAGTAGGGGCTCCCGGAGAAGATGAGGGCAGTCGGCGCTTCCTCTCGAATCCGCTCGATGGACGCGGTTCCAGGCAGGACCGTGGCGTACGAGTTCAACTCGCGGATTCGCCGCGCGATCAGACGTGTGGTTTGAGACCCGAAATCGAGGACGACAACACCCATTCTGCCTCTCCTAAAGGACCGCTTCTTCCCTCACTCACAGTCACACCCCTGCGTCGGCACTGAGCCTTAGCGAAGCGAGAAGCCTTTGTTCAGCGTGTCACTCCTGGCGCTCGAAGACCGTCCGTCCCTGGATGAGCACACGCTCCACACGGCTATGCGCCACATCGAACGGACTGCCGGAAAGAACGACCAGATCGGCATCCTTCCCCACGTCGATGCTCCCCACACGATCCTCGACGCGCAGGATCTCCGCGGCGGAGAGGGTAATCGCCCTGAGCGCTTCTGCATCAGACATACCCTCATTGATGGCGACGGCTGCGTCCAGGCGAATGTGCCGCACAGCGGACATCTGATCTGTCTGGATGGCGATCTTCACTCCCGCTTTGGAGAGTGCGGCCGCGTTCTTGGGGTTGAGCTCGCGGAGCTCGTACTTCGAGCGCGAGATCAGAATCGGCCCGGGAATGCACGGAACTCCTTCCCGCGCGAGGATGTCCGCCACCTTGTACCCCTCGGTCGCATGGATGAGCACAAGGTCAAGGTTGAACTCCTTCGCCAAACGGATCGCGGTCATGATGTCGTCGGCACGGTGTGCGTGAATGTGCGCCGGAATCTGCCGGGAGAGGATCAGTGCCAACCCCTCAAGCTTCAAGTCTACGTCAAACGGGTCCGGCTGTTTCGCATCCTTCTCCCCCGCCTGGAATGCCGCGAGCTTCTGAGCGTACGCTTTCTTCTTCGCCATGTAGGCTTGCGCTTTGGTCAGCCACTCCCGAAGCGTTCCAGCGTTGCCCATCCGGGTCGAAGGCGTCCTCTTCTGCTCGCCGTAGACACGCTTCGGATTCTCTCCCAGTGCCATCTTCATCCCCACGGGGTATCGTACGAGCATCTCCTCCACGGTGCGCCCATACGTCTTGATCACCGCCGTCTGACCACCGACCAGGTTCCCCGACCCAGGGCCTGTCCCGATGCTGGTCACACCCGCCTCGCGCAGATCCTGAAACCCCTTGTCCTCAGGGTGAACTGCGTCGATCGTTCGTAGGTGCGGCATCACCGGGTCTGTCATCTCATTTCCGTCGGCATGATTCCAGCCCACGCCGTCCGCAAAGATACCCGTGTGGCAGTGAGCATCGATCATCCCTGGGATGAGGGTCTTGCCCGTCACGTCGAGGATCTTGGCATCCGAAGGAACGTCGACATCGATCCCAACGGCTACGATCCTTCCCTGGTCGATCAGGACCGTCCCTCCCGGGATCGTCCGATCTGGGGTTAGTATGGTTGCACCTCTCAGAGCTTGCACGCGATCCTCCTCTCTGGCGTTGACCGAGCAGGCACGGTTCGGCGCGGTGCCCGGGCTATGGACCCTGAGTATAGGCGCAGCGCCGCTTGGACTCCACGCCCAGGCGACATTGCAGACCTGCATTCATCAGAACGATACATCCGTTGGGTTGGATCGCTCGACCTCCGCAACGCCGGGCACGGCGACTCGGCACGAAGATTGCCCGCTCTGTACCCGTACCGTACAATCTCCTTCCCACCGAAGGAGGCCCCATGAAATCCGAACGCCAGTTCTGTCACGAGAAGGGGAGGCCGTTTCTGGAGACACAATCCCTAACCAAGACATACTCGGTGGGTCAATCCACGGTCTACGCCCTGCGGGACGTGAACTTCATCGCCTCTCAGGGAGATTTCGTGGTGATCAACGGCCCGTCAGGCAGCGGGAAGTCCACGTTTCTCAACCTGATCTCGGCCATCGATCGCCCATCCCGCGGAGAGGTCTTCATCCAAGGTACATCCACCCGGGAACGACCGGAAGGCCAGCTCGCACGGATCCGCAAGGAACTGATCGGCCTCATCTTCCAGAGCTTCAATCTCATTCCCGTGCTGACTGCGTTTGAGAATACCGAGTATCCGTTGCTCCTGCAGCGGGTGCCCAAGTCGGAGCGCATCGAGCGCGTTGAGTCGATGCTCGCTCGGGTGGGCCTGGAGGGACTGGGGCGACGACGTCCCGGCGAGCTCTCCGGTGGACAGCGTCAACGGATCGCCATTGCTCGCGCCTTGATCACGCAGCCGAAGATGGTCCTGGCCGACGAGCCCACCGCGAACCTGGACTCCGAGACCGGGGCTCAGGTGATGCAGCTCATGCGGCAGCTGAATCAGGAGCACTGCGTGATCTTCATCGTCGTAACTCACGACCCCGCTGTCACTCAGTACGCACAGCGAACCATTCGCATTCTCGACGGCCATCTGATGGAGGGGGAAGGGAACCATGTGGTGGATTCCGCTTCGCAGCCTGCTGCGTAACCGCCGACGGACGCTCCTCTCCGTCGCGATCATCGCCTTGGGGACCGCCATCTCGTTCTTCGTCTACGGCTTTCTGGAGGACTCCAAGCTGCAGATTCAGGCCTCGACGGTGAAGGAGTACGGCAACCTGCAAATCGCTGCAGAGGAGCTGTTCGACGACACCACAGAAGGATATGACTACCTGATCTCCCCGGAGACGTCGGATCAGATCCTGAACCTGCTGCAATCGCACGACGGTGTCCTGGGAACGACGACACAGCTCCAGTTTCCCGGGCTGCTTGCCGCTGGCAACCAGACGCAAGTCGTGCGCGTGACGGGACAGATCCCGGGCAACCCCATCCTGAACTCCGACGACCTCGTCGTGGAAGGCAGACCCCTGGAAGCGACCGATCTCGCGGGCATCTTGATCGGACGATCATCGGCCCGCCGTCTTGGACTGACAGTCGGAGACGTGGTGACACTCACCTTGACGACGGTCAGCGGCGCGTTCAACGCGACCCCGCTCCAGATCGTTGGGGTCTACCGGTTCACTTCCGAGCAGGTAGAGCGTCAGGTTCTGTTCATGCCTCAGGCGTTTGCCCAGCGTCTGCTCGGCACGGACGGCGTCGACCGGGTTATCGTAGGTCTGGAACGCATCGAGGACACGAGCAGGGCTCGAACCGCTGTCCAACAGCAGCTCTCCCAGTTGGGGCTGGCATTGGATGTCCGAACATGGGATGAGCTGTCCCCCGTGTATCGCCAGTTGTCGGGATTCTTCGACCTGTTGTTCGGGTTTCTCACCCTCGCCGTGTTCCTGCTCGTGTTCTTCATCATCCTCCAAGTCCTGACGTTGGCATTTCTTGAGCGCACGCGGGAGATTGGGACGATCCGGGCCCTCGGTACGTCGCGAACGGAGGTGTTCCGTCAGCTCCTCACGGAGAGTGTGTGGCTTGCATTGCTGGGAAGCCTGGCCGGTGTGGTGGCCGGCAGTCTTTCCGGATGGGGGTTCAATGCACTGGGGATCCAGTGGCAACCTCCGGGAACGGTGGAGGCCAGCGTGCTCTCGGTCCAAATCACGCTTCTCACCCTATGGCCTCCCTTTCTTGTAGGTGTCGTCGCCACCGTTCTTTCCGCGGTGTTCCCTGCGGTGCAGACCTCCGGCTTGCGCGTGGTCGACGCGCTGAGGGTGGAATAGGAGATCGGATGCTGATCAAAACCGCCGTACGCAACGTGTTTCGTAACCGGCGTCGCACACTGTTCAGTTTGACCGTCATCGTGGTCGGCTTCCTTGTCCTGACCTCCGTATTAGGATTTGTCGCCGAGGCGCTCCAGTCGACCAAGATCGCGCTGGCCACCGAATCAGGCGCGGTGCAGGTCGCGGCCGCGAGTCTCTTTGAGGGAACCTCATCGGCGTTCGACGACCTGATCCCGCCGGAGATCGTGGAGCAGGTGTTGTCGGCGCTCGGATCCATGCCGGGTGTATCTGGGACATCTCTCCAGCTCAGCTTCGCCGGACTGGCCGGAGACGAGTCCGGAAGCACCCTCATTCTCGGGCGTGGCGTTGTGCCATGCAGTGACGTGGACGACCTCGACTGTCTCGTCTCCAGCGGTCGGCCGCTTACCCCGTCTTCCGATCGCGAAGTGGTCCTCGGCCGCGCGCTGGCACGCAAGCTCGGTGTAGCGCCTGGTGATCGAATCAACATCGCCACTGGAACTGTCACCGGGAACTTCAACGCAGCAACGGTCGAAGTGGTCGGCGTGATGACATATGCCTTCGAAGAGGTGGAACGTCAGCTGGGGATGTTCCCCATCACGTTCGTCCAGCGGCTGCTGAAGACAGACGGCGTCGCTCGCATTCTGATCGGCCTGGACGACCTGGATCAGGCGGACGCGTTTGCATCTGAGTTACAGGCGAAGATGACGGAGATCGGAGTCCCTCTTGCATCACGTACATGGGAGGAGCTCAACCCAACCTACGGATCGATTCAGTCCTTCTACCGCGCCTTCTCCGGCCTGGCTATTATCGGAGTCTGCGTTCTCGTCTTCTTCAGCGTACTGGAGGTTCTTACGATCTCTTTCTTGGAACGCAGCCGTGAGATTGGAACGCTCCGCGCATTCGGAACTCCCCGTGGACGAGTTTTTGCTGCATTCGTCACGGAAGGCATTGCACTCGGAGTCCTCGGCACCGTCCTGGGCGGCGTGCTCAGCGCCACCCTATTGCTTCTGTTCAATCAATTGGGCTTCACCTGGACCCCACCCGGTGCAGCGCTCCCGCAAGTGATCCGAGTTCAGCTCTCCGGGTACGTCCTCGCGATTCCCTCCGTGACGATCGTTGTGTCCACGCTTCTTAGTGCCCTGTTTCCTTCCTGGCGGACCTCGCGGGTCCAGATCGTCGACGCCCTACGGAGCGTCTGAACCACCGAAAGGAGTATCCTATGGCTCTTCGCACTCTCGCACTCTGGCTGATCGGACTGCTCTCTCTGGCCAGCTTTGCTGCCTTTCCACAGGAGACCACCGACCTCGAGCTTCTCACTGCGCTCGATGAAGCTCGGTTCTTCGACGACTCGGTGACGCAACTTACGATTCGTATCCTCTCCGAAACCCCGGACGAGACGAGAGAGGCGACCCTTTCCCTCTCATTCTACAGCTCTGAGGACGGCGAATCGTACGCACGGATTGAATTCGAGGAGCCGGAGGAGCTTGCCGGACAGGTCTTCCTCTCGACTCCGGAGGCGACCTACTTCTTCGGACCTGATCTTGAGTTCCCGATCAAGACAAGTGCCACAACAGAAGTCTTCGGAGACGCCGCCGTGGCTCAGACCAGCGGCATTCGTTTCGCAGATTCCTACACGATCGAGGAGCAACGAACCGTGGACACGGAAGATGATGCCCTCCTCTGGGAGATCGACCTGGTGGCCGTCGACTTCAGCGTCGCCTTTCAGGCCGTCACGGTTCTCGTAGACGCCTCGACGCTTCGCCCACAATCCGCGGTTCTCTATGCAGTCAGCGGACTGCCCTTCTACGAGGTCTTCTACGAAGAGTACGAGATACGAGACCCCGAAGACGTATATGTGACCACGCAACGCATCGTCAACCGCCTGCTGCTCGGCCGGGTCACCACCTCGCAGATCCTTGAGATCAGCACCGACCCGCTTTCGCCCGATCTGTTCGATCCTGAGCTCTTGGGGCAGTAGACCACCTTACTTCCGAACAACTGGCTGTTGAGGTATGATCCACGTGGCTCCCCCTTGGGGTGGGGGAGCTGACCGTCTATCGCTTTCGGAGCCACCTATGATCGATCACAGCACACAGCTTGGCTCCACGCCGATTCATCGCCTCCTCCTGCGCATGTCGGCTCCGGCTATGGTGGGGCTGACAGTTCAGGCCTTGTACAACCTCACCGACACGGTCTTCGTGGGGCATGGTGTTGGATCCTTGGGGATCGCAGGCATCGCGATCTCCTTTCCGATTCAGATCCTGATCATGGCACTGGCCCAGCTGTTCGGCATCGGGTGTGCCTCGATCGTCTCCCGACGACTGGGGTCCGATGACCGCGAACAGGCAGAGCTTGCGCTGGGCAACCTGTTCTCGTTGGTCCTCCTGTCCAGCGTACTCATCGCCACGCTGGGAAGCGTCTTCCTCGCACCTCTCCTTCGTCTGTTCGGTGCCACAGACGCGATCCTCCCATTTGCAGCCGAGTACTCACGCACAATCATCCTCGGCACACCGTTCTTCCTCTTTGCCATGGCCACCAATGCGGTCGTCCGTGCCGAAGGGAATGCTCGTGTCGCCATGTGGACGATGATCATCTCCGGGCTGTTGAACATTCTGCTCGACCCGTTGTTCATCTACGGGTTCCATCTGGGAATCCAGGGTGCTGCACTGGCCACCGTACTCGCCCAGGCAACAACGGTTGTGTACCTGATCTACTACTTCACCAGTCATCGTACATCGCTTCGCACGCGCCCCCGCCACCTGCGGTTGCGTTGGTGGATCATCAAGGAAGCCGGAAGCATCGGCCTGGGATCCGGCCTTCGATCTGCGGCCTCCAGCTTTACCGTCGTCCTGCTCAACAACAGCCTGGCCGCGTTCGGAGGAGACATTGCGATCGCGACGTTCGGCGTCATCAACCGGATGATCATGTTTCTCTTCCTTCCCATGTTCGGGATCGTCCAGGGGCTCATGCCGATTGTGGGATACAACTATGGGGCGAATGCCCTCCACCGTGTGCGATCCACAGTACGATTGGCGATCGCTCTCACAACGGGCATGTCGCTGGCATCGACGCTTCTGCTTCTGGGTGCCCCTGGGGTTCTGCTCAGGGTCTTCACTCAGGACGATGCCGTGATCTCGATGGGCATTCCGGCGATCCGATGGATCATGCTTGCTTTCCCGACTGTCGGATTCCAGGTGGTCGCAGCCGGCACCTACCAGGCACTGGGCCACGCCTGGCCCGCGTTGGTGCTTGCCTTATTGCGGCAGGTGATTCTGCTCACGCCGCTGATCCTCTTGTTGCCTCGGCTGTTCGGGCTCACCGGAATCTGGGCCGCCTTTCCGCTCTCCGACGGTACAGCCGCCCTGCTGACCGGTGCCATGCTGATTTCGGCATTGAAGCGTATGCAGCCCCCTACCGGGCAGAGACCTGCGCTGCAGCCTCCTTGCCGCGCCCACACGGGTGACACTTCCCTGTGCGATTTCGCTCTCACTCGGGACAGCTGACCTCTCCGACGCTCGCAGCCTGTGCTAGATTGGTGCACGAATTCGAGTAAGATGTCAGGTCAGTCAAAGGGGGTTTGCCATGATGAAGCACACGGCAATTTGGATTGGACTCGTGGTCTTGGTTCTGAGCGCCTCGATTCCCGCGCTCGCTCAGCAGACACCGTCCGTCTCTGCGCCGACCCAGGACGCCGTGGACTCGGGGATGGAGCAAGCGCTCACCTACCTGGACACCGCCGCGAAGTACTTGGGCCAGGGCGTGCTCTACCTTCTGAACATGATCACAGATGATCGCGTCTCCTCGGGGCTGGAGAAGCCGATCGGCTATCTCACGCTGATCACGCTGCTGTTGATTCTGTTCGGACTGCTCGATGTCGCCCGACGCGTCATATGGATCGGGATCATCGTGGGATGGGCGCTGCTCATCGTACGCATCATCCTCGACGCACTGCAGGTCTGAGTGATCCTGCGGCGGCTTGCCCGTCCGACAAGCCGCCGCCCGTCACCACACAGAACCCCGACATGAGCTTCGTCCTCTCTTCACCCCGCCCAACGAACCTACCGGTGACAGAATCCAGGAGGTCAGACATGAAAGCCGTTCTGAACGGAATCATCATCGCCGAGAGCGACAACACGGTCGTGGTCGAAGGCAACCACTACTTTCCCATGGAGTCGGTCCGCCAGGAATTCCTGGTGACCAATGCCCATCGAACCACGTGCCCGTGGAAGGGTGAGGCCCAGTACTACGATGTTGCGGTAGAAGGCACGCGATCAAGGAACGCCGCCTGGTCCTACCCGCAGCCCAAAGAGGCCGCCAAGGAGATCACAGGCCATGTGGCGTTCTGGAAAGATGTCCATGTGACCCCATGATCGACACAGAGGCCCTGAAGGCGCAGGCTGCCGATCGTGCGGTGGAGTTTATCCGCTCCGGCATGGTAGTCGGGTTGGGACACGGCTCCACGACGGCGTACGCCATCGAGCGGCTGGCGGAGCTGTTAAGCCGCGGAGTTCTGAAGGATATCCAGTCGATCGCCTGCTCGCGCGCCGTGGAGGCTCACGCCGCACGACTGAGCATCCCCCAGACCACGTTGGAGGTGCATGCAACCATTGACCTCACCATCGACGGGGCCGATGAAGTCGACCCCCGAATGGACCTGATCAAGGGCGGAGGCGGTGCCTTGCTTCGAGAGAAGGTCGTCGCATCAGCCAGTCGGCGTGAGATCATCATCGTCGACAGCTCCAAGCTCTCCGACCGGCTGGGCACTCGGTTCGCCCTGCCCGTGGAGGTCATCCCGTTTGCGTGGACCGTAGAGCATCGCTTTCTTCAGCGCTTGGGGGCCGAGACTCACCTGCGAGCTCACGAAAGCGAGCCCTTCCGGACCGATCAGGGTAACTACATCCTCGACTGCCGGTTTCCTCCGATCGATGATGCCTACAGCCTGAGCCGGGAGTTGGACGCCCGGCCCGGGATCGTGGCCCACGGGTTGTTCCTAGGCATGGCCACTGATCTGATCGTCAGCAGCCCCACCGGCCTACGGCACCAGACACGATGAGGCTGCTTCAGTTCTCCGACCGCGATGCGCTGTACGCCGCCGCCGCGGATCGCTTCGTCCACCTGGCCCGGGATGCGATCAGACAACGCGGGAGGTTCTGTGTGCTGCTGTCTGGAGGAAGCACCCCCATCCCCCTCTATCGACGCCTATGCATCGATCCTTGGCGGACACGCGTCGACTGGTCTCGCCTCCTCATCGGATGGGGCGACGAGCGCTGTGTGCCCCCGGATCACCCGGCCAGTAACTACCGAGCCGCTCTTGAAGCGGTTCTTTCTCATGTCCCGATCCCCCCCGAACAGGTGTTCCGGATTCGGGGAGAACTAGATCCTTCCCGAGAGGCCTCTGCCTATGGCGAGCGGCTCAGGTCGGCCATGGGACGATCGGATGACGCGGTAATCGACCTGTCGCTTCTCGGGCTGGGCACCGACGGACACACTGCCTCGCTCTTCCCCGGCGATCCCTCGCTCGACGTGAAGGAAAGCGTGTTCATTCCCGTGCATCGACCGCACGAGACCCCTCCGTGGAGGATCACCGCCTCCCTTCCCTTCTTGAACGCAAGTCGGGAGATCCTGTTCCTCATCACTGGCAAGGAGAAGGCACACGCGCTGGCCGCAGTGCGCGCCGGGAGTGATCTGCCGGCCGCACAGATCTGGCCGGCATCAGGAAGGATCATCTGGATAGCTGACCGAACCGCCTGCAGTTCGCCCCGGTGAGAGCTCTCCCCCCGTCCTGTGGGTTGACATCGGGCTTCAAGACAGGCACAGGCGCTTCAGCGCCCCTCTACTCGTAGCCGCAGACCGCTTCCCGCTACCAGCGAGTGGTCCATCCGACGGTCAGCTCAAGCGTGGGATCGCCGAAGAACCCTGATCGGAAGACCGTCTCAAAGAAGACGTCGAACGGAGGGGCAACTCGCACGTCTGCATGCAGCACGGTCATCCCCCAGTCGAACAGGTTCGTGGAGTCATCGTGGAAGTAAGTGGCAATGCTCCAGGCCCCCGGCGCGCTGCAGCACGACTGCAGTGGACCGGAAAGCCGCAGAACGTCAGAGTAGTCGCTCTGACCGGTTGCTTGCACGTTGAACCCATCGTCACTCGAGGAAGCCCACACAAAGCGGACCGCCCCGTAATCGGAGGGGATATCGCACTGAATACGGAGCACCTTCGGGTCCACACTGTCGAATGACTCTGTCTGAAGCTGGATGCATGCCCCAGGACGGGGGCTCCACACAAGCTCAGCCGAGAACTCCTTCCCGGTGGAGGTGAACGTCAATGAAGCGTCTACGTACACGTCGCCGCCCAAGACTGCGTGGATGGGAACAGGAATGCCGCTTGCCTGAAGCCGGAACGAGTCGAAGCCTGAACATGCCATCCGAAAGGCAGCCCTGAGGAGAAGATCACACCATGTCCAGGAAATCGTCAGATCATTCCGGGAGAAGGTGAATCCGCAGTCTAGGTTCAGCGCAAGCCGAAGCATGTTGGAGACGTGGGCAGGGCCTAAGGAAGCCTCTGCTAGGAGCGCTTGATACGAGTCCAACAGACCGTGCCTAAAGACAAGCGTATGCGAGAAGCCCACCGGACCGAGCGCAAACCGCGTGGACGCCTCCCATCGATCGAAGAACTGGGCCGGCGCGTTGGGATCGAAGAACAGCTTAGAGGTGTGCGAGATCCCGGGAAGCGCAGCATCCGCCTGGAAACGCAACGAATCGAACACGGCCTCCTTGGACACGCCGTCCGATGTCATGCGGATGTCGGCAATGCCCTTCAGGGTCAAGCGCTCCACGCGAAAAACCCCCGTCAGCTGAGTCTGTAGGGCTGTGATCGACTGCGTTTGCGCGTTGTACGTAAGCCGGGTGCTCCACGCCCCGGACAGAATACCGATCGATAGCCGCCTGACAACGTCGATGGTTGTCGTTGCCATCGCTGTCTCGCCCGCCGGATCCGTTACGCGGAAAGTCATCACATCCGTTCCAATGAACCCATCGGCGGGAACGTACACAACGGTCACCGCAGCCTGATGTGGGATGCGGTACACCACCTGATGGAAGTCCACCAGAAGGACCCCGTGACTCGGCCCGTCCACCAGCGAGAACACGAGGGGGTGGCCCTCCGGAACCGTGGGGTCGATGTTTGGATCATCGGCGCGGAGTTCAAACGTCACGGGTTGCTGTGCGTACGTCATGAGGGAGTGATCCTCCATCACCGGCGCAACGTCTCCCCAGGCCCATCCCGTCATTGCCAGCACAAGCATGACACTCATCCAACCCATCCGACGCATCATCTACGATCACCGACCTCCAGCAGAATCGTCACCGTCTCCCCCGTTCCCAAGGGAACGCTCAGAGTAAACTGTCCGTGAGAGAGCACGGCCGCATCCACTGACAGAACGTATCGGTTCACCTCTTCGCTCCACGTCACATCGACCGCCGAGGGAGGGGCAACTGTACCATCCTCCGCCTGACTCAGCACCACGCCACGGAGCCCCCCCTCCACCACAGAGGCAAACGTCGCCGGAACGATGAACGACACCGAGGCATCCGCTTCCACGAACAACGCATGATCGCTCTCATCTGCGGGACAAGAACTCACGACGATACTGACCACCGCTGTCGCTGACGCCCCGAACGGGTCTTCAAACACCATCCGAAGCCGGTCCACACCGACGAAGCCCGGTGCCGAGAGGTATGTGAGGGACACCGACGCACCCTCGAGCACGTCGAGCGAAGGCACCAGCGCATCCCCACGTGCCACGTCCGTCACCTCACTCGGCGGGGAGTAGAGCATATCGGCCAGGCGACCGCCGATCAGACCGTGTTCAGGACCTTCGGACACAGAGAAGGCAAACGGAATCCGCTCCGGATCGTCCGGATCGATGAACAGGTCGAACGCCGTCACGACGAACTCAGTCAGCTCGCCCGCGCACGCAATCACGAAGACATCTTCCATCCAGACTTCGGGGACGGTCTGCAGGTAGACCGTAGCCATCTCGTCCGAGACATTGCCGAACGCATCTCGAATCCGGTAGGTGAAAGAGTCCGGGCCCAAGTATCCGCGATCCGGCGCGTAGCGGATCTCCGTGCCGCCAGCGCAGTCGCCCTCATCATCCTCAATCGTCGCCGTCCCATGCTGCGGCGGATCCACGATCTCATGCAGATACATCACAGCACAGCAGCCGGTTTGTCCCCCGCATGGAGCGCACGATGTGCACGGTTCGAAGGGATGCTCCGCATTGTGGGTCAGGTTGTCGGCGTCGTTGCCCAGCACATCGATCCGCACCGGCGTGCTCTCGCGCAGCACCAGCCGATACGTCCCCAGATCGTCCAGCCGCACCTTGACCAACGGATCGATGACCGCGCTCTCATCCATCGGCATGTCCTGCCGCGGGTCGTCCCGCGGAATGGGAACGATGATGTCGTCCACCAGACCCTCGTCGTCCCCTGTCCACTCAGGATCTGCTGCGTTTCCACAGCAGTCCCAAGCTTGGATGTCGACCTGCACCCGCGCCATCTCCGGTCCATCTAGACACCGAACGGTCGCATGCCCTGTCACATCCACCCGTCCCTGCGCGGTCGGCGTCCTCTCGATCAGAATCTCCTCCAGGATGGCGTTGTTCGTGGGAAGTGTGACCTCCACGTTCACATTGCCTGGCACCACGCAGCAGTTGTCGGTCACGTTCGCTGAGAAGTACACGATCACCAGGCCGCATTCGTCTACCAGATACGGAT
Organism: uncultured Thermotogae bacterium; assembly: GCA_964593295.1. Lineage (GTDB taxonomy): Bacteria > Bipolaricaulota > Bipolaricaulia > UBA7950 > UBA9294 > SPBW01. The sequence goes on along the minus strand of CAZQHD010000007.1, from coordinate 505 downwards.
CCGTCTGTTCCGCACTGTGCGTGGCGTCCGTGTTGAACTGCAGATCGTTGATCAGCGGCTTGGTTGTGTCAACGCGAACGTCCTGGTTCTCATAGATTGTGTGTTCGCTGCCAAGCGGTGCCGGAACCACGAACGCATTTCCCGCAGCGTCGCACAGGTTGCCGATCAACACGATACTTGTGAGGGCGAGATCGCACGAGTTGTCGCCGTCCTCGACGACGTTGGTCCGTGTCTCGGATTGCGGTTGCCAGACAGAGGTCGCCGACGTGTGGTCTGCGACAATCCCTGTAAATGTCAGTGTGTTCGCGTCCGAGCTTGGCGGCGCGCCCGGCCAGTCGGCGGAATCCAGGTCAAGAGTGATCACCAGTTCGTCGCCCCCGGCTTGCCACACGGATTCCGAGAAGGTGAGGGTGATGTCGAACTCCCCGGGAGGAGCCACGGAGCCGAGAACGTAGCAGTCCCGCTCCTCCGCTTCGATCCACGTGATCGTCGGCTTCCGCGTGTC
>CAZQHD010000006.1:5617-32831 GCA_964593295.1 uncultured Thermotogae bacterium | reverse complement strand
CGATGCATAGCATGCCAGTCTATCGTCATTTGGTGGCCAGCATGAGGACACACTGTCGCCTGACATCCTCACTCGACACCAACTGCAGCTTGGATGTCATGAACGCAAGTTCCATTTCTCGTACACTCGATGATATCATGGGTTCACCTCGGCGTTTTGAGGAGCTTCGCGTTTGGAGAGCGTCTCGTAGGATCGTGAAGGAGGTTTACGAGATTACGAACGCACCAGCGTTGTCGAAGGATTTCGCGTTCCGTGATCAGATTCGACGGGCTGCAGTATCCATCCCCTCGAACATCGCGGAAGGCTTCTCGCGGCGCTCGAACAAGGAGTTCGTCCAGTTCCTGTTTGTAGCCAAGGGATCCCTCGCTGAAGTCCAGACACAGCTTTACATCGCCTTGGACCAGCAGTACATTTCGCAACAGAGGTTCGACGAGATCTACGGCGCGCTGGATGCGGTTGCCAAGCAGATCTCACGACTGATCACATACCTAAAGGATGCCAGCTGATCCCATGAACGCTTCTCACCCAATGAACTCAACGAACCCTATGAACCCAACGAACGTTGTTGCCAAGGAGCCTATCCCATGCCCATCCCCGTGTTAGACCTTCTCCGGCAGTACGAGTCGATTCGTGAAGAGATGGACGCCAAGATGCTGGAAGTCGTCCGCAGCGGGAAGTACGTCCTCGGGCCCTACGTCAAGGAGTTTGAGGACGCCGCGGCTGCCTACTGCGGATGCAAGCACGCCATCGGCGTGGCCAGCGGCACGGACGCGTTGCTGCTGTCGTTGCGAGCGCTCGACATCGGCCCCGGAGACGCGGTGATCCTGCCCAGCTTCACCTTCTTCGCCACCGCCGGCGTGGTACACAACGTGGGGGCCACCCCCGTCTTCTGCGACATCGATCCCAAGACCTTCAACCTCGACCCCAACAGCCTGCGTACGGTCTTGGAAGAGGCAGCCCGTGGCACGCGACCCGTGGCCAGTAGCGCTGACGCCCAAGCCCCCACTCACCCAACGAACTCTACGAACTCTACGAACCCTACGAACCCGACCCCGCGGGCGATTATCCCCGTCCACCTCTACGGACAAGTCGCGGACATGCACGAGATCAACGCCATCGCCCAGGAGTATGGCCTTGCCGTCATCGAAGACGCCGCCCAAGCCATCGGCGCCACCTATGGGCCAGTAGCCGGTGGCCCGTGGCCTGTGGGAACGTCACAAGCTGCTTCCCCTCCACAAGCTACAAGCCACATGCCACTCGCTGCCAAGGCTGGCTCCCTCGGCACCCTCGGCTGCTTCAGCTTCTACCCCACCAAGAACCTGGGGGCGTACGGAGACGGGGGTCTGGTGACGACGAACAGCGACGAACTGGCGGAAAAAGTGAGGATGCTCCGGGTTCACGGCGCCAAACCCAAGTACTACCATCGCATGGTGGGCGTCAACTCGCGCCTGGACGCCCTACAGGCTGCCATTCTCGGCGTCAAGCTTCCGCATCTTGACGCATGGTCCACCGCACGTGCGCAGGTTGCCGACCGGTACGACGAAGCGTTGGCCGGCGCAGATGGCCTCGTCACCCCATACCGTGCGCCCGACCGCAACCACATCTTCCACCAGTACACCCTCCGCGTGCTGAACGGCAAGCGGGACGAGCTGAAGCAAACCCTGAACGATGCCGGCATCGGCACGATGATCTACTACCCCGTGCCGCTCCATCTTCAGGACTGCTTCCAGCCTCTCGGCTATCGCCAGGGCGATCTGCCCGAGTCCGAGCGCGCCAGCCAAGAGGCCTTGTCGCTGCCCATCTTCCCGGAGCTTTCGGAGAGAGAGCAGAACGAGGTCATCGAGACGATCAAGGCGTTCGGGGGGGCGTAGCGCGTAGCGCGTGGTTTCTAGGGTTCATTGGGCAGGATCGGCGCTCCGAACCGCCAGCCACACAGCCCTTCCCACGAACCCCATGAACTGGTCATCGCCGCAAGGTCCGAACCGTTTCGTTCTGCACGAGCTACTCGCCACTAGCCACAGGCTGTTGCTCAACTTCGCACTACGCACCACGAACTACGCACTGGTTCGTCTACGCACCACGAACTGCCTTTGCCTTCCCCCCTTCCCTAACTACGAACCACGAACTACCAACTACGCACTGTTTGTCCCAACGAACCCAATGAACCCAATGAACTGTTTTCCACTATGGAGCATGGACTGCCCCACCCCGCACTTTGACTCGACCCGTGTGAGCTGACTAGAATCGACAGGGACAAGGAGCAGAGGGGAACGCCATGGACACGGAAACGCTACGGCACGCCGCCGATCGAGAAGGGGCAGCAGAGGACACAAGACTTGCCGGATTGGTACCACAGCTCGTTTTGGCGTATCAGCCAGAGAAGGTCTACCTCTTTGGATCGACCGCGCGTGGGGATGATCACCCGGACAGCGACTACGATCTTCTGCTCATCGTGCCGGATGATGCCGCGCCGGGGAGAAAGAGAAGCCGACGGGCGTACGAGATTCTTCGAGGAACCGGCATCGCGGCGGACGTTCTTGTCTGCACACGGTCCTATTTCGACGCACGTACACACCTTCGAGCATCTCTTCCCGGCACTGTGCTCAGAGAAGGGCGGCTTGTCCATGGTGCATGACCCCGCACGCGTCGAAGACTCGCACACCTGGCTACGAAAGGCTGAGCTTGACATTGTTGCGGGTGACTTCGAGATCAACCATCCGAGGCTCCTCAGCGATGTCACCTTCCACGCGCAACAGGCGGCTGAGAAGGCACTGGAAGCGTTTCTGGCTTGGCATGATCAGCCCCTTCCCAAGACGCATGACTTGGAGAAGCTGGGCAGAGCATGCGTTCAGATCGATCCGAGTCTTCGCGAGGTCATCGATCAAGCAGTTCCGCTGACGGAATATGCGTGGGCGTTCCGCTATCCTGGTCCGACGGATGAACCATCCCCAGAAGAAGCGAGAGACACGCTCTCGACAGCGCGCAGAGTGTACGAGGCGATTCTGCAGACTCCCTGAAGGAGAGTGTCTAATGGCAGTCTCCGCGCCCGACCGCAACCACATCTTCCACCAGTACACCCTCCGCGTGCTGAATGGAAAGCGCGATGCGTTGCAGAAGAGCCTGAACGACGCCGGCATCGGCACCATGTTCTACTACCCCGTGCCGCTCCATCTACAGGACTGCTTCAAGCCTCTCGGCTATCGCCAAGGTGATCTACCCGAGTCCGAGCAAGCCAGGAAGCCCTGTCCCTGCTCATCTCTCCCGAGCTGTCAGAGGAGGAGCAGGGCTCTGTGACGAAGACGACCATCACAGCCGCACAAGCATGATCCCCAAAAAGACGGACTGATGCAGAGCTTCGGAATGAACGTGCAGCAAATGCTCGTGTTCGCCTTGCACTACGTGGGTCTTGACGAAGTGGACACACCTGCAACTTCTGGGACTCTTTACATCGACGGGTGGTCTTAAGTGTTCGCTTCTGGAGCATCGCTTGCATGCTTACTCCATTCGTCAACAAGGCGAGAGTACACGCCCTCAGCACCTGCCCCCGATCCATCGGTAAAGCCGATGATGTGTGCGATTTCGATACTTCGATAAGACCCAAAGTCACCCTCGATGACGAGGCTCGGCCCTCTGCCTCGGTCCCATTCCCAGTGAACCGGTGAAGCAAGAGCCACACTGACCCGATCAAGACCTCCGGAATCCGACACTGGGATGACGACTAGTCCGTAATCTCCGTAGGTGAAGTGAACGTAACGCACATCGGTCCAATGGACACCCTCCGCCTCGGTTGATACCTCGACGATTTCCCCTACAGCGGTAGACATGCTGATACGGCTTACCGTATCCCGTGCTGGGACCACGAACCTCATGCTGAACTCACTCATCGAGGCTTCCGCTGAGAGGCGAAACGCACGGAAGATCGAACTCTCCGAGAATGCTAGCTCCATTGTAGCCTGAAGGCCGGAACCCAGCCAATGACTCGTCTTCCGAATCTCCCTGAACGCAAGCGAGGGGAGCGCAGTATCATACGGCTCCTCACTGACAGAGACTCCATCCACTGTTACGGTGACAGAATCTGGCCTGTAGCGATCAGTCGCCAGAACCTCAGTTCTCCGGTCATCTGGCGAAAGCTGGTACACAGATATCCCCCACTGTGCTGGTAGTTGCGTTTCCTGAACGTAAGCCGGTGAGATCATCAGCCCGTTCCCATGGTAGAGCAAGGTGATATCGCCGCGATCCTCATAATAGGCCTGCAGGATCTGGTTACCCGAGATTGCGCCATAGAGGGGTGTGCTGACGTACAGATTCCGTGCCGCGTGTTCAAACCCCCATGTAAGGGGAGGACCCTGCACCGCGATGGAGGAGAGGTCGATGGCGAAATCGATGGCCATTGCCGTGTATGCTGCTGCCATCGAGAGCACAAGATCCGCGTGTCTGTTCAGACTTCCGCTCTCGCGTCTTAGCACTGGGTACATCTCAGCAGAGACATCAGCTTCATCTGGGACAACGAAAAGGCGGTGAACCATTCGGATTGCGTTGTCAAAGATCAGCTTGCTAGTGCTCCTGTACTCCTCATCCCAGTAGGGCCACGACGACATCGCGACAAGGCTGTAGAAACACCAGACCCAGTAGTTGCTCGAGTGCATCCTGTGATCCAACTGCGTGCTCAGCCATAGGGGATAGCCCGAGACGGCCCAGTGGCCTAGGCTTACCCTAAGCATGGATGAGAGAACGGCCGCATAGCCTTCGGGAAGGCCTCCCAGGACTCTATGTGAGAACAGGCCACCTGCTGCGCAGTGACTCAAGTAGGTAAAGTTGTACTCCGCCCGCATTAGAACCGGGTGGAAATCGGACTGAGCCCCCGACAGCTGTTGTAGGTTGTGCGCGCCGTAAACCCAAGTCCAGTCCGGGTTAATCCAAGGCCGAGCGAACCCTGGTCCTGTCAATGCGTAGTGATCGACCACCTGTCTCATGCACTGGATGATGACCTCAGCCGCCTCTGCCCCGTGTCCAACCAACGCGTATGCAGCAGCTGCCTCGGGAAGCCATCGCATTGCCAGCTGATTGCTTCCGCCGGTCTTCCCTGTAAGCTGATCCGAGAGCCAGTGTAACTGCTCCGCTATCGACTCAACTATCCGTACTTGGAGACTCGCGGAAAGGCTCATTGAATCAGCGTAGGTATGTGCGTAGGCGAGCGCCGTGCAGTACGGACCTGAAACCGACATGTGACTTGTTCCTCTGAACCCCATATCCAAGCTGACTCCGAGACCATCTTCATCCCTCACCGGGTGGGACACTAGCTTTTCAACGACTTTGACCGCGCGCGCGACCTGGTCCGCCGTGGCCATCCCGTGTCCTGCGAGGATGCTCACGGCCTGTACGTACATGGCGTTAGTGAGGGAACTCGTTCTGACCGGGGACTCGTAGTACCCAGAGTCCGGATTCCAGTACTTCTCAAGTCGTGCCAGTAGATTATGCACAGCATCAGCATAGACTTGACGGTCAAGATCGCCTTCAGGTATCGCCGTGATATGCAGATGTGGTTCGGATGGCATAGCGAAACGAACCAATACCAGTGCAATTGCAGCGACTGCCAACGCACCCAACACCCCAACGGATTTGATTAACCCTAGTCTCGACTGTGGTACGAAACTCCAGCGTTCAGCCACTAACTACCCCCGTCTCGTTAGATCCTGCAGCTCTGCTCATAGATGCCGTTGCCAGACAGACTTCTGGCATCACAGCTTCCCAAGATGCCTGACCTGCTCCAGCAACGGCGGAACGCTACGAGCACAGCTTGTCTTGCTTCATGCTGTGCTTCACTTCCTCCTCCAGTAACGCGAGCACATCCTGACGAATGTGCAAGTAATGCTCCTCTGTGTACGCCCGAGGACGGGGGGCATCTACATCCACGATGCCCTTCACTGAGCCGGGGCGTGCGGTCATCACGATGACGCGGTCCGCGAGGTAGACGGCCTCGATCACACTGTGAGTTACGAACACAACGGTCTTCTGCGCAGCCTCCCAGATGGACACCATTTCTTGCTGCATCAGCTTCCGTGTCTGTGCGTCGAGCGCCCCGAACGGCTCGTCCATGAGCAAGACCTTGGGGTTGTACGCCAGGGCACGAGCGATGCCGACCCGTTGCTTCATCCCGCCGGAGAGGGTGTGGGGATACGCATGCTCGAACCCTTGAAGATGAACCATGGAGATGTGCTCCATGGCGATCTGTCTCGCGTCTCGTCGGGCCACGCCGTTCCGCAGGAGTCCAAACATGACGTTGCCCAGCACGGTCTTCCAGGGAAACAAGGCGTAATCCTGAAACACAAAGCCCCGATCTGGCCCCGGCTTGCGGATCTCCTGTCCGTCGAGCAGGATCCGGCCTGCCGTAGGAAGCTCGAACCCGGCCATCATGTACAGGAGCGTGGACTTCCCACACCCCGAGGGTCCGATGAGAACGGCAAACTCTCCTTCCTGTACCGACAACTCGACGTCTCGCAGCGCCTCAACCTGCCGGTCCCCCTTGCCGAACAGCTTGGACAGTCCTTCTACACTGATGATCTCTCGGCTCATATCATCGCTCCGATACCATTCCCCAGCGCTCAATCGTCGCTCGCTCGAGCCATCCAATGATCAGCCGATCCAGCAACAGACCGGTCACTCCAATCACGAGCAGGCCCACAAACATCACCGTCACATCGTTCCAGAACCGGGCCTGGTAGATCATCTTTCCGATGCCCCAGCGGACCATCGCCGATAGCATCTCTCCTCCGACCAAGGCTCGCCACGAGTAGCCGATACCCAGGCGCAGGCCTGTCAGGACAGAGACCGATGAACCGGGAAGCAGCACACTGAAGAACAACCGTGGGCCCCGCGCTCCCATGGTTTGCGCAGCGCGGATCCTGTTGAGATCGACCATCTCGATCCCTCGGATGGTGTTGTACGTGATGGCGAAGAATCCCCCGAGGAACACGGCGGCAATCACCGTACGATCCCCCAGCCCCAGGGTAATCAGGAAGACAGGCACCCAAGCGATCGTTGGGACGGAGATGAGCAGACTAAGCACGGGCGAGAACATCTCCCGCAGAATGCGGTTCATGGCCAGCAGTGTCCCCACAGTAAGCCCCAGCGACATCGCCAGGGCATAACCAACAGACAGTCTGTACATGCTCTGGCCTAGATGTCTCCACAACAAGCCTTCTCCCGTGCAGAGCAGCCATACCCTCTGCAGGATCGTACTCGGCGCCGGCAGGCTCGCTGGAGACACCCAGCCCAGCAGAACCACCAGCTCCCAGATCCCCCCCAGAACAACAAACGGGAGGATGAACTGGCCCGCGCCAACCATGCGTTCGCACCACATCTTCCGTCCGTCCGCAATGGCCTGCCGTTGAGGCCTCATCATGACCGGATCATCCCCCATCGCCGCACGGTAAGCCGCTCCACCGTGTCGAGTAGCAACCGTTCGATCCCAAGGTAGATCAACATCATCAGCAGGATGCCTCCGTACACAATTCCCGATCGAATGTACTCAGACGCATCCCAGATCATGTACCCCAACCCCCAGCTGGCGGCCGCAACGAACTCCACCGCGATCACCGTTCGCCAGCATTGCGCCCAACCCAGCTTGATTCCCGCCATGATGTGCCCCCCCGCCGCTGGCAGGTACACACGGGCGAGGCTTTCGGTGTGCGAAACCCCCATGATGCGCGCAGCGCGGATGATCTGTGGATCCACACTGCGAACTCCAGCAGCCGTGTTGAAGGCAATGGGGAAGAACGTCGCGATTGCACCAACGGTCACGATGGTAGGATCCCCAAATCCAAGCCACACGATGAACAGCGGGGCTTGCGCGATGCCGGGAATCGACATCAACAAGGTGACAATCGGCTGGAAGAATCGGTACACAATCCGAACGGTTCCCATCAAGACGCCCATGAGAATGCCCGTTACGGATCCAATGGAAGCTGCAAGGAACACGCGCTCCAGGCTTGCCCCGGCATGTGTGAGCAGAATGGAGCGTGTCGGCAAGCGTCGCGTGTGCAGCCTGGCAAGGTCACGCAAGATCGTGGAGGGAGGAGCGAACAGCGCGGGGTTGATCCATCGAAAATGGGCGGCGAGCTCCCAGAGAAGAAGGAAGCTCGCCACAAACGCAATCGGGAGGATCCAGCGCCTAGCCCTCATCATCTGAGAGATTCTCTCTCAGGAGGATGGCCTCCTCAAGGAACGAACCATCCCAGCGAAACTCGGGCACAAACTCAAGTTTTTCTTGATCAAACAGGAACTGCGCCGTGTCCTGCAGCGAAGCCAACGCCCCCTCGTCAAACCCTAGCGAGAAGTCGACTCGCTCAAAGACTCGCAGGAAAGCGTCGGCCGAGACGTCAATACCCTGAGCACTTGCCGCCCCAGCGGCGATGTCTGCCGCAGACTCCGGATCACTCTGGATAAGGGCCACCTTGTCCAAATGGGCAGCAAGAAAGCGGACGATCTCTGCCCGGTGTGTCTCCGCATACTGAACCGTGGTGTTGAGCATCACCGGCACCAGCGCAAGGTCGCCATAGCTTCGTAGAACCCTTCCCACGCCCTGAGACTCTGCAACTGCCGGCGTCGGCTCCCACACAGTGAAAGCTTCAATGCTGCCTGACGCAAGTGCAGCGATCATGTCTTCCACGTTGATGTTCACCCACCGGAAGTCATCCCAAGACAGATCCTCAGTCAGCTCGAAGTACCGCAAAAGAACCTGCTCAGCACCTGTTCCCAGTCGGGTTCCTACCGTCTTCCCTTTCAGATCGTGCCACCTCTCGTACGGGGAGTCCACCCGAACGATGGTGGAGTAACGGTCTCCGCGCTGGACGGTTCCGATGATCAGTGCCTCGTCAGGAATTGCACCGAAGAGAGAGGCTGTCCGGCTATCCGAACCCACGTTGATGTCCACCGCCCCCGACATGAGTGCAAGATTCCCTTCGGCCGCTGAGCTGAAGAGAACATGCTCCACAGTCAACCCGTACACCTCCCAAAGCGACGGAAGCCCTGCCAGCAGGAACTCCTCGGGGTAGTACTGCCCCCCGTAGTTGATAGTCTCCAATGCTTGATCCGTCAGCGCCGGAATCCCGATGAGCAGAGCGACCATGATGCTCAGTGCTGCTGCAAGCACGATACGATGCCTTTGCATTGATGCCTCCTGACCTTTGAGATGACCAGTTGATCCTGCACGGCGCATAGCTAATAGGCCAATAACGCTTCCTTATAACAGCTCAGCGCGCAGGCGAGCGAGTGTCTCTCTCGCAGTATCCACGAACGCTCTCGCAGTTCGGGAGAGAGGCCAGTCCTTGCTGTAGGCAATGTAGAAATCGTGCGTGAGTTCAAGCCCGTCAACCCGGATCTCCACCAATCGGCGGTCCTTCAGATCCCGAAACACACCAAGCCCAGAGATGATGGTCCCAACGCGTCCATGAGAGACCATGGCCTTGGTCGACTCCTGTAGCCCAACCTCACTCACGACGTTGAGCTCTTCAAGCCCGAGGCCATGAGCGCCGAGCGCATCTCGTAGCGCCACAGTGGCCCCCGATCCGGACTGCTGAAGCACCAGAGGAAGCGCCAAGAACTCCTCCAACGACAGAGTCGATCGGCGCGCAAGCGGATGTGTCGGTGAAAGCACGAGAGCAAGGCGATCCTTCCAGAAATGCTCGAACTCCAGATGTCGATCCTGTCGTAGCGTTCCCACGAATCCAAGGTCGAGATGCTCTCGGATCAGTCGTGTGAGAATGGCGGACGAGTCCCCCACGCGAACATCGACACGGACACCAGGAACCCGCTCGGAGAAGGCGACAAGAACCAGCGGCAAAAAGGCCTCTCCAACTCCTGTGCTGGCGGCAACACGCAGTCGCCCTGAGTGGGCTTCGATGGTCTCGGCAGACGCCAAGAGCGAACGCTCGTATAGCCCCACGATCTGACGGGCATACTCATAGACCGCCTGCCCAGCCTCGGTCAGCACGGCTTCAGCGCCTCGTCGATGAACGAGCTCCACGCCGTAGGCATCCTCCAACCGCCGCAGCTGTTGGCTCACGGCTGGCTGCGTGATGCCAAGATGCGTCGCAGCTCGGGAAAAGCTGCGGTGCTCTACCACGGCGCAGAAACTGCGAAGCATCGTCATCCGGACCATGCAAACCTCTTCTCTTCCTCGATCAGCCTCTCGATACTATCGCCAATCGTCAGATGACACGAACCGGGCGCAAACCCTGAGACAGAGGTTTTCGTGCGCGCGCCCAACCCAGTATGATGCAGAGGTCTCGTCCGTGTTGCATCGGATGACGCCGTCGAGGAGGGGGAAACTGTTGACCACATCGTCCAGGAAGTTCGCAGGGGATGTGGGCGTTCGTACGGTCTTCCAGGTCCTCAATGCGATCAAAGGCCTGCTCTTCCTGCCTCTGATCGCTCGCCTGTTCGGTGCTGCGGGATACTCCATCTGGTCTCAGATCTTCCTCACCATCACCTTCCTGGCCCCGCTGATCACCCTTCGCATGGACGCGGGGTTGGTGCGGTATCTGGGGGGACAGCACAGAGGGCAAGACCGCGCCCGAAGCTTCTTCTCCGCGGCGGTCCCCGTCTGGATGATCTCGTTCGTGGTTCTGGCGACATCCCTCCTTACACGAAGAGGTCTTGCCTTCCTCCTCTTCGCCGATGGCGGAGCACTGGAGTTCTCCACCCTCTTCTCCGTGCTCCTCGTCACCCGTGTGAACTTCACCTTCGTCTCATCGTACTACCGCGCAGTTTCCGCCATCCGCCTCTACACAGCCATCCAAACGCTACAGATCCTGTTAGAGCTTGCCGCGCTGTACACGATCGCTTGGGTATGGAGCGGCGGACTGGATACCGCACTGTGGGCCTTCGTCGTCATTGAGGCAAGCCTTATCTTGGCCATGTTGGGCAGCATTCTGTACCGCAACGGCTGGCCCCAAGGACTGTCTCGTGACGTTCTCGTCAAGCTGCTGCGTTTCAGCCTCCCCCTGATTCCGGCGGCAGCCATGTACTGGGTGGTCAACTCCAGCGACCGCTACGTCATCGTGCACCTGATCGGCTTGGAGCAGGCAGGGGTGTACTCGGCGGCCTATCGCGTGGCACAGATCCTCAAGTTGATGCTGCAACCCATCTCGTTTGTGCTCCTCCCTCTTGTCTCCAGTCTCTGGGAGCGAGGTAAGCAGGAGACCGCAAGGACCTACCTCTCGCGGTCCGTTCTCTGGTTCCTCTTGCTGGCCCTTCCGGCGACCGCAGGCCTGATCAGCATTGGTCCTCAGCTCTTGCGGACACTGGGAACAGAAGAGTTCGCAGTGAGCCGTGGGTTGATCGCACTCCTCGTTACAGGCGAGCTCTTTGTCGGAATCTATCAGATCTATGTCTACATCATCTACCTGTTCGAGAAGACGTGGTTGCTGATTGCTCTCTTCTCAATCCTGGCTGCTCTCAACCTTGGACTCAACATCTTACTGGTGCCGCGCATCGGGATTCTTGGGGCAGCCATTAGTACTTTCGGTGCCTATTCGCTGCAGGCACTGCTTGTGGTTGCTTACACCGACCGCATCTCCCGTCTTCGCATCGAACTGACTTGCCTCGTGAAGGCTGTTCTCGGGGGGCTTTGCGTCTTCTTGGTGACGTTCTTCCTTCCGACAACGAGCTTGCTGTCGCTGGCGGGTACCATTGTGGTTGGTCTTGCCGCCTACCTCGTCGTACTGTGGACGACGGGTGCTGTACGCCTGACCGATCTTCGGAACGTCTGGCATGGAGACCGAGATTAGACAGGGGGGCTTGTGATCACATACGCCATAGAGAATCAGCCCCGATGGACGCCGATCGCGTACACGCTCGACGAGCTGGCAGCGCGAGTAGGACAGGCTTATCGGATCTGCCCATACGACACCATGGGTGACAACACGATGGATGCCCTGGTCAGCTACGGACGACGACCCCCTAGCGTCACCAACACTCGCGGGATTCCCTGGATCCACATCTATGAGTCACCGTACTGGAAAGAATCATCTGGCAAGCTGCCGGAGCTACCAGACGCTCCGACAATCCTGTTCGGTGAGACGCCAGTACTCTACAGGGGCGTTCCTTCCGGGGAAGCAGCCTCTGATGATGGGCCCGCTGACCAGCCCAGCGTGTTTGTCGAAGCCGACATCATCTCGTCGGCGTTCTTCTTCCTCTCCCGCTGGGAGGAGGTCAAGTCCTCAGTGGTTGACGCGCACGGGCGCTTTCCTGCGTCGGAGGCGTATGCCGTCAGATATGAGCTAATGGACCGACCTGTTGTGGACGAGTATGCCCTTACCCTCAGGGAGTACATTGGGCATGGCCCACTTGGCCGGGCTCCTGTCAGTCCTTGGCGTGCCGGCTACGCATTCTGCGCGTCTCACGACATTGACTGTATAAGCCTGTTCGGCACACTGAAATCCACAGCAAGCGCTTTGAAGCGTAGCTGCCGAAGAAACTGGAGAGCTGCGATTCCAGTCATCGTAGATGCTTCCCGATGTGTGATTGGCCGGAGGCCTGACCCTGCAGACAATCTCAGACAGGTATCCGCCGTTGACTGCGCCCAGGGCGCGCTCGGGTCGTTCTTCCTCTTTGGAGGAGGAGCCACGAGATACGACTCACCATACGTACTAGACAGCATGCGGGAAGCTGTTCATGAACTAGCATCGCAGGGACACGAGATCGGCCTGCACGGAAGTTACTCCTCGATGTGCCGTGCAGGACGACTGGAGATGGAGTGGGGAGCTCTGAGCAGAATTGCTGATCTTCCCGTAGCAAGCGTACGTCAACACTACCTTCGCCTTCGTGTTCCCGACACATGGAGAGCAATGGCAGAAGCAGGGCTTGAGACCGACTCAAGCCTTGGGTACGCCCAACGTGAGGGGTTCCGTGCGGGAACCTGCTACCCCTTCCAGACATACGATGCTCTAGCGGATCAGCGACTCAACCTTTGGGAGGTTCCGCTCATCGCGATGGATGCGACGCTGTACGGGTATCGCGGATTGAGCCCCCACCAGACCCTTGTGGAGCTTGAGCGTCTGCTTCGCACGGTGCGACACGTAGGCGGCGTGTTCACGGTTCTCTGGCACAACACGACATTCTACGAGCCCCTTCAGCCCAACGGCGCCAGTACGTTCAGAAGGTTGCTGGACATTGCTGCGAAGGACGATGCGAAGCGATGTACAATCAGCACGGTAAGCCGTGCGTGGAAGGCCCATCAGGAGGAGTTGAGATGCGGGTCCTCGTGACGAATGCATCGTACTGGAACACGCTTGCGGCCGTTCGCTCCTTGGGCCGGAGAGGCTACAAGGTGATCGTCTCCGGTCCCCGCAGAGCGTCCCGTCTCGCCCGACATGGTGTCGCCACATGGTCCCGCTACTGCACAAGAAGCTTGGAGTACACGGATCCAGGGGTCGATCCGGAACGCTTTGCCGAGGATATCACCGAGATGCTCTGCTCAGAGAGCATCGACGTCTTCTGTCCCATAGGGATCAAGGAGGTGATGGCTTCGTTGCGTTACGAGCGAGAACTACGTCCTCTCGCGGCCATTCCGTTTGGTCCGTATGCCACGATCGCGCGAGCCAACAATAAGGCAGACGTCTTGAGATTGGCTGAGCAGATCGGAATCCCGATTCCACGCACCCGGGAGATCCAAGGAATGGACGGGCTCGAGTCGCTGGATGTTGCTGATCCGATCGTTGTGAAGACATCGGTAGGGGCCGCGTCACAGGGGGTCTGGATGGTCCACGACCCTCAAGCATGGCCCTCGATTCTTGAAGCCATACGCAGGAAGAGAGAGAACGCTGGGGCATCTTCGGACCTTCACCTGGACACAGATCGCTTCGTTGTCCAGGAGCTCATCCCAGGGAAGGTCCATGATGTCTGCCTGCTTGTGGAACAGGGCAAGGTCAGGGCCTCGCTTACGCAAGAGCGCGTTAGGACCGTCTCGCTGGATGGTGGAGCAGGACACATGAATATCACCACGTTCGAACCGGTCATCGCGGATTACGCGTCGCAGCTTATGAAGGCCCTTGACTACCATGGCCCCGCACAGGTCGAGTTCATCCGCGATCGCCGCGATGGCACGTACAGGCTGCTGGAGGTCAACGCCAAGTACTGGGGAACTCTGGCGCTCTCCGTTGCCGCCGGAGTGGATTTCCCTTTCCTCTCTGTCCAGATGGCCCTTAACCGCCCGTTTGAGGACGCATTCGATTACCAGAGAGGGCTTTTCTACAGATGGAGATTCCCTGGTGAAGTCCTGTCGTGGGCCAGGCAACGAAAACAGGGAGCAAGCTTCCGCTCCCTGATTGCGCGCCCCCCAGGGCCGGCGAAGTCCGACTGGCGTTGGGATGATCCGCTGCCAAGCCTCAACCAAATGCTTGTTACGGCTTGGAAGCTCCTAACCAAGAGTGGGGAGCAAGGATGAGACGCACCATGATGGCAAGCCACGCTCCTCCCGCGTTACAGGTGCGTCGCAGTCTGCATGTGAGTGGAGGGGCACCGGCCGCGCTTCTGCTGACCCTGTTCGTGTTTGCCGGAGTGCTCAAAGCCAACCCAGCAGTACTGCGATTAGTCGACTGGAGTCTGACGATTTCTCTAGGGAGTGGCCGAGATGCTGCGTGTCTCGAACTCGCTGGCTCATGGGCGCCGCTCTTGCTTGGTGCTTGCCGATAGTTTCTTTGGCAAGCCGTCCGATAACTGCGAGAGGGAATCAGTGGAAGAAGATAGGAGGCGATAGTGCTGAGAGCGCAGACAACACACGACACAGCTGCTAAGTCAGTTCTGAGCGGATGCATGGGAGTATTGGCGCTGAAGGAGACTGTTCTGCTTATCTTGCTCAGGCTCATCGTGGACGTCGGCTACGTCTTCCTGATAAGCCCACTCTTCTCGTACAGAGGGCTCGCAACAGCCGTCAACCCCGTCAAGCTGGCAGAGTCTTACCTAATGCTTCTTGCCCTGGGAGTTCTGCTCCCCCGTTCTAAGTACTGGCCGGTGTCTTACGTGGCTTTAAGGCTTGCTGCCGTGTTCATCATCCTGCCTCTTCTTTCTTTCTACGCGCTAGCCGATGCTTCGAGGGAGTTTGCCTTGCTGTGCTTCTGCGGCTTTCTTCTGACCACTGCGTCAGTCGTGCTCCTAAGACCGCAAGCATACGGGTGGTCTTCTCGTGGATTCCGCTCCCAAGTTCTATACGGGACGGCCTGCATTTCATTGCTGATGATCGCTTTGCTGATCGCACACAACGGCCTACCGTCACTTCGCGCGTTCTCGTTCGGCAGAGCGTTGTACGAAGTCCGTGCAGAGGGAAGCCTCGGGGGATGGATTCGGGGATACATGGTCCCATGGACATCCCGGGTCTTCCTCGTCTTTCTCGGCCTTGTGAGCTGGAATAGACGCAAGTGGGGCTGTCTGGCGCTTGTTGCCATAGCGGCCATCGTAGTCTTCCTCTACACTGGACAGAAGAGCTTTCTCTTCGCCCTCCCCTTTGCGCTGTTTCTGGCCTTTGTGATCCACCGTAGGAACCCAGGACTCATACTGATCTGGGGTAGCATTGCTGTGATACTGGGCAGCCTGTTGGTCCAGAGCGTCGGACTATCGACCTGGCCGGCTTCACTTGTTCTTAGACGAACACTCTTCGTGCCAGCACAGATAACCTATCAGTACCATGACTTCTTCTCAGCGAACCCGAAAACGTATCTAACGCAAAGCCGGATCGGGTCACTTCTGGGCGAGACAAACCCGTACCCGGAGCATTCAAGCATTGCATATATGATGGGCGACATCTACGCCAACAATCCGAGCAATCACAGGAACACAGGATACCTGGGTGCGTCATACATGAACCTGGGCTGGATTGGGATACCCGTGGTGTCGATACTACTGGGGTTCTTGCTGGCCCTGATGGACATCCTCACGCGGCACAAGGACTCTACTGCTGAAAAGGCTCTCCTCCTGAGCCTTCTGATGAGTGTTCTCAACTCTGCGCTCCTTACTGCAACCGTCACTCATGGGCTCGGGCTGGGACTGCTCGTTGTGTGGCTCTACCGGATAGGGGCCGCGCCAAGTGGACACACGACATTTCGTCGGAGCGGATCAGGGGTAGCATTGCCTGTATCGGGATCAGCCGCCTTTCCGTCAACATCGGCTCAACACTCGGAGTGAGGGGCTTGGCATGCAATCAGTCGATCGTTTCAAGGTATGCTTCCTGACTTCAGGCCACCGAGTCGACGCAGCCAGACTGCTCAACGAGGCGCGGTCGCTGACAAAGGCCGGGTGGAGGGTGTCGATCCTTGGGGTGTTGAAGGACGACTCCTTAGAGTCGTTGCCGTACGATCAAGTTGTGCATATCCAAGGGACACGGCTTCGACGGCTGATATCTCTGTGGCGGCACGGGGTGAGGCAACGATGCACCGTATACCATGCTCATGAGCTTGACTCGCTACTCATTGCTGTATTGCTCTCCCGGTGCTGCCGGGCGCACGCCGTCTATGATTGTCACGAGTACCAAGCCGAAGCGGTGACCTGGCATCGGTTTCGGGTGGCGTGGGTTCGTAGGCTTGCCGCCAGATTGGTTGATCGGGTTGAGAAGTCCTTAGCCCGGAGATGTCATCTGGTCGTAACGGTGAACGATCATCTCGGCGAAACCTTTCGGAGGTGCGGCTGTCGGACGGTCACTCTCCCGAACTATCCTCTTCTGTCCGTTATGGACTCAGCGTCCGGCGATCCGCGGGTTGCGAAGGATTACGCAGGCAATGAGGTTCTGGTCTATGTCGGCCAGCTCTCGCCTGAGCGAGGCATCGATGTGCTGATTGAGGTGGCATCGAAGCTTGTTGTGCAGCGCCCCCAGATCCGGCTTCTGCTCGTGGGGCGTGCCTACTCCAGTGTCTATCAGCTTGAGCTCAACCAGAGGATCGTGTCGCTTGGATTGCAGAGAGTTGTACATATGGTGGGGCAGATCCCGCATCACCATATCAGATCGTATCTTGCGGTTGGCGACATCGGGATCTTCCTCTTGCAGCCAGTGAGCGAGCGGTACAATCATGGCGAGCCGATTAAGATGTTCGAGTACGCTGCCGCAGGCTTGCCAACCATCGTCAGTGATCTTCCCGCGAAACGGAGGCTGATCGAGGATATGATGAATGGCAGGCTTGTCCCGCCCACCGATGTGGCTGAGGTTTCGGATGCAATCGCGAGGCTACTCGATGACCGAGAGATGCGTGACGAGATGGCGCAGAACGGGCGCGATGCGTTCCTCACCAAGTACAATTGGGAGCAAGTTGAGTCGCGCCTGGTTTCGGCCTATGAGGAGATGACTAACAGACCATGACATCCAGCGTTCTGGTTCTTGCGCCTCACACCGATGACGGCGAGATCGGCTGCGGTGGGACAATTGCCAAGTACGTTGACGAGGGAGCGAGCGTCTTCTACGCAGCTTTCTCTGCTGCACGAACCTCAGTTCGACCGGAGTTTCCGCCAGATATCCTGGAGACTGAGGTGCGCCAGGCAACAACAGTTCTCGGCATTCGGGAGGATCGGCTACGTGTCTTTGACTTTCCAGTCAGGAACTTCCCGCAACATCGCCAGGACATCCTGCAACAGATCATCGATCTACGGGATGAGATCAACCCCGATATCATCTTTGTTCCCTCTCCAAACGACATTCACCAAGATCATCAGGTGATCGCCCAAGAGGGCCTTCGGGCCTTCAAGCGACATACGTTGCTAGGATACGAAGAGCCTTGGAACAATATTGTGTTCGAGACGCGCTGTTTCATCCCTCTCCAGGAAGGCCAAGTCCAGAGAAAGATCGATGCCCTGCAGTGCTATCGTTCGCAAGGGCACCGGATATACCTGGACGCCGAGTTCATCTGGAGTCTTGCCAGGACACGGGGGACGCAGATCGAAGGCGGATATGCCGAAGCGTTCGAAGTGCTTCGATGGATCCACACGACTGAGACGTATGCGTAAGCCATTGAGGATTCTGCTAACAGCCTCCGGATGCCCCGGAGCATCCACTCTGATCCGCATGCTGCGGTCTGTTCGCGAACGTGAAGTGAGGATTATCGGTGCAGACATCGACGATCAGGCAATCGGACGGTTCCTGTGCGACGACTTCCATGTCATTCCGCCAGCAGAGGATCCCGACTACATCGAGGCCATGCTCGATCTAGTTCGTCGTCTGCAGCCCAACGTGCTGTTCAGCCAATCCAGTGTTGAGGTTCCGGTTCTATCGCCCCACATTGCGCGCTTTGAGGCGCTGGGCACAACCGTGCCCATCTCTCCGCCGGAGCCGATCCGGATCGCTTCGGACAAGCACGAGATGTACGAAACGCTGCGCGCCGAGACCAGGATCTCCCTCCCAAGGTATCAGCTTGTGCACTCCCTCGCCGAGTTCCGTGATGCCGTACGACAGCTTGGCTACCCCGAGCGTCCGGTCTGCTTCAAGCCCCCAGTTGCCAAAGGCAGCCGTGGCTTCCGCATCCTCGACGCGACCGTCAACCGAAGATCCTTGCTGCTGGACAGCAAACCGAACAGCCGCTATATGGCGCTGGAAGAGTTCATTCACATCTTCGACAGCGCAGTCGACTTCCCTGCACTCCTGGTAATGGAGTATCTGGAAGGCGTGGAGCATACGACCGATCCGATTGCGCTAGACGGTGACATGCTGCTGTGTACAACCAAGACAGTGGAGACCGCACGATGGGGTGTCATCGTGAAGGGTCAGCTGGTGGATCGGCCGGGTCTTGTCGAACAGACACGACAGATCCTTAGGGCAATCCCTCTTAGCTACAATGTCAACATCCAGTTCATCGGTGACAAGCTGATCGAGATCAATCCCCGTGTATCGACGTTCATCTACCAAGAGGACCTTATCGCACCGTACGTTGCGATCCAGCTAGCGCTGGGCGAGATCTCCCCGGATGAAGTGCGTGCGATACAAACGCGTGTCAGGATCGGCCGACGCATGGTACGCTACATGGACCAGGTGTTCTGGAACCAGAAACACACCTCTGCTAGGAGATGCGTGGTGAGTCCCAGTTGGTGGGAGAGAACTCAATGAGCGACAAGCGACTCTGGATCATTAACCACTACGCAGTGCCTCCCACATTTCCAGGAGGAACAAGACACTACGACCTCGCAAGAGCCCTCCAACGACTTGGCTGGGATGTGACCATATTCGCGTGTTCGTTCGTGCACAAGACGCGTGAACACTCGAAATCAGGAGGGAGAGGCTGGTGGTCCCATGAGCTATTGGACGGCGTACGATTCGTCTGGGTCAAGGCACCATCGTACAGTGACAATAACTGGCGTCGCATCGTGAACATGCTTGCGTTTTCTTGGCGGGTCTCGCGCTTCGCCAACCCCCGCATAGCCACATTCGTTCCGAGGCCATCGGTGATCATTGGGTCATCAGTTCATCTGTTCGCAGTTCTTAGCGCCTGGCGCATGAGCAGAAGGCTGCGCTGCGGTTTCGCGATGGAGGTCCGGGACCTGTGGCCACAGACACTCATCGACGTGGGGAAGATGAGCCCCCGACACCCACTGGTTCTGCTCCTCTCGACGCTTGAGCGCTTCCTGTACAGGAGAGCAGGACGGATCGTGACGCTCCTTCCCGGGACATCGGAGTTCATCACCACTCGCGGAGGAAGGCCGGATCACATTGTGTGGATTCCCAATGGCGTCGACTTGAGCTCTGTGACAGCGCCCCATGCGCTACCAAGCAGAGATCCCTTCACCGTCATGTACGTAGGGGCCCATGGAAGAGCCAACTGCCTTGACACGTTGCTGGATGTAGCAGAGTCATTGAGGGGCGGATCAAGAGAGGTACGTTTCGTCTTTGTCGGCGATGGACCAATGAAGGCTGCGCACGTTGCCTCGGCAGCCAAACGCGGGCTTGAGAACGTTGAGTTCCGACCCGCAGTACCGAAGGACAGGGTCTTCCATACTCTGCAGGAGGCGAGTGCTACCATCGTAGTGCTTGCGGATGCGCCGATATACAAGCATGGAATCAGCCTGAACAAGCTGTACGACTTCATGGCGGCCGCTAGGCCCGTTATTCTTGTGGGCGAAGCATTCAACAACCCTGTCGAGGACGCGGGCGCCGGGGTTCCCGTATCGGAGAGATCGACCAGGGCGATCTCGCGCGCCATCCTTGCCCTAGCAGAGCTTCCCTACGAGGAGCTCTGTGCGCGAGGACTTAGAGGAAGGAGCTTCGTGGAGGACCACCACTCGATAGCGAGGCTGGCAGAACGCTTGGAGGAAGAAGTCCTGCTGCCCCTATCTGAAAGCCGGGGCCGACCTTGACAGACCCCAAAAGACGAGGGAGAGCAAGGATCAAGCGCATACTGGACGTACTGCTGGCTTTGGTAGGACTTCTCCTCTCCACTCCAATCGGTATCATCGTTTGGACGATCATCCACCTCGAGTCGCCGGGCCCAGCGATCTTCGCCCAACCGCGAGCCGGAAGATACGGTCGTTCTTTCGTGCTCTACAAGTTCCGTACGATGGTGGACAAGGCCCCGGACGGGTTTGTTACGCGGAGTGACCCGCGGATCACGCGCGTCGGACGCTTCCTTCGGATGACGTCTCTGGATGAGATTCCTCAGCTCTGGAATGTGCTCAAGGGAGACATGAGCCTGGTGGGACCACGCCCGGATCGGGTTCATCGCGCAGAGACCTATGACGCGCGTATCCGGCAACGCCTGGATGTCCGTCCCGGGATTATGGGATGGGCCCAGCTCCACGATGGGAGATCCCTCTCTTGGGAGCAGCGGTATGAGTACGACCTTGACTACGTGAAGAACTGGTCGCTCGGGTGGGATCTGAGGATCATGTGGTGGTCAGTTGTTCGAGGTAACATGGTGCAAAGAGAGGGGGTCAATGCTGATGGCAAAGACTAGGGTTCTCATCTATGGAACAGGCCAGACCGGCAACATGGTCGCCTCGATTCTTGAGCTTCAGAACGATTTGGAGATCATCGGCTTCGTGGACGACGACGAGAGCCAGTGGGGACAGAGACTGCGCGGACATGAGGTCCTTGGAGGTCGAGAGTACGTAGAACTGGGCAAAGGCTATGATGCCGTCTGTGTAGCGATTGGTCGCGTATCCCCGCGCCGCAGCGTGGGGGAGTGGGTCCGAGAACGGGGGATCCCACAGGTTTCGGCGATACACCCGTCAGCGCTCATCCCTGCAGATTCCAGGGTCGGTGAAGGAACGATCATGGGAGCAGGGACTGTTCTGTACGTCAACCCGCTGATCGGGCGCAATGTCTTCATCGGTCCGCATGTCGTCGTCAGCCATGACTCCATGATCGGTGATTTCGCGCTGCTGTCAGTCGGCTCTGTCATTGGCGCGCGTGTGGATGTGGCCCCGGGTGCCTTCGTGGGGGCGGGAGCGACGGTCATGCCTCCCGGGTGGGGCTCCGAGTCTCGTCTCCTGGTGGGGGCGAACTCCATCGTCGGAGTCGGAGCTGTTGTGATCAAGGATGTTGAGCCCCGTTCGATCGTGGCCGGTGTTCCCGCCAAGCTGCTGCGGTACAGAGAGGAGACCTAGTGGAGGGAGAGATCAACAGGGACGGAGCAATGCGTGGGGTTCGTGTTCTAGACCTAACCCGCGTGTTGAGTGGCCCCTATTGCACCATGATGTTGGCCGATCAGGGTGCAGAAGTCGTCAAGATCGAGATCCCCGAGAAGGGAGATGACGCTCGGCACGTAGGGCCACCGTTGCGCAATGGTGAGAGCGCATTCTTCATTAGCACCAATCGGAACAAGAAAAGCTTCACGTTGAATCTCAAGAGCGAAGAAGGGATTGCGCTTCTGAAGCGACTGGTAGCGAAGGCAGATGTCTTCGTAGAGAACTACCGGCCAGGGGTCACTGAGAAACTCGGCATTGATTACGCCACGTTGTCCCAGGTCAATCCACGGCTCGTGTATTGCTCCATCTCCGGGTTTGGACAGACCGGTCCGTACCGTAGCCGGCCCGGGTACAACTTCACCGTCCAGGCTCTCAGCGGAGTGATGACCGTATCCGGAGAGCCCGGGTCTAAACCGTACCCCGCTGGGATCTCCCTGGGCGACATCCCATCCGGGATGTTCGCCGCCTTTGCCATTGCTGCAGCGCTCTTCCAGCGGGGGAGCACAGGAGTTGGAACGTACATCGACATCAGCATGCTCGACTCCCTTGTCGCCCTCATGGAGTACCCGCTCGCTCGGTTTGGCATGACCCGTGAGTGTCCGCCTCCTATAGGTCAGTACAACCCATCCATCACGCCTTTTGGCATTCTCGATACGGCAGACACTCCGATCGTTATCGCCGCGGGAAACGACAAGTTGTGGCAGACGCTGTGCCAAGCGATCGCACGTGGGGATCTGCTAGACGATCCCCGCTACGTAACCAATCCGCTTCGTACAGAGAACAGGGATGTCCTGTATGGTGAGCTGACTGAGACCCTGCGCACCCGGAGAGCAGAGGAGTGGCTGGAGATCCTGGTGAACGCAGGCGTTCCGGCTGCCCGCGTCAACACCGTGGCGGATCTTTTCCACGATCCACAGATCGCTGCCCGCGGAATGGTTCAGGTCGTTCGCCAACCGAAAGCCGGAGAGGTTGCCGTCGCAGGATCTCCTGTACGATTGGGGATGAACACGTCTCCCGCCTTTCGTCCCGCACCGCAACTCGCGGAGCACGTGAACGAGATCTGCCACGATTGGCTTGCGATGTCTGAGCAAGACCTTGCAGCGCTGAGAGACAGCAACGTGATCTGAACCGCCGTGCTGCCCGACAGCCGGCAGGGTCAAGCACGCATGCTCTGCTGGGCGGGCACTGCACCGAGGTCTCAGCGTCGACCACCAGTCAGGCGACAGCGAGGAGAGCGCATGAGCGTAGAGCGGGAGATCCCCCTAGCCAGGCCGGAGATCAACGAAGCGGATGTGGCTGCGGTGCGGGCCATCCTGACGGACCCTAACGGGCGGCTAGCCCTGGGGCCCAACCTGACGACATTCGAGGGCGCGCTAGCACGGGTGGCTGTACGGAAGCATGCGGTCGCTGTCAACAGCGGCACCAGTGCGCTGCATCTCATCGTGCGCTCGCTCGGCCTAGGGCCGGGCGATGAGGTGATCACCACACCCTTCAGCTTCGTGGCGTCGACGAACTGCCTCCTCATGGAGGGCGCCACCCCGGTGTTCGTGGACATCGAGCCGACCACGCTCTGTATCGACCCCGAGCAGATCGAGGCGGCGATCACGCCCCGCACCCGCGCCATCCTCGGGGTGGACGTGTTCGGGCATCCTGCCGACTGGCCACGCATCGAGGCCATCGCCGAAAAGCACGGTCTCACCGTGATCGAGGACTCGGCGGAAGCGCTTGGCTCTCGGCTGGGTGATCAACCATGCGGCGGTTTTGGTGCAGCCGGCGTGTTCGCCTTCTACCCCAACAAGCAGATCACCACCGGCGAGGGCGGCGCGGTGGTGACCGATGACGAGAACCTGGCCGCGATGTGCCGTAGCATGGCGGATCAAGGGCGCGGAGATGGTGGATGGCTCAGTCACGTTCGGTTGGGCTACAACTACCGCCTCGACGAAATGTCGGCGGCACTCGGCGTGTCGCAGATGACACGCCTGGACGACCTCATCGCTGCCCGTGCCCGCGTGGCTCAGGGGTACCTGGAGGCGTTGTCAAGCGTTGACGGGGTGATCCTGCCCACGGTAGCCGAGAACGTGTTCATGAGTTGGTTCGTGTTCGTCATCCGTCTCGCGGAACGCTTCTCGCGGGCCGACCGTGACCGTATCCTTGAGGGGCTGCGCTCTCAGGCCATCGGCTGCCGCAACTACTTCCAACCTCTGCACCTGCAGCCGTTCCTCCGTGAGGCCCTCGGCACACGTCCAGGGCAGTTCCCGGTCACCGAAGC
Source organism: uncultured Thermotogae bacterium (assembly GCA_964593295.1). Lineage (GTDB taxonomy): Bacteria > Bipolaricaulota > Bipolaricaulia > UBA7950 > UBA9294 > SPBW01. Next base: position 8,911 of record CAZQHD010000006.1, on the reverse strand, counting down.
CGTGTCCGACCGGACCCTCGCGCTGCCGTTCTTCTCGCAGATGACGGATGAGCAGATCCACCGGGTGGCGGATGTGCTCAAGCGGGAGATGGAGCGGATCGGGAGGGAGTAAGTTCGTTGGGTTCGATGGAACGCGAAGCGTTCCCGGGTTCGTTGGGTTCATTGGGTTCATAGGGTTCGTTGGGTTCGTAGAGTTCGTAGGGAAAAGGCAGTTCGTGGGGGAAGAGCGGTCCGTGGTCCGTGGTCCGTGGTCCACGGTCGATTCGGCCGGCAGTTCGTTGGGTTTCTCAACGAGCCATCTGACCCACGAGGCTCCCCCTACCGAGATCGCGGTCTTCTTAGGATGTCATGTGTCCCGATGTTCCGGAGCAACACGGTGTCCGCGTTCCGTTGGAAGGTGATCCTATAGCTTCTGGTCACGCTCATCTCCCAGATGTCCTTCAGCCCCTCCATCTTCTTGACCTTGAGAGAGGGATGCCGGGGATCGTTCTCGTACAAGGCCAGCTTCTCCAGGGCGCGCTGCCGGATGGTAAGGGGTAGAGCAACCCAGGACTTGTCATAGCTGTTTGCTGTCCTGAACTCAAGTGTTGGGCCGCTCAAGGTGCTTCCTTAGTTCCTCGATCCCCTTGAGCGGGCCGGAGACACGGCCCTCGCTGATATCCTCAGAGGCTTGGCTCTCCTTCTTCTGCCATTCCTTCGTCCAGAACCAGGCTTGGGTAGGATCGAGCAGCTTGCGGGGCTTCATCATGATCCCATCCTCCCGCTCCTCAACCACCAGTACATCACCATCCTCCAGGTTGAACCGCTCCCTGGTCTTCTTGGGGATGGTGATCTGCCCGTGGCCTCTGATCTGGATGGTCTTGGTCGCCATCGATCCTCCTGTTCAAGATGTCAGATTTCTCGAATATCACAATATGGTCGGTAGACAGGCTTGTCAAGGGGGCATGATCATAGAGTCCGTTGGGTTGAGTTCATTGGGTTCGTAGGGAAGACCAGTTCGTAGTGGGTGGTGGGTAGTGGGTAGGAAGAACCAGTTCGGAGTAGGCGGGGCGGTGGAAGGGACTGGCTCCCCCACCGAACCGGGTGCCCGTCCCTGAAGTCCCTCGCCGGAACCGCGGGGCTTGTTCTCATTGCTCCTCTACCGCGGCAAGAACTCGCTCCAATGCCGGGATCAGCGGAGGAAGATCCTCCTTGACGGTCTGCCATAGGATGTCCAAGTCCACATCGTAGTAGGCATGAATGAGATGGTTGCGCATTCCCACAATCGCACGCCATGGGATCTCGGGATGGCGAGCTCGTACTTGATCGGAAACGCGTCCGGCGGCCTCGCCGACAATCTCAACGCACTTCACAAGAGAAAGCGTGAGCATCCGATTCTCGTCCAACGAGTCCCGATGTACCCCTTCGAGGAAGCTGGCGGAATCCCTTATCGCATCCAGCATGTGGCGCAGTCGAACGATGTCCGCCCTACTCATAGACAGCCACCGCGCTTGCAACAACGTCTTCGCGAAAGTACCTGCTCAGGTCCTGAGGTGTCCGGAGGTCAACCTTCCTGCCCCCGAACAGGGTCTCCAGTTCAGCCTCCATTTCGGCGAGTCGGAGAAAGCCTGGGATGCCGCCAGGTTCAAACTCTACAAGCAGATCAAGGTCGCTGTCGTCTCGGAAATCCTCGCGAAGCACAGAACCGAAGAAGGACAAGCGCCGAATGCGACGGCGACGGCAGAACTCCGCGAGCGCCTCCTGAGGAACATCAACTCTTGGTCTGATCATCCGCGCCTCCCTGGGTTCCTCCAGCCATTCTACAGGAGCTGGGCGTGACAAGGGAAGTGGTGACAGGCGGAAAGGCAAACCAGTTCGTAGTGGGTGGTGGGTAGTGGGTAGGAAGAACCAGTTCGGAGTAGGCGAGGCGGAAAGGCAAAGCAGTTCGTGGTTGGAGGAACGGTAGGTGGCCGGTGGTAAGTGGCCTGTAGCGCGTTGCCGGTAGCTTGTTGGAAAAGCGGACGGCGGAGCGCGGAAGAAGGACACTTCGTGGCTAGGAGTTGGGCAAGCAACCCGTGGAAGACGTCGACGAGTTCTGGATGACGAATGTGTCGCGAGCCAGCCGTCTCGATGTAATGCCGCTCTCCCTCACGAGGCTTCCTCCTGCAGCATGCGATGAAGGGTCTGCAGGAGAGGAGGGATCTTCGTCTGGATGACATCCCAGAGGATCTCGTCGTCCGTCCCGAAGTAGTTATGGATCAGCACGTCACGGAGGCCGGCAATCTTCCGCCAGTCCACCTCGGTGTGGTGGCTGAGTATCTCCTGTGGCAACCGCTTCACGGCCTCTCCGATCACCGCCAAGTTACGGATCACCGCATCCATGGTCTTCTCGTCTGCTTGGAACTCCGCAAACGCAAATCCGTGGGTGTACCGAAGGATCTTCTCGCAGCCGGCCAGGGCATCCTCAAGGAAGAGACGAGGATCACGAGACATGAAGGAGTTCCTTCTCGATCACGGCAACCAGTTGAGGCTTCAGTGCTTTGCGTGTCACGAGATCAACGGGAATGCCCAGAAGGTCCTCCAGGTAGAACTTGAGATCCATGTACCGATCGAAGGTTGCAGGACCGCTGAACTCGACAAGCACGTCCAGATCGCTTCCAGGTGTGGCCTCATCTCGAGCGACTGAGCCGAATAGGGCCAATGAAGAGACAGAAAGCTCTCGCAGCTCGTCCCTGCGCTCGACAAGCAGGTCGAGAAGCCTCTGTCGGCTGTATCCTTCTTGACTGGTGATCTTTCTTGTAGCCATTTCGTCCTGTACCTTTCCGCGCTCACAGAGAACGGTACGAGATTCTCGCTCGGTTGCCAAGCAGCTGTGGATGGTCGCCGGTGATGTGCGTTACGGTCAGCTGGAGAACTAAGGTCTGTTGCGGAGTTCCGGGGACGGGCACTCCGCCGCGATGTTTCCACGAAGGGAAACTCGTCCGCGGGCGCCAGCCCGCGCCGTGGCCCGGAGAGCCAGTCCCCTCACCGGCTGAAGCGATGACTCGCCGATCGTCCACCTTTGCGCTCTTTATGCGTCTGGCCCCTCGATCGAGAATCGAGGGGCTAGTGAGAACGGCCCGGTTGGATCCGCCGTTCTCTACTCCTTTGATGTTGGGGACACAAACCGCATTTGGGGTTCGTAGGGGAGAAGCGGTAACAGGTAACGGGGGCAACGCTCATGGCGATGGCCCGTCTTCGCGTTGCTTGTGAGTTTGGGTGCTTGGAGGCTCCAAACTCTAGGCCTTCTCCACTGCGATGGCCCGTCTTCGCGTT
>CAZQHD010000006.1:0-5517 GCA_964593295.1 uncultured Thermotogae bacterium | reverse complement strand
CCGTCTTCGCGTTGCTTGTGAGTTTGGGTGCTTGGAGGCTCCAAACTCTAGGCCTCCTCCACTGCGCTGGCCCGTCTTCGCGTTGCTATGTGAGAATGCGCGGCCTGTAGGCCGCTCGTGTTCTCCGGGGGGACAAGCCGGGGCGGTTCATGGGTGAGGTCCGCATCGAACGAGAGGAGGCGGATGGTAAGGGATTACCGGATCCCGGTCACCGTAAACGGTCTCGTGTAGCGAAGAAGGATCTTTCCTCAACGAACGAGGAGCTCCAGATGAGTGCGGGAAGGAGCGTCCCCAGGGTAGCGATCGATTGGGTTCGCTCACGCATTTCTCCCACTCGCTGCGCCGCTCGTCATGTTCGGGTAGGATCCCGGCAAGGACAACGAGGAGGCGTTTCTATGTCAGACTGCACGAATGACTCGTCTAGTCTCGATCGTTGCGCATGCACCTACCCGGGCTATCCGCGTAAAGGGATGATGCTGTGAGTGCCTACAGCATCATCTTTCCAAGCAACAACTGCCTGGATGCTGTTTCCCCCCAGAGGTTGAGAAGACGTACGATCGGTCGTTCCGGCGGTTCGTTGAACTCCACCATGAAGGCTAGCTAGACGTCGCGGCGGCTACTCTCGAATCCGACTTGGCCGTCCCTCAACCCTGTCCGTCCGTTGGGTGAAGAAGTAGATCACCGCACCCACGATGTTGGCGACCAAGATCACGATCACCCAGGTAAGCTTGTCCAAGCTGTTGCTCTCCTCGTGGACCGCACACTCGGCGAGCATGATCGCCCAGAAGGCGAACGCGGCCAAGCCCAGTCCGGCGAGGATCACCGATCCCAGGGTGAGAAAGGGACTCACTCTCGACACCCATGAGATGATCAACGCCAGCAGCCATCCGCCTCCGACGATACTGAACACGACCCCCATGCCCGTCGCCAACCAATCATCGCGCCTTCGCAACAACAGGACACCGACAGCCATCAGGGCAATTCCCGCCAACAGGACTGCCAACAGAACGATGATTCCTGGAATGGTCACTGTGTAGCTCCTTCCTACGTGGATGGAACAGGTCCCTTCTTGCGCAGAAGGGACCTGTTCCCACCGATCACTATGCGCCTCGCACAAGGACGCCGAGGTAGTACGGCCAGACCACCAGGCCGAGGATCGCTTGCCACCAGACGAGCTTGGCGAAGGCGATGGTAAACAGCCAGCCTCCGAACCATAGCATGCCAGCCAGCCCCGACTCCACTTTGATGTGTTTCGACATGAGTCCTCCTTTGCCCTAACTGGCTCCATTCTATCGCCGAATCGCCCGGCGAGCGAGGGGCTCGGCTTGTGCAGGCCTGCACCTACGTCCGTCTGTGCCGGGGCGGGTATAATGGCAGCAAACGGCTCCCGAGGCGGTGGTTTTTGGTGTTTCAACCAACCGAGCGCTTTCTGCGTAAGGCAGGGGTTCTTCTCGCACTCTTCACGCTTTCTTCGTTGGCGGTCAAAGCCTCCGAAACGCCTCTCCCGTTGCACGGGATGACACGCGAGGACTTCGCCCTCGCCGGAAATGTATGGACTGTCGAGACCGAGGAAGCCATCCTGGGCACGAGCCCGACAGGCCCCGCAGAGGGTCCACGAACCTTGGTGGAGAGTCTCCTGTTCGACAAACAGGGCGTCCTGAGAGAGCGGGTGGAGTACGGAATCCTCCGCCAGCCGGAGCGGACACGCAGGTACAGCTACTCCGGAGGACGCCTGATCCTGCAAGAGGAATACCGCGAGACGGATCCCCCGTATCTGCGCACCGAGTACACCCACGATCCTTCGGGCACACATACGGCTGTAGAGTGGCGCGAGGAAGATGGCGCCCTCTTAGAACGCGCTGTCTACGAGCGTGATGAGGAGGGCCGTCTGGCCTCTGTCGAGGCGTACGATGCGCAGGATGAGCTGCTCTACACCATGACCTACACCTACACAGAGGATGAGGAGCGCGCAGATCGGTACGATCCCGAGGGCGAGCTGCTCTCTTGGAGCATCAAGACCTACGACGAAGATGGACAGCTGATCATGGTCAGGCTCTACGGACCCAGCACGAAGAGCTCTCCGTACACCATGACGTATACCTACGATGAACAGGGCAGCGTCACCCTGGAGACACGATCGGGACAGATCGCCCTCGGACCGCTGGTCGTCACACCCGGCGAGGTCAAGAACGCCTATGCCTACGTCTACGATGATCACGGCAATTGGATCGAGCGTGTGCAGTCCGTATGGATGCCCACCAACGGTACGCCTCAGTGGCGGGAGGCGGCGATCTCCTACCGCACGATCACCTATCACGACTAAGTCCAATCAGGCGCTCTTGCGGCCAGATTCCTACCTTGACAAGAACGACCGTAGCACCTATATTAGTACTCACTAATTCATAGACCTCCTGCTCTCGGCTGACCGCCGAGAACGGAGGCCCACAAGGAGGAATCGCATGGTGGAGAAGAAGGGATGCCAAAAGCCTGAGAATCTGGAGTGCTCGCCTGAGAAGATCCGCGAGTGCCATGGTTCCGACAGCAGTCATCCGTGCAAGACAAGCTCCACGGGCTGTCAGAAACCCGACAAGTTGGAGTGTTCGCCTGAGAAGATCCGCGAGTGCCACGGATCCGATGATCACCCGTGCACATAGGACCGAGCTCGATTCACTCCAGCTCGTAGGAGATGTCAGGCCTCGGGAAACGCTCCAGTCCCGGGGCCAACGGCATCCAAAGGATGCGTGCAAGCTCCGACGCCATGATGCGCCCCGGGCTGGTGCTTGCCCACGAACTCCCTGTAGTGATCGCGACGTGAGATGATCGTTGCCCCTTCCAGAGAGGCTGTCAGCTCACGCGAACCCGGGAACGCTCTGCACTCTTTCGAACCCTATGAACTCTACGACGAACTCCATTTCACGGACCGCCGTTTCCGCTTCGTACGGTTCGTAATTCGTGCTGTTGTCTCCCCCGCGGCATCCCTGTACGTTGAACCCTCCCCATCACTCGTCTTCTGCATACTCCGGGACCAGTCGGTGCAGGAGAGACAAGACGTTCTTGTGCTCTCCGGCGTTGGCCGCGTGGATCAGCTCCTCCAACGCATCCCACCAATCGGTGGGCGGCGCTGTGAGTCGAGCAACAGTCAACCGCTCGTGGGCCGTGGTCTGTGCGCCTTCGTCAGCCGTGAACAATTCCTCGTACAGCTTCTCTCCGGGACGCATGCCGGTGAACACGATCGGCAGGTCCTCGTGTGGCGTGAGCCCGTAGAAACGGATCACATCTTCTGCGAGGTTGACGATCCGAACTGGGTGTCCCATGTCGAGCACGAGAACCTGTCCCGACGCACCAATCACGCCTGCCTGCAAAACAAGCTGAACAGCCTCAGAGGTAATCATGAAGAAGCGCGTCATATCCGGATGCGTGACCGTGACCGGCTGCCGTGCGACGACCTGATCCTGGAAGGTCTTGAGCACACTGCCTCGACTGCCCAGGACATTGCCGAACCGTACCGTGAGGCATCGGGTGGTCGACGCCGGCTGTGAACAGACCAGGAGCTCGGCAATGCGCTTGCTCGTCCCCATGACCGACGTGGGATGCACCGCCTTGTCCGTGGAAATGAGGACGAGTGCATCGGCGCCCGCGCGACAGGTGGCAGATAGGACGTTGCGGGTACCCTGCACATTGGTCTTCACCGCCTCGCAGGGAAACGACTCCATCATCGGAACATGCTTGTAGGCGGCCGCGTGGTACACGACCCAGGGACGCTCCGCCTCTAGGACCCGGCTGATCTGCGCTTCGTCGCGGACATCGCCCACCACACCTTGCACGTCGCATCCCGGGAAACGCTGCTCGAGTTCGCCAAGCAGGTAGAAGAGATCCGTCTCGTTGAAGTCAAGTGCCACGAGCCGTTGCGCGCCGAAACGTAGGAGTTGACGACATAACTCGGCGCCGATGGAGCCGGCCGCCCCGGTCACTAAGACGGTTTGACGTCGCACGTGCCCCTCGATGGCTTCAGTATCCACTTGGACCGGCGCGCGACGAAGGACATCCTCCGGGGCCACATCACGAAGTGCTGCCGTCGTGACGATGCCCGTGTAGAGCTCCGCTAAGGGGGGAATGATCTTGATCTCTGAGATGCCGGCGTCTCGCGCCATCTCGATCGTCTCCCGCACCACCTCAGGCGGGGCACTGGGCATGGCGATCAGCACACTGACCGCCTCGCGGCGGGCAATCTCGTGGGGCAGAGAAGCCCGCGTTCCCAGCACAGAGATGCCGCGTACAGTCTCACCTTGCTTGCATAGGTCATCATCGAGGAGGCCCACGACAGCGTATGTCTCGTCCATCTCCAGGGCACGGACTAGCTCGGATCCGGCATCGCCCGCGCCGATCACCAACGCACGTCGACCCCGCCGTTTCGTGGAACTGAACGTTTGGCGGAACAGCCGTTGGGAGATACGAACGCCCAAGACGCCCAGAAGGCACAGGGCAAAGTCAATGGCCAATACCGATCGCGGAACGGACTGTGGGGCTGCGACTCGCAGCATCGCCCATTCCAACGCTGCCAACGTCCCGGTGAGTGCGGTCAGAGTGACCGAGCCCAACAGACAGGCAAGCGCCGTGTGGGCCAGCTCTCCGAGGCCGATGTTTCGCCAGCTGAAGCGATAGACACGAAGGGCAAGGAAGATGGGCATCTTGATCGCCGCCGCCAGCAGGAGCGCTCGCCAGAACATGTCCAGCTGGGCCGGGGGGATGGAAAACTCAAAACGAAGCCAGTAAGCCAATGCCATCGAAACGAGAACCACCAGCAGGTCCGTACCCAGCCGTGCCGGCAAGACACGCCATCGTCTAATCCGTAGAGAGGACTCCATGGAGCGGATTCTACTGGAAAGGGACAGACGCAGGCGAATGGCCCGTGCTGCCAACGTTGAAGTCAAACTCGGACACTACGATGGGATGGGTTCTCCGCGGATTGCATTCCTTCGCGTGTCCTCTTTGCACCGAGTGCGCTAGAATTCGAACCTGTCGTAATCGCGACTTGATCTATGAGTGGCTCCTTCCGGGGGGATGCTCTGTCCGTCCTGCGGTGCTGAATGACCCGTGGCGTGTCGCCCGTTGCCTGTTGCCTGTGGCCTGTGGCCTGTAGATCTTCATCAGACACATTCGTTGGACCTTGAACCTTGAACCTTCGCTCCCCCTTTCCCCGTGGCAGACGATTCCCCTCTGCACTATGATCTGCTCTGTGATTCACATCACCGGCGTAGGAACCTCGCGGTGTCAGGGTGATGGATCAACGAACTGATCACGGAGCGAGAGTGTCCGGACGGGAGGTTAGATGAGGGTTCTGGTCACCGGCCTCTTCGGGATGGCTTCGCTCCACGCCATCCGTCGATTCGGGCAGATGGGGTTCGAGGTACACACCGCCGAGGGTCATCGCCTGGCGTACGCCGGATTCTCCAAGCATGTCCGCAAACGGTGGCAAGTTCCCAGTCTTCGCTACCGCCCGACCGAATACACCCAGCG
>CAZQHD010000005.1:11513-34411 GCA_964593295.1 uncultured Thermotogae bacterium | reverse complement strand
TGATCATCGCCATCCGCAACCGACTCATTCACGGCTATCTCGGCATCGACGAGGATACGCTTTGGAGCATCATCCACGACGATGTGCCCGAACTGCTGCCGCTGCTCAAGACGCTCAAGAGCACGTCGTCATAGCCCCCGACAGGGACAAAGGCATGGCAGCATCGCGCCCGAACCCGGCGTCCCCCGAGAACGCCGCACCGGGCCTACCACGCCTCGTACCATCCAGCAGGATGTCCCCTATCGCCACAATCTTCCCCCCGTCCAAGAGTCTTCCGCAGATGGTCGGAGAGGGCCGACGTCCGTTCGGGACGCTCTGCCGAGCCCCCGGGCCTCCGTTGAGAATGCCCTAGCGATCCGTGAGAATGCCTCCTGGAGCGAGCTTCACGTGGAGGAGATGGGGAGGGACATGACCGAGAACGCACCCGTGGACAGAGCGCGATTTCAACAGCTGGTCGACCGTCGCGGCACCGAATCCATCAAGTGGAACCGTTACGAAGAGGATGTGCTGCCGATGTGGGTCGCGGACATGGATTTCCTCTGTCCGCCGCAGGTGATCGATGCGCTCCGCCGGCGCGTAGATCACGGGATCTTCGGCTATCCGACCGAACCGCCACGGTTGAGGAAGGTCATCGTCGATCGGCTCCAGCGCCGGTTCCACTGGACGATCCAACCGGAGTGGATCACGTACCTTCCCAACGTGTACGTCGGGTTCCATCTGGCGGCTCACGCGGTGACCCGTCCTCAGGAGGCAGTTCTGCTCACGCCTCCGATCTACCATCCGATTCTGTCAGTCCCGAAGAACGTAAACCTTCTGGGCCGTCTCGTCCCGATGGAACGGTCGGACGACGGCACCTACGCGCTCCCGTATACGCTGTTGGAGCAGTCCATCGATCCTCGGACGAAGCTCTTCATCCTGTGCAATCCTCACAACCCGATCGGCAAGGTGTACACGAAACATGAGCTGGAACGGCTGGCCGAGATCTGCCTCCGTCATGACTTGATCATCTGCTCTGATGAGATCCACGCTGACTTCGTCTATGACGGTCACCGACACGTTCCCTTCGCGTCCCTCTCTCCCGAGGTGGCGGATCGCACGATCACGCTGATGTCGCCGGTCAAGACATTCAACATCGCGGGCATCCCGTTTGCGTTCGCCGTGATCCCCAATGCTACGCTGCGCAAACAGTACGAGTCTTCCGGGATGGGGCTGGTGACCCATCCGAGCGTCATGGGATTCGTCGCCGCGCTGGCGGCGTTCGAGCATACCGATGAGTGGGTAGACGAGCTGCTGCGCGTCCTCCAGGCCAATCGCGACCAGGCGCTTTCCTTCATGCGCGACCGGATCCCCGGCGTGTCGATGACGCCGATGCACGGCACCTACCTCGCATGGCTGGACTGCCGCGAAGCGGGGATCGATGGATCGCCGTACGAGTTCTTGCTGGAGAAGGCACGGGTGGCCACGGTGGATGGTGCGTTGTTCGGCACGGGAGGAGAGGGGTTCGTTCGCGTCAATCTGGCCTGTCCTCAAACTCGTCTGCTGGATGCGTTGGAGCGGATCCGCGTTGCCGTGGAGAGGCACGCAACACGCTGAGACGCAGAAGGTCCACCGATGAACAACTGCGCAGGTTTCAGGAGAGGAGAGGAATAAAACTGAAAGCATTCTATGACCAAGGGCTGTCCGTGGACGAGTACACTGCCCTGCTCAATGAGGACCAGACCGATCTGCACCGGCTGTACGAGCGACGTGCCCGTGTGACGCCGCAGGATGTGGAGACCATTCGCACGTCCGGTTCGTGCTGCATCCTGATCATCACCGAGCCTTGGTGCGGGGATTCTCTCGCCATCTTCCCCGTGGTCACACGGTTGTTCGGGGAGGCAGGTTGTGAGGTTCGCGTCATCCGCCGGGATGAACATCCGGAGCTGATCGACCGGTACTTGACCCACGGAGGGCGGGCCATCCCCATCGTGGTGGTGATGGATGCGGCGTTCAGGGAGCGCTTCCACTGGGGCCCTCGTCCCCATCCCGCCCAGGAGATCGTGCTCAAGCACAAACCCGATATCGAGGCCGGCCGGATGGAGAAGGCGGAGATTCACAAGCGTGTCCGCGCCTTCTACGCAGCCGACCACGGACAGACCATCGTCTCCGAGCTCGTGGAGAGGTCCACGGGGTAGCTCACGGCGAACGCTTCCCGCCGCCCGCCTTCCTGCGCGAGAGCCGCTCCACGAACGCGCGGGCGGCCTCTGGATCCACGTCCTCCAAGTCGATTCTCCTCCGCGTCGGGCCGAGCATCAGGACCAGTCGTCCTCGTTCGATTTTGGCTTGCACATCCTGCACGCCATGCTGGATACCCAGTCCAGCCCGTGATTGCATCCACTCTGCCCAGGAGGGAAGGGACTTGGCCACCCGCCGGGCCAACGTCCGACGCAGCGCATACGCCGGACCTGTTCCTTCTCCCTGATCGGCCACAGCTTCTAGCTGACGGACCACTTCGGCCAGCCTGTCCTTCATGGTCTTGCTGAACTCCACCACCACATGATCGTCTTCGGTGAGGATGATGCCCATTCGATGATCCGCGGTCTCTACCCGGGCGACCTCCGCCCGCCATACCACCTCGTACAGGCGATGCTCGCCGATGCCTTTGAGAGCGCGTGGCCCGAGGTCGCGGAACGTACACCCGGATGGGGAGACAACCGCCTCCGCGACCGAAGAGGAGGTCATGATCTGCCCCCCCTTGGCCTCGTCCGCCAGTCGCTTGGCCAGGTTCACCGAGTGCCCGAACAGGTCATTCTCGGTCTGGATCGCGGGGCCCCACGTGAGTCCGATTCCCGCCGAGATGGCCTTCTCGTCCCCGCCGCCCGGATAGGCCTGTGCGAGCGTCTCCTGCATCGCCACGGCACACCGGACCGCGGTCTCCGGATCATCGAACGAGGTCATCACACCGTCGCCGTAGGTTTTCAGAAGCCGCCCCTGATGTTCCTCCACCTTGGAGCCGACCAGGTCCATGAACCGCTGCGCAATCTCAAACGCTGTTCGGTCCCCGTGCTGCGCCGTGAACGAAGAGAACCCGCGAAGATCACTGAATTGCACGGCAATCGGTCTCTCGGACAGCATGGGCCCTCCTCGGGAATCGGTGTTTCTTGCTCCAGGGGGCCCATTCTATCCGGCCCATGAGACACGGCAAAACCCGCCGCCCGAAAGGACAGCGGGTTTCTCACAAGAAGGCCCTCGACTAGCGCGAGATGAACACCGTACCTCGCCCGGTGAACAGGTCGTCTCCATTGGAGGCCGCGATCACGTACAAATACGCGCCGTTGGCGAGCAGCCGTCCGTCCTGTCTACGCCCGTCCCAAGGGATGCTCAGCACGTTCTGTGCTTCGGACGACCAGACCCGCCGGCCCACCAGATCGTACACGGACACCGTGAACCGTTCCGCCAGCCCGTCGCCCTCGTAGGCGAACCGAACCGTGTCCGCAAACGGCGTGGGCCCGGCATAGAATCGCTCCACCCGGAGCGTAGAGGCCACAATCCGTGCGGTGGCCGAGCTGGTGTCCCGCGGATCGGACGGATCGACATAGGTGGCCGTCACGGTATCGCCGGCGGCAAGACCCAGGTCCAACCTGTGTGTCCTGAACGTGCCCGGGGCCACCTTCTCCACCGGAAACAGGTCGTAGGTCTGTCCGAGAAGGGTGACCGCCCCTTCCAGCATTCCCGCATCAGCGATCGACGCGTCAACGACCTGAACGTAGATCGGATCTCCTTCGACGTAGACAGTGACCGGAGATCCGTCGACATCCACAAACGACGTCTGAGACGGGGGGAGACTCGCCCCCCCCATCCCCACTTTGATCGAGATCCATGCCACATCGGAGTGATTGGTGGGATCGTTGTACACGGCCAGTAGCGTGTCCCCGGGCAACACACCCAACGACGGGGTGCACTCGTACCGGCTGGCCAGGTCCACACACGCCACAGAGATAAACTGCCCGGATCCGTTCTCCGTCTCCAGCAGATCCACCGGCGCCCAGCGTCCGTTGCGCGGGTTGAGGATGTACGTCTTGGCCCAGGTTCCCCCTGCACCGAAGATGTGGGTATCGCCGAGCAGGTCGTTCACGATATGGGTAGCCTCCTCATCGAACCCGCACGCCGCGTGGTTTGCCTCGAAGTCCATCGGACCGAACGGCACGTTCTGTCCCTGGACCCCGTTTCCATCCCAGAATGCCGCGATCCGTTCCCGGCGGTGTGGATCCTCGTTCTGATCGGGATCTACGACCTCAATGAACACGCAGTCGGAGTTCATGTACTCCGTGACGCGGTTCCCTTGACGGTCGAGGAAATGCATGGTCGTGGTCTCGCCGTCGAACACCTGGGTGTCGCCGACACGGAAGGTGGCGAACGCCACGTCTCCGGCCGCTCGCACCTCTCGGACTTGCGGGGGGAACGCCGTGGCGATGTCGCTGTCCCCCAGCAGGGCCAGCTCTGCGTCCTCGTACACCACCGAGTTGTAGCGGCCGTAGATCACATCCTCGTTGAACACGTCCAGTGTCCAGTTGTCGAGGCGAAGCGCATAGCCGCCTAGCGCTCCGGGCTCCCCGATCCCGAGGGCGTCCCAGACCGGGCCCAACCGCATGCCGGCGTGGGAGAAGAAGATGCCTGAGTTGCTTGCCGTCTCGTCGAGAACAAGCCACTCAATGTCGTCCACCTCGTGCGGGTCGCAGACCACGACCGCCACCCGGTCGGGACAGCAATCGTTCACATTGGCCTGGCTGTCGGTGACCTTCATGTACACTGGATCGCGCCCAATCCAGAACTCCGACTTCTCGTGTCCGGACGCATCCGTGAACTGGAGGGTGGCATTGTGTTTCCGGCCGATGTGCGCCGTGGCCAGGGCGAAGTCGTCCTGATCGTTGGGATCTAGGTAGTAGGCGACCAGGGTGTCCCCGACGTTGAACGAGTTGAACCCCAGATCCCGGCGCAGATTGTTCAGCCGCAGTTCGAACACCCCCGAGTCGGGCGCGGTCTCGGTGGCATAGAACATCACGCGCGTGACACCCGTGGTCGACGCCGTGTCAAACCATGTCACGTTGTCTTCATCGCGCGTCGGATACTGCATGTAGTAGGCCCCGGGTGCGTTGGGCTGGCTGCTGCCCACGGCGGCCAGATCGACGTCCACCGGGGTCAGCCCCGAGTCGTAGATGCTGTACCACATGATCGGGGCGGCATCCTCCGGCATGTTGCCGTCCTCGTCGATCACGCCCCCGTACCGTTTCAACAGACAGAAGTCGTTGGGGCTCGGCTGTTGCCCCGCTGCCGTGGGCATCAGGTTCCATGACCCCGGGTTGACGATCACGAACACGGGGACCATTTCCACCTCGCTGCAGCTCAGGTTCTCGTCGGGATCGGTGATCCGAATGACGGCCGCCTTGCGCCCGTGCCGGTACACCTCCTGGTCCCACTCGATGGTCGCCTGGGTGTCAGCGATCTTAGCCATGGTGAGCGCCACGTCGGACCGGTTGAACGGGTCGACGTACAGCCCGACCAGCGTGTCCATGTTCTCGAATCGGCCGAGCATGTAGTCTCGGTCGTCCGCCGGCGGGGGAACCCCCGCGGGGACGTAGGCGTTTCTGGGAGGGACATGCCAACCTGGGATGGTGGCAGTGGTGAAGCGTTGATCCGCCCGGACCCACACCCGAGTGTCCCCGATCTCGGGGTTCTCCTCCCCCCCCGCGTACAGATAGTTGCCCCACTGAAAATCGGTCGGCTCTACCCAGCCTCCGGCGTTTCCCTCATACGGCCCGACGATGTGGGCATGATCGCGCCCGTCGTTGGAGAACGCAACCCGGGTCCCGATCTGGAACGCGCGGCTGCTCACGAACACGCCGGTGTCGGCACCGGTCTCCTCCAAGTAGTCTTCGCCCAAGTACCCGGCCGTGGGCCCCGGCCAGCGCCCCTTGTGGGGGACATACTCCGCCTCCCCGAACAGGGTGTCTCCGGTGCCATCGCCGTCCGTGTCGACCCCTGCCTCGTCCAGGTAGCTCTTCCAAACGATGTGGGCACCGGTCTTCACGTCGAATACTTTGATGTCGGTCCACACCTTATTGCGCAGATCGCAGTCCACACTCTGATCCGGGTCGATCACCACGATCCAGATCTGCTCGCCCTCCTGTACCCGGGTGACGCGAGTCTCCCCGTTCCTGTCGGTGGCAAAGTACACCTCGGACTCTGACGCCCATGCGCTCAGACCCCAGGCAAAGAGCAGCGCAGCGAGGACGAGCCCCGTCCCCCACGTTTGGTTTCTCATGATGCCCTTCCTTCTCGTGCAAGATGCACGTTCCGTGCGTTCGCGCCACATGGAGAGAGTCTAGACTGTCTCTGGCGATCCCGAATCGCGCGCAGCCGCTCGGACCACACCCCGGCCGTCATTGCCGCCCACCACATTACGGGAGCCGATTCCCAGACCAGACGGGCCATCCCCTGCCACCCATCGAGCGTACGCGCCAGGAACGGATCGGCTTGCGTCAGCCCAAGTGCCACGTAGGACATGCGCAGCGAGATCACCAGATAGGCCGCTTGGGTCAAGAACAGGCCCACCGCGCCGAGACCCATCCGGCCCAGCCGTTGACGCAGTGAGAGTCCCGGTGTGGCCGCGATCAGCGCGATCAGCGGGATCAGTCCGAACAATGCGTATCCGTCAAACCACGTATACGGGCGGATCTGGTCCGGTCCCACCACCCGGTAGATCCACAGCTCGGCGCCGCGAGATGCAACCACGGAGACTTGGGTCGACTCCACCCAGCGAAGCCCGAGGCGGACCGCCTCGGCCACGCATCGGCTGTAGGTCGGCGACACCAGCGGCCATGCCATCACCAACCCAGCCATCGTTGCGGTGAATAGAAGAAGAAAGCGAGCCAGCACTCGTCGTAACGTCAAGTCTTGACTAGGCTGCCGACGGGACATGGCCCCACCTTCCCGCCCACCACAGCCAGAGGGCCACAGCAAGGACGATCACCAACGATTGCCAGACCAGTTGATGAACCGGGTCAAGGATGTTTGGCCAGTACACACCGACGAAGTACAGACTGACCAACCGGACGAGGTTGACCACGAAGATACCGGCGATGCCGATCCCTGCGCCGACCAGCTTGGCCCGCCAGCGGGTCGGCAGCACCGCCACCGCGACCAAGTACAGCCCGGTGAGAAACACCCCGGTGCACGCCGCTACCACGTTGATCCCGAACAGGTGCGACTGCACGGTGGTCTCGATGACGGACGTCGACTGGCCCAGCAGATTGAGGATCCCTGACGTGAGCCCCGCAAGAGCGCGCTGAATCGTCGCCATGGCGGTTCGACTGCTTGCCAGAACGACAAGTCCGATCAGCAACGTAGTCCCGAGGCTGATCCCGGGAACCCATCGCCCTGCGCCCTGAGAGATCCTCCGGCGGTTCATCGCCCGATCGCCCTACCCCTTCCTCGTCTGCGGACCCAGTGTCCCCCAAGGGCGAGCCCAAACGCGACGATGGCTCCGCCCATCCCCCACTCCGAAAGCGTGGGAGCGTCGATCGTCCCGGAGAGCGGCAGCGGGGCCGCCACCGGCTCATCGATGGTCAGGCATGTCGGATCATCAAGCTCTGGTGTGGTCGGGTCGTCGGTAGGGGTCTCTTCGTCGTGGACCCCGTCCCCGGTGGAGTCCCAGAATACGATCCCTTGATTGCAGAGCACGGTCCCCGGCTCAAGGTCAAGGTCAAGCTCTGCCCGGTACTGTAGGGTGACCGATCCCCCGGCGGGGATCCTCCCGTCCCACACAATCTCGTTTCCGATGACCTTCGCCGTGCCCGAGGTCGCCGAAACCTGTCCTGTGGCCTGCATCCCCCCGGGGAGCACATCGATGAACTCATGTCCCGGAAGGTCCTGCATATCCGCGCATCCGTGGTTCCAGATCGTGACCTCGTAGCGGATCCGATCTCCCGGCTGGACGGTGCCGCCGGTGGTGTCCACCGCCAGCTTCTCGGCCACAACGTACGGCGTGTTGGGCCAGATTCTCAGATCCTGCGCGATGACCAGGCAGTTGTTCCCCTCGTTCATCTCCTCGACTTCATCTGCCGTGTCCGCACACACGCCGATGTCGTACGCCCCGGGGATCACATCGCTGGTGTCCCAGACCACGGTGTGTGTGATGTGCTCACAGCCGTCCAGGCCGTCGAACCGAACCACCTCGATGACATGCCCCGCATCGCCATAGGTGAGCGCAACGTCAAACGGCCCCGCATCCCCGCAAGAAGGGTTCACAATCGTGAACTCGATCGTGATCGACCCGCCCTGACACACATCGCCGCTCACCCACTGGACCGCCACGTTGCCCCCATCCAGGCGGGTTCCGTCGGCCGGCACCCAGAGATCCGGTGGCCAGCCACAGTCATCATCCCCGATCACCGCAACGCTGATCAGCAAGAGGAGCAGCGCGGTCGCGACGAAGGTTCCCCGGCCCCTCCACGTTCGTCTGTTGGTTTGGTCGATCATCAGTACCACGTCCTTCCCCCCAAGCTCTTGTGCCTCGCGATCACCGAACCGCGTGTCGAAGGCACGCTTCCATTGTCATGCGCATCCCATGCGTCGAGGGGGGCATCGTCGCCGTTCGAATGTGTTGTTCATCACAAACGGGCGGGCCATCAGTCCACGGGATGTGTGACGTGTGTCACAATGGAACAAGCCGCCTCTGTCAGGAAGACGATCTCGCTTCGGCAAACGATGGATCGATAGGCCGTACATCTGAAGAGATCGCGACGGCGGTGGCGACGGTGGTCCGGCGATCGCCGGTCATCTTCGCCCCTATACTCTCTGCCGGAATTGGGGTACCTTCTGCTCACGCGGACGGGTTCCGACCGGCGGGAGCCGAAGGAACTGCGTCGGCAAAGGAGATCGAATGGCATTTGGAGAACGTAGTATGGTCGATGTTCGGCATCTCAACCTGAAGTGCGCAGACTGTGGACAGGAGATTGACGAGCTTCCCTTTGAGCCGACGTCGGACCGTCCCGTCTTCTGCGGTGACTGCAACCGCAAGCGACGACCGCCGCGCAGTTCGGGCGGTGGCGGTGGTTTCGGTGGCGGGCGCAGTGGCCGTCCGGGAGGAGGAGGGCGTGGAGGCCCATCCCGCAGCGGTGGCGGGAGAGGTGATCGTCGGCGCTAGACACTCACAGCATGTTCACGACGCATCTTGGGCGAGTCGGTGCAAGCCGGCTCGCCTTCTTTCATGCTGTGCACCACGTCCTCTCCCACCGCAGCAGCGGCACGCGCTACCGGCTTAGCCAAGTTCGAGCCTGCTGCACAGCATCATGGCAGATACGCTCCGACAGCCCAACGTACTCGGCCGGTCTGATCGCCTTCAAACGCGACCGTATCTCCTCGCTGACGGGAAGCTCGTCGATCCACCCGTGCAAGATCTCGAGGCTCGTCGACCGCCCGCGTGTGAGGGCCTTGAGCGCCTCGTACGGCTGATC
This sequence comes from uncultured Thermotogae bacterium, assembly GCA_964593295.1. GTDB lineage: Bacteria > Bipolaricaulota > Bipolaricaulia > UBA7950 > UBA9294 > SPBW01. The sequence goes on along the minus strand of CAZQHD010000005.1, from coordinate 24,917 downwards.
GCTCCCCTCCAGTCGAAGCACCGTTTGGATCGCCTCCGCCAGCACCTCGGGGTGGGCGTTGACGCGAGCCAGTGCCGCGGTACGGTCTACATCGATTCGCTCCAGCCCTTCTAGCGTCTGCTCGATGGCCAGGTAGCCGTGGGCCAGCGCCACTCCGACGTTCCGCGCCACGGTGGAACCGGAGAGATCCCGCTGCATGCGCGACCGGGTGAGCTTGTCTCCGACCGCGTGGAGCAGCGCATTGGCGATGGTGACGTTCCCCTCGCTGTTCTCGAAGTGGATCGGGTTCACCTTGTGCGGCATGGCCGACGATCCGATCTCGCCCTCCACTGCACGCTGGACCAGCTCGCCGCGTGAGATGTACTGCCACAGATCCAGATCTAAGTCCAGAACGACGGCGTTGATGCGCGCCGTGATCTCCAGATGCTCGGCCAACGCATCGCCGCCTTCGATCTGCGTTGTGCACCCGGACCAGGAGAGCCCCATCCCTTCCACGAACTGTCGGGAGAACGCGGGCCAGTCCACCTGAGGCGCCGCCACGTGAAGCGCCCCATAGGTTCCGGTGGCCCCGCTCAGTTTGCCCGCGAACCGATGGGCGTCCAGGCGCTGCGCCTGCCGCAGTAGGCGCGCTAGGTACACGGCAATCTCCTTGCCCGCCGTCGTCGGACTGGCCGGCTGACCGTGGGTCCGCGCCGGGAACGGAACTGCAGCCCACGCCTCGGCACGGTCAGCGAGCACGTCAAGGAGACGATGAAGCTGCGGCATCTGCTGCTCGTTCCGATAGCGCATCCATAGGCGGCTGTAGGCGAGGTTGTTGACGTCCTCAGAGGTGAGCCCGAAGTGGATGCGCTCCGGATGCGCGAGTTGCAGCCGTTCGCGCAGGAACAGCTCGCACGCCTTGACATCGTGCCGAATCTCCGCTTCGATCGCCTTCACCCGGGCGAACTCTGCGTCGCCAAATGAACCCAGCGCTGTCTCGATGCCGGCACACTCCGCTTCGGACAGCGGAGGGAAGATGCTCACCCGATCGACGGATTGAAGGTAGAACAGCTCAACCCTGCACCGTTCTCTCACCAAAGCATACTCAGAGAACAGCTCGCCTAACGGCGCGACCGTCTTTTCGTACCGTCCGTCCAGCGGTGAGATCTCTCGGCCCATTTGAAGCAGACCTCCTCAAGCACCCCACGGTGCCCCAAGCGGACGTTCCGGATCCTCACAGACTCCAGTTGGAGAGGGAGTCGCCTTCCGTCCCGCCGAACTGCAAGACGTCGTGCACCTTCCCCTCCCGGATCGAGAGCCCCGAGACCACTTCCAGTTCTGCGTTTGTATGCAGGTCCGCGATCGTCGCACACCCACACGAAGACATGGCGGCACGGATCTTTCCCAGGAACCGCGGCAGGTTCTCCCGTAGGGAGCCGGCGTACTCGACGAACCCCTCGACCCCCTCCAGGAAGGTGGCCTGTTGATACCGGGCCGGACTCCAATCGCGCGCTCGCGCCGAACCTTCGCCCCAGTACGGTTTCATCGTGCGGCCGTTGATCTGCACCTTTCCGGTCGGCGACTCGTCCATTCGAGCGAAGTACCGGCCCATCATCACGGCATCCGCCCCCAATGCCAGGGCGATGACGCCATCCTTGGAGTTCACGACGCCGCCGTCGGCGATGATGGGAATGTACTGCCCGCTCTCCTGCGCGTGGCGATCCCGCGCCTCAGCCACCTCAAGCACCGCGGACGCCAGGCCACGCCCCGTCCCCTTCTGCTCTTGTGTGATACAGATTGAACCGCCGCCCATCCCCACCTTCACCGCCCCGGCGCCGGACGCGACCAAATCGTCGAATCCTGCGCCGGTGATCACGTTTCCGGCGATAATCGGCACAGCGCCGAACCGCTCGCGCACCCACCGGATCGTCTCCCGCTGATAGGTGGAGTGACCATCCGATGAATCGATCACCAGGACATCGGCCCCGGCGTCGATCAACGCGGGGACACGTTCGCGATCATCGTGTGTGTTGATGGCCGCCGCCGCGAGGAGGCGCTTCTCATCGTCTACGACTTGATCGGGGTTGTCCAGATGGTCCTCGATGTCTTTCCGGAAGACCAACGCGATCAGGCGATCTTCGGCGTCGACGATCGGAAGCACCGAGCGATGCCCTTCGATCAGCCGTGCGTTGGCCTCCTCCAGATCGACTACGTCCACGCCGACATCGAGCTGTTCGCGGCGGATCATCCGCTCCGAGACAAGCTGATCGCCGTGGGCAAGCGCCGAGTAGTCACGGCGCGTGATCAGGCCCAGCAAGCGCTGATCGTCATCGACCACGGGAAACGTCGAAAACCCGGCCTCCCGTCGCAGTCTCTCCAAGGCCCGGATCGTCATCCCGGCAGGAACGGTGCGTGGGGCGACGAATCCGGCCTTGTGCGACTTGACGCGCTCGACCATCTGCGCCTGCGACCGCACCGGCTGAGAACAGAAGATCACCGCCGCACCGCCCAGCTTGGCCAGCTCGATCGCCATCTGCGATCCAGAGACCGCCTGCATGGCCGCGGCCAGCACCGGTGCCTGAAGATGGAGCACCTCACCGTTCGGACGACACACCCATGGGGTGGTCAGTGACACCGCATCGATCGACGTCGATGGACCGGTCAACCCCGGCAGAAGACGAAACTCGGTCAGTGTTCGAGACGGTTCCCATCGGATGTTGCCGGCCATCGCCCCTCCCTCCTGTCGCCTACACTGCCCCTTTGTACCCCCAGCACGCTGCCTGGGGCAAGCTCCACGACAAGCCCCCCTGAAGCCACGATCGAACGCAGCCCCTTCAGTCGGCTCTCAGGATCGGCGTACCCGCTCGGCGAACTCCGCAGGGAAGGTCTCCAAAGCACTGCGAAGCGGAAGGATCACTGACTGGCCTAGCGGACAGAGAGACATCGCCTGCATGGTGGTGGCGGTCCGCACCATGTCGTCGAGATCCTTCGCCTCGCCCTGCCCGGCCCGGACTCGTCCCATGATCGCCTTGAGTGCCCGTGTCCCACCGCGGCAGGGCGCACACTGCCCACATGACTCATGCTGGAAGAATGCCAGGATGCCGTCGAGCAACTCGACGATGGATGCGTCTTCATTGAGCACCAGGATCGCGCCGGATCCGAGTGCCGCCGCCAGCTCCTTGAGCCCGTCGAAGTCCATCGGCTTGTCGAGGCACTTCGAACAGACGAATGCACCGGCCGCGCCGCCGATCAGCGCGCCCTTGAATACCTTACCATCCTTCACTCCACCGCCGTACTCGTCGATGACCGTCCGAAGGCTCGTGCCCATCTCCGCCTCGACCAGGCCGGGCTTCTCGACGTGTCCCAGGATCGTGTACACCTTGGTCCCCGGGCAGGACTCCGTGCCGTAAGAACGGAACCAGTCCGGCCCGTGCAGCAGGATCGGAGGAACGTTGGCCAGGGTCTCCACGTTGTTGACCACCGTGGGGCGGGACCAGAGCCCGACGGCACCCGGGTACGGCGGCTTCAGGCGTGGGTATCCCCGCTTGCCCTCGATCGATTCGATGAGAGAGGTCTCCTCACCGCACACATACGCGCCGGCCCCCTTCTTGATCTCGATGTCAAACGAGAACTCGGACTCGAGGATGTGCTTGCCCAGGAGTCCAGCATGGCGTGCCGCGTCGAGGGCGGTCTGCAAGCGCTCGATCGAGAGTGCGTACTCGCCGCGCACGTAGACGTACCCCTTATCCGCGCCCACCGCGTACCCGGCGATCATCATGCCTTCGATCAGGCGGTGGGGGTCGCCCTCCAGGATCAGGCGGTCCTTGAACGTCCCGGGCTCCCCTTCGTCGGCATTGCATACAATGTAGACCTGATCTGCTTTTTCCGTAAATGACCACTTAAGTCCGGTGGGGAACCCTGCCCCACCGCGACCGCGCAGCCCGGAGGCTTTCACGGTCTCGATGACGTCCTGCGGCGTCATCCTTCGCTCCACGATCCTCGCCATCGCCTCGTACGCACCGACCGCGATGGCCTGCTCCAGGCTGTGGGGATCGATCACGCCGCAGTTCTCCAGCACAATTCGCTTGTGCGCCCGTGCCGGCGCCGTGTCCAGGTGTCCCGCCAGGCGAAGCCGCTCCAAGGGACGCCCTTTGAGCAGGTGCTCCGTCACGATGTCGGGCACATCGTCGACGGTGACCCCCACGTACAGTACTCCATCAGGGTAGACGCTCATTGCAACGCCCAGGCCGGTGGCTCCAAGATCGCCCGTTTCAATGACCTCGATCTCCTCAGTCAGCCCGTGCCGGTCAAGCGCCCCGCGCAACGCCGCCTCGACCTCGCGCGCGCCCGCCAGGAGCGTCTCCTCGTTGAATGCGATGAGCACGTGTCCTCTAGCCAGCCGCATCTCGCCTCCTCACACCCTCGATGACCTCGACCACGCGCGACGCAGTGAGATTCCCGTAGAGCTCCTCATCGATCATCATCGCCGGCGCCACTCCGCAAACCCCGAGACAACTCGCGGTCTCCAGGGTGAACGCACCGTCCTCGGTCGTACCCCCCACACCGACCGCCAGATGCTGCGACAGGATCTCCAGCAGCGACTCTGCGCCCACCAGCTGGCAAGGCGGTGATTCACAGAGGCGGATGATGTGTCGTCCCCTCGGATTCAAGCTGTACATGGTGTAGAACGTCGCCGTGCTCACCACGTCGGACAACGGAATGGACAGATACTCCGCCACCGCCTGCAACGCCTCAGGCGTTAGGTAATTCTTGGGTTCTGCGTCCTGCAGATCGTGAAGCATATCCAGCAGGAACTCCTTCGTCGCCGGATACCGCTCGAGCCTCTCCTTCACGCTTCCTCCTCGCTGCTCCTGCTGGCCGCCTCATGGAGTCCTTGTCCCAGCCACGCGTTCACTGCCGCCGCCGACTCCGGAACCCGCCGAGCCAGTGCTGGACTGAGCCCCGTCCCGGGAGCGAAGGAGGCCGCCGGAATCTGAAGCAGCCACGCCTCCGGCCGAGCGCCGTAGGCCAACGCCGTCCACTCCAATACGGCTCCCGGAGAACACGCATGCCCCAGTCCACGATGCGAAGACGGTTGAACCCGCTCCAAAGTGACGTCCTCCACCTCGATCGAGGCGTCGACGAACAGCACCCGATCCGCCGTCCGGATCCACTCGGCCAACTCGGGCACGAGCTGCTGGACCGCCATCGTCTTCACCTCGGGCCGGGACTCCACGGCCTCCACCACCGCGTGTCCGATGCCATCATCGCCTCTCCAAGGGTTCCCCATACCGATGACCAGATCCATAGTTGTGACTACTCCTGCGTCAGGATCTCCTGGACGCAGCCGTCTGCGTCCACGATCTCCACCCGCAACGGCATCTGCCCCACGGCGTGAACCGAGCAGGACAGGCACGGATCGTAGGCGCGAATGCCCCCTTCGATCCGGTTGAGAATCCCTTCGGTTACGTTTCCTTTGGAGATGTACATCTGCGCGATCCGGCGGACCGCCTGGTTCATCGCCAGGTTGTTGTGCCCGGTGGACACGATGAAGTTCGCCTTCTCAATGATCCCGTTTGCGTCCACACGATAGTGGTGGATCAGGGTCCCCCGCGGCGCTTCGTGGATCCCCACGCCCTCCAGCTCGTTGATCCCCGCCTCGGCACGGACTCTTCGATCCAGAATGCGGTCGTCCGCCAGCAGGACCTCCATCCTCTCCAGCGACGCAAGGATCTCAAGCAGCCGGGTATAGTGATAGTCGAAGACCTTTCCGGAGCACCGACGGACCGTGCTGCGAAACTCCTCCAGCGCCGCATCCGCCTCCGGGGTTCCGAACGACTCACAGACGTTCACACGTCCCAGCGGCCCCACACGGTACATGCCGCCCGGATACCCCCGCGGCACGTAGTGAGGGAACTTCAGGTACGTCCAGGGCTCCGACGCCTCATGGATGATCTCGAAGTAGCGGGACGGATCGTATCCCGGCTCCACAATCGTCCCATCCTGTTCTACGATCCGGATCTTCCCTTCGTAGTGCTCCCAGCGCCCTTCGGGATCCACCAGCCCCATGTACATGCTCGTGAACTCGCCCAGAACGCCGCGCGCGTCACAGTCGAACGAGCGCTTGAACAGATCGATCGTCTCGCGAACCGTGTCCTTGGCTTCTGGGAGCTGATCCAAGAACCACTGACGATCCTCGGCGGACAGCGGCGAATTGACCCCTCCGGGGACCGCCCAGGACGGATGAATCCGTTTGCCGCCCAGCCGTGCGATCACCTCTTGCCCGAACGCCCTCAGACGGATCCCCTTGCGAGCCAGATCAGGGTTGGATTGAACGAGTCCGACCACATTTCGTGTCGCGGGATCGTGATCCCAGCCGAGAAGGAAGTCCGGCGCCGAGAGATAGAAGAAGCTGAGTGCATGAGACTGGATGAACTGTCCCAGATTCATCAACCGACGCAGCATCTCAGCCGTCTTGGGGATCCGCACGGCGAGGATCGCATCGGTCGCCTTGGCGGAGGCGAGGATATGCGAGACCGGGCAGATGCCGCAGATACGCGCCGTGAGACCGGGCATCTCCCACAACGTACGTCCTTCACAGAACTTCTCGAAGCCGCGCAACTCCGTCACGTGAAACTGCGTGTCACGGACATCTCCGCCGTCATCGAGGAAGACGGTGATCTTCGCATGCCCTTCGATCCGGGTCACCGGCTCAATATGTACTTGTTTTTCCATCATCTCTCCCTAACCGAACTTCAGATCCTCGCCGACAAGCTCCGGCGTCTTGCCGTCCAGAAGAGCCAAGATCGCCTTGGCGATGACGCCTGCTGGAGGTGGGCATCCATGCAGGAAGAACTCCACCGGAACGACCTCATGGACCGGACGTACCCGATCGAGCAGCCGTGGAACCACGTCGTAGGGCAGATTCCCATTGGATGTCGACTCGGAACCGTAGATTGCCTCGATCATCGCATCCGGCGGCAGACCGTTGCGTAGTCCAGGGACGTTCGCCGTCACCGCGCAGTCACCGAACGCAATCAGGATCTTCGACTTCTCGCGTGCTTCCTTGACCAGATGAAGGTGTTCCTCGTTTGCTACCGCTCCCTCGATCAAAGTCACATCCACCCCGTCCTCCGGGAATACCTTGAGATCCGTGATCGGACTGTTGCATAGCTCGATGCGGCCGGCGAGGTCGATCAGCACTTCGTCGATGTCCAAGAGAGACATGTGGCATCCCGCACACCCACTGAACCACAGCGTGGCAATCTTGGCCTTACTCATGGGCTCTCCTCTCGGTCAAGTGTCCGACCAGATCCACCTTCTTGCGCATCTCTGCGTTGGAGGCCCCCTTGCGAACGACGGCTCCGGTGGGACAGGACTCCACGCACTTACCGCAGCTTGTGCAGGACTCCGCCTCCCCCCAATCCACTGCCAGGTCAGTGATCACCCGTGCCGTGCTTCCACGCTCCGCGAATCCCCACGTGTGAGCGCCTTCCACCTCTGCGCACACACGTACACAGCGTCCACACAGCACACACCGGTCACGGTCGATCAGAAACTGGGGGTGGGTGGCATCGACACGGTTGCGCGGATACGCATACGGAACGCGTACGGAGTGCATCTCGAGTTCACAGGCCAGATCCTGCAGTTCACATCCTCCGTTGGAGACACAGAAGGAACAGACGTGATTGCCCTCGGCAAACAGCAGTTCAAGGACGGTTCTCCGGTGATCCTTCACCGCATCCGTCTGTGTCTTGATCTCCATCCCATCGGCCACTTGCGTCGTACACGACGTCACCAGCTGACCGTGGACATCTACGATGCAGAGGCGACAGGCCCCCACATCCTCCACTCCCTCCAGATGACACAAGGTCGGAATGCGAATTCCATGCTCCTTGGCCGTCTCGAGGATCGTCTTCCCGGCCGTCGTATCGATCGCTCGACCGTCGATCGTGACTTGGATCTTCTCCACAGCAACCCTCCCACTTCCTGTCATCTATTGCTCCACGCGGCCGCTCTCGATACGGATCGCGGAGAACGGACACACCTCGGCACAGCGTCCACATCGCACACAGAGTGACTCGTCGAGGAGGTACGGCGGCTCGCCCGGGGTCCCGGCGATCGCACGGACTGGACACACAGGGCGGCATCGATCGCAGGCCTTGCATGCCGCCGGGTCGATCTCGTATCGGATCAGGGCGGTGCAGGCCTTGGAGGGACAGCGTCCCTCCTTGATATGGGCCCTGTACTCGCTCTCGAAGTGCTGCAGGGTGGACAACACCGGATTCGGCGCTGTCTGTCCCAACCCACACAAGGAGGTCGCCGTGATCGTCGTACCCAGGGATCGCAGCTGCTCGATGTCCTCCATTCGTCCGTCGCCCTCCGTGATCCTGACGAGGATATCCAGCATCTGTCGCGTTCCTACACGGCACGGAACGCACTTGCCGCACGACTCGTCGCAGGTGAACTCCAGGAAGTACTTGGCGATGTTCACCATGCAGTTGTCTTCGTCCATCACGATGACGCCGCCGGATCCCATGATGGCACCGAGCGCCTTGAGGGACTCGTAGTCGATCGGCGTGTCCAGGTACTCAGCAGGAATGCACCCGCCCGACGGACCGCCCGTCTGAACCGCCTTGAACGCCTTGCCGTGAGGAACGCCTCCGCCGATCTCCTCGATCAGTTCGCGCAACGTCGTTCCCATCGGAACTTCAACCAGCCCCGTGTTGTTGACCTTTCCCGAGAGGGCGAACACCTTCGTTCCCGGGCTCTTGGGGGTCCCGATGGAGGAGAACCACGTCGCACCGTGGAGGATGATATGCCGGATGTTCCCCCACGTCTCTGCGTTGTTGATCAACGTAGGACGCCGGAAGACGCCCGCGGTGGAGGGATACGGAGGACGTGGGCGGGGCACCCCGCGCTCTCCCTCGATCGAAGCGATCAAGGCCGTCTCTTCCCCGCAGACAAACGCACCGGCACCGATGCGCACCTCAATGTCGAACGAGAACTCCGTCTCCAGGATGCTCTCTCCGAGCAGTCCATGACGCCGAGCCTCATCCAGGGCCTGGCTAAGACGACGAATGGCCAATGGATACTCGGCGCGGATGTACACGTATCCATGCGTCGCGCCCACAGCATAGGCCGCGATCGCCATCCCCTCGATGACCGCGTGAGGGTCCCCTTCCAAGAGGCTGCGATCCATGAACGCTCCCGGGTCGCCTTCGTCGGCGTTGCACACGACGTACTTCACATCCCCCGGTTGCTCGGCCACAAACCGCCACTTCAGCCCGGTGGGAAACCCTGCTCCGCCGCGTCCTCGCAGCCCCGACGCAACGATGGTCTCGATCAGCGCATCCGGCGTCTGATCCGTCAGCGCCCGACCCAGCGCCTCGTACCCCCCGGTGGCGATGAACTCCTCGAGACTCTCGGGGTCGATCTCCCCGCAGTTGGCGAGCACGATCTTCTGCTGTTTCTGGAAGAACGGAACCTGCTTCTTCCCCTCAACGATCTTACGCGACTCCGGCGTTTCCCACAGCAGACGCGGAACCGGACGACCCTTGAGGAAGTGCTCCTGGACGATCTCGACCGCGTCGTCCGGCTGAACCCGCACGTAGAACGCACCGTCCGGGTACACGAGAAGGACCGGCCCCAGTTCGCACGGCCCCATGCAGCCCGTCTCAACAAGACGGACCTCGTCCCCCAGTCCCTGCCGGGTGATCTCCTGTTCGAGGGCCGCACGGACGCGAGCGGAATGCGACGAAACGCAAGCAGCGCCAGAACAGACCAGGACATCCAGTCGGCGGTTCATCACGGCCTCACTTCGATGATCAGCTCCGCGACGGCGTTGCCGTTCACCAGGTGTTCTGCCACGACGCGGCGCGCACGCTCTGCCGACATCTGCCCGTAGACCACCGTCTGCTCTCCCTCGACGTGGACCTCAACGATCGGCTCGGACGAGGCCAGCCCCCGTTCGCCGGTCTGAGATACGACCACGTCGGACAAGCCGCGTTTGCCGATCTCGTCCAGAAACGCAGCCATCACATCGCGTGCACCCGCGGCGATCCCGCTGGTTCCCATCCCCACCACGACCTTCACCCGTGCATCTCCCTTGCGCAGGGACAGCTCCTTTGAGGCTCGCTCACGGATCTTGCGAAGCTCTTCCAGTTTCATCCCGCCTCCTTACGGCTCGTGAATCCGCTCCTCGATGTACCCCTTCAAGAACCGGACCACCTCGGGGTGCTGTAGCGGCACATCCCCTAAGAGGTCCGACATGCTCTCGGTGTCGATCTCAAGCTCTCGGCCATCACACCGATAACTAATCGTAACGGAGGAAGCATCTGTCGTCACGAGCATCGCAAGAAACGTCGCGGCCAAGTCCCCGAACGGGGGTAGATCTACATGGCTCAGCTGGAACTCCGCTACGACCGTAGTTCCCTTCCCCACGAAGCTTTCAACCAGAAAGCGGCCGTTGCAGTGCTCGGCCGTCTCTCTCAGCAAGGGGATCCCCAGCCCCACGCTCTTCGATGACTTGCTCGAGTAGTAGCCTCGCTGGACGGCTTGTAGTGTCCTCTCATCCATCCCGCGGCCGTTGTCCGACACTTCCAGGGTGAGACGATCCGTTTCCGCATCGCATCGCACGTGGATCCGAACCTCGGACGCACCTGCTGTGAACGCGTTCTGAACGAGATCCAACAGGTGCATGTCCAGCTCTTCAATCATCGGTACGTCGACAAGATGTCCTCGACCCTCGCACGGTCAAGCTTCCCGTACACCTCATCATCCACCATCATCGCGGGCGCCAGGCCACACGCTCCGATGCAGCGGACCCCCTGTACGGTGAACCGTCCGTCAGATGTCGTTTGCCCTTCCTCTACGCCCAGACACTCTTTCAGGACTCTCAGCACGCCTTCCGCACCCTTCACGTGACACGCCGTTCCCGTGCATACGCTGATGATGTGTTCTCCGATCGGTTCGGTTCGGAAGAAGTTGTAGAAGGTCACGACGCCATACACCGTCGAAGGCGGCAGAGACAGGCCTACCGCCACAGCTCGCTGAACGTCCTCCCGGAGGTATCCGAATAGATCCTGTGCCTGGTGCAGAACCTGAATCAGCGGGCCGGGCGTGTCACGGAACGCCTCCAGGATCTCCTGCAACCTCTCCCACCGCGTGTCCGTCATGGTTCCGTTCACTGCATCCTCCGTTCGTGAAGACAACACACCACGCTTCGTCCGCCGACCCCGTGTGCTGCAAGCACCATCTCTTGAACGGTACAGGCGTTGATACGAAAGCGCGTTGTCCTCTGTCCGATCTGTTCCGGGCTGTGCGCGTCGGACGAGCAGATCGCGACAGCCGTTCCAAACCCTTCCGGAAGCGTCCCGCTCACCGTTTCCACCAGGTCGAACGTCAAGCCCTCCGGAACCAATCCCAGTTGCGCGATGAGCCCGTACGTCTCTCGATCCACATGCGCGGGAACAGGCAGACCCCCGAACCTTCGGACAAGAGACACCGCATCATCAAACCCCAGTTCCAGTGAGTTCACGAGCAATCGGGACTCCAGACCGATGATCGTCTCCTCCAGATCCACCCGCACCTGATCACCGAAGTACTCCGGGTCGTTCGGCCGGTCCGGCAGAAGGGAGTCGACCGTCTCCGCGAACCGCCCCCAGCGGGCCCCGGCATCGAAATACGCCAACAGATGGACCTCCTCCGTCGTCTGGAGTTCCATTCCGTACAGAAACTGAACGCCGACCTCCGCGCAGGCTGCGGCCACGGGCTCCACCATACCCATCGAGTTGTGGTCGGTAACGGCAAGCCACTCGATCCCGCGCTGTCGGGCCATCTGCACGATCTGCCGGGGCGACATCGTGAGCTCGCCGCACGGAGAGAGGCATGTGTGAATGTGTAGATCCGCCACGATCGACTTCACCGCGAGTCCGCCAACAGGGCATGCAATCGTCCGCAGAGGTTGAACGCCGTATCGCTCGACCCCAACAGGATCACACCGCAGGACTGCGCGCGGGAGACAGCGGCGTCATCCGGCCGTTTGCCCTCCGCCATCACCACGGCGCTCAGTCCGGCCACCTGGGCCACCGCGACCACGTTGGCGTGATGCTGAATGGTGACCCACACCGCTCCGGGATGGGCGGACGCCAGCACATGGGACAGTAGGTCTCCACAGTACCCAGAGGTGATCTCGACGCCCTCCGGGCACGATGTGAGCACCTCAAGCGATAACCTCTCGATCAGCGTTGCGAGCTGCACGTCTCCTCCCTCCGGTTCTCCCGCCCCTCCGAAGCCCGATCCTCCCGATGAAGGCAACACTGGATGCGCGTCCCCTCTCCAACATGGGAGTGCAGCTCGAATCGGTCCGAGTTCCGCTGCATGTTGATCAACCCCATGCCCGCTCCGAAGCCGAGGTCCGTGGCCCACTCCGGTGCGGTCGAGTACCCCGGCGTCATCGCCAGGTCGATATCCTCGATCCCCGGCCCGCTGTCCTCTAGTTCAATGCAGACCAGATCCGGGTCGACTCGGACACTCAGTGTGCCACCGTTCTCCGAGTACACGATGAGGTTCATCTCTCCCTCGAACGCAATGATCCCAGCACGTCTTGCCGTCGCGGGGTCAACGCCTGCTTTGATCAGATCCGATTTGATTCGGGCAGAGGCACTCCCCCCATGCTCGATATCCCCAGCGCGGATCTGATACTTCATCGCTGGGCCTTCGCGTCGTCAGAAAGCGATTTGGTGCGGCAGGCTCGCACACCGTTGGCGTACATCAGTCCACACGTCTCAAACATCGTTCTCTTCGTTGTCACGAGGGGGATCTGGAGTTGCCTTGCATACTCGATCAGCTTGGCAGGCGGCTGCTTTCCCCGCACCAGGATGACCGCCATCACGTTCAGGATCTCCGCCACCCGCATCACCTGCGGATTGGTCATCCCCGTCACCAGGGCCGTCTGCTCCTCCGTCAACGCCAGGACGTCCGACAGGAGATCGGCGGCGAACGCCCGATCGATCAGCAGATCAGGCTCATCCTGTCCGACAACAACCGTGCCGTCGATCACCGCTGCAAGATCCCGAAGCCTCATGTTGTCTCACCCTCTCACGGCTCGTCCCGGGGCCCGCCGGCCGCGGGTGCAAGACGAAGATCCCATCGCCACGGTATTCTACTCTCCTGGTTGCAGCCTGCAACGCAGGCAGTTCACACAACGGTCTCAATCAAGACTCGATGGCATCAAAGCAAGTTGGAGTCCGCTCGAGCGCTCCCTGCATCCGTCGTCCGAGCATCGATGCCGCCGCGAGACGAAGCTCAGCCACGGTGGGCGCGGCCAGACGGATGCGGGGATTCCTGTGACGGGCGGCGAAGGCCTCAATGATGCTGCGCGCCACCGTGGTCTTGCCGGTCCCGGGACCGCCGGTGAGGATG
>CAZQHD010000005.1:0-11503 GCA_964593295.1 uncultured Thermotogae bacterium | reverse complement strand
CCGCGAGACGAAGCTCAGCCACGGTGGGCTCGGCCAGACGGAACCTCGTGACGCGCCGGGCGATCCGGTCCACGTCATGGGCGTCCGATGTCCTCAAGATCGACGAGTCCTCACAGAACGCCGGCGAAGTCTCCCCGATCACCTCCACCATGGAGAAGGAAACACCGTCCGGGAATCCGCCCAGTTGAGAGTGCACACTGAACCTGTCTCGGTCGACGTGGGCCGGGACCGGAAGCCCGCCACACGATCGGATCCACTCGACCGCCTCTCGGAACCCGATCCGCAAGCCTTGAACCAAGAACCTTGGCTCCGTGCGCATCGCATGTCCGAAGATGTCCGTCTCCTTCTGTGCCCCCAGCCCGTACGGATCCTCTGGTGAGTTCGGCAAGAGCCTGTAGGCGTCCTCCGAGAACGCCATGCACCGGTCTTGGTCATCGAAGTAGGCGAGCAGATGGACATCCTCTCTCGTCTGAAGCTCAAGCCCGTAGAGAAACGCAAGCCCAACATCGCGCGCCGCTCGTGCCACCACGGGGCACATCCGAGCTGTGTTGTGATCCGTGATCGCGATCAGATCGAGACCGCGTGCCTGCGCAGCTTGCACAATCGCCCGCGGCGTCATTCCGTCCCGTCCGCACGGAGACAGACAGGAATGGATGTGCAGGTCCGCGACGTACGTCGCGAGGTCCACGGGAGACGACGACGAAGGCATGTCCTGATCAGGTCCCGAACTTCGGGGCCCAATTACAGTACCCAAGGAGCATCGGAAGCACGCGCCCGTTGAAGCGACCAAGCCCTCCCTGCCCTGCTACGCGCTCTCCGAAGGTGGTCCCGGAGTCCTTGGCGATGCTCGGTCCGACGAAGAGAAGGGGCACCGGATCCACCGTGTGGTCTCCGAAGTCGATCGGCGTGCAATGATCCCCGGTGAACGCCAGATGGGTGGTCTTCCATTCCACTCCCTCGACGAGAACCTTGAACAGCTCCTCATCCATCCGCTCGATGAATGCACGTTTGGCCGCCGCATTCTGATCGTGCCCGGCGTTGTCTGTGCCTTTAAGATGGCAGAACACATAGTCGTAAGTGTTCAGTGCCTCGAGGATCGCTGTCGCCTTGGCACCGATGTCCGTGTCCAGCCCCCCCGTCGCGCCATCCACGCTCAGAACATCCATTCCGACCGCACGGCCCACGCCCCGATACAGCGCCCCGCCGGCGATGACGGCGCCCCGCACCCCGAACGTGTCCTCCACGGTTGGAAGGTGGGGCCAGTCCGCCGCGCCGCGCAACAAAAGGATGTTGGCCGGCGGCTCGGCCTCTGCAGTTCGTCGAGCATTCACGGGATGATCGCGCAACACCTCGTGACTCTGTCGGGTGATCTCATCCACGATCCTCGCGGTCTTCTCTGCATTCGTTGCTCCCGGAAGAGGCCGACATGCCGGGATGAATGCGCCGGTCTCGTGCGGATCGGTCTCCCCGACGAAGCGAGAGAGCCCCTCGCCGCGGATGCGCAACGCTCCTCGGTGTTGTGTGCTGGCCAGGAACACGATCTCCACGCCGGGAACCGAGAGCTCTCGCAGCGCCTGCTCCAGCTCGATCTGCCCCTCGCTGATCCGCCCTGCACGGCGGTCGAGCAGACGCAGCCCGTCCGGCGTCTCCTCCACAGTAGCAAAGTTGGCGCGGAAGCAGATATCGCCGGACTGAACATCCATGCCCATGCCGAGACACTCGTAGATACCGCGACCGGTGTAGACCTTGTATGGATCGTAGCCCAACAGGGAAAGATGTGCTGTATCGCTGCCCGGACGAACGCCGGGAGCGATCGGATCCACCAACGCAAGCGCTCCTCGGGTCGCCAACGCATCGAGGTACGGCGTCTCCGCAGACTCTAGACAGGTGCTTCCCTGAAGATCTGTGGGACGCCCCCCCAGTCCATCAGCGATCACGAAGATGGCTTTCATACAGTCGCTCCTCCCTATTGACGCTAGGGTACAGTACCGAACCCCCCTTCTGTTGTCAACGAGCGTCCTGTGGGCAACGCTTTCCCATCCCTATCCCCAGACGCGCGGATGAACGGACCTTGAAGCCAGATGACGAACCGCGTATGGTCCCGTCGATGGGCGCGAGACAAGGGGGACAGACTCATGCGGATTCATGAGTACCAGGCCAAGCAGCTGTTCGCCGAGGCGGGCATCCCTGTGGCCGCCGCCCGGGTCGCTGCCTCGGTCGAAGAGGCCGTTGCCGCCGCAGACCACATAGGGTACCCGGTCGTCGTGAAAGCGCAGATCCATGCCGGCGGAAGAGGAAAGGGAGGCGGCATCCAGCGTGTAGTGAGTGAGGATGAGCTTCGTGCAGCCACCCATCGGATCCTCGGGATGTCCCTGGTGACCCCCCAGACCGGACCGGAGGGGCGTCTCGTCCGAAGCGTGCTCGTGGAATCCGCCACAACGATCGCAGAAGAGCTGTACCTGGGCGCAACGATCGACCGAACCCGACGCTGCATCACCGTGATGGCCAGTCGCGCGGGGGGGGTGAACATCGAGGAGACATCGAACCTCATCCCCGAGGCGATTCTCACCGAGACGGTGGATCCGTTCCTGGGTCTGCGGCCGTTCCAAGCGTTCCGTCTGGCGCATCGGCTCGGGCTTCCGCTCCCCACCACCCGTGCTGTCGCGCGGGTTATGCAGTCGTTGGTCAAGCTCTTCCAGGGGAAGGATTGCACCCTGATCGAGATCAACCCGTTGGCAATCGATGAGCGCGGAGCGCCGATCGCTCTCGACGCCAAGCTGACCCTGGACGACAACGGGCTGTTCAGACACCCCGAGCTGCAGGCACTGCGCGACGTACACGAAGAGGATCCTCTTGAGGTCGAAGCCGCCGCAGCCAACCTGAACTACATCAAGTTGGACGGGAACGTGGGCTGCCTGGTCAACGGCGCCGGGCTGGCCATGGCGACCATGGACCTGATCCAACATGTGGGGGCACGGCCGGCGAACTTCCTCGACGTCGGGGGCGGCGCCACCGCCGAGATGATCGGCCGAGGCGTACGGATTCTCATCGGTGATCCCGAGGTTCGCGCCGTGTTCATCAACATCTTCGGCGGCATCCTGCGCTGTGACGTCCTTGCTCGAGGTGTGGTGGAGGCCGCCAAGACGCTGGAGATCCTCGTCCCGATCATCGTCCGATTAGAAGGGACGAACGTGGAGGAGGGCCGCCAGATTCTCAGCGAGTCGGGCGTGGCGCTTCGTACCGCAGCGACGCTGGCCGACGCGGCCACCCTCGTCGCTGCCGCCGTCAAGGAGTCATCGTGAGCATCCTCATCGGACGCGAAACCCGCGCGGTGGTTCAGGGCATCACCGGACAGGAAGGGCGGTTTCACACCGAACAGATGCTGAAGTACGGGACAAAGATCGTCGCCGGGGTCACGCCGGGCAAAGGCGGCCAACAGGTCGAAGGGGTCCCCGTCTACGACACCGTCGCCGATGCCGTACAGGAAACCCGTGCCCACGCGTCGATCCTTTTCGTTCCTCCCACGTTCTCCGCGGACGCCATTCTGGAGGCCGCGGAGGCTGGGGTGAAGCTGATCGTATGCCTGACCGAGGGCATCCCGGTGAATGACATGCCGGCTGTCCGAAAGTATCTGGACCTGATGGGAGTCCAGCTCATCGGCCCCAACACGCCGGGGCTGATCAGCCCCGGTCAGTGTAAGCTGGGGGTCATGGCCGGGTACATCCATCGACCTGGGCCGGTCGGGATTCTATCACGATCCGGCACACTGACCTATGAAGTGGTCCATCAGCTCACCCGCCTCGGCATCGGTCAGTCCACCTGCGTGGGAATCGGAGGCGATCCGATCGTCGGCCTATCCTTTGCTGAGCTGCTCCCGATGCTGGAAGAGGATCCCGACACGCGAGGCATCGTGCTCATCGGCGAGATCGGCGGCTCCGCGGAGGAAGAGGCTGCACGTCTGATCGAAGAACAGATCAACACTCCCGTCGTCGCGTTCATCGCAGGACAGACCGCGCCTCCCGGCCGACGCATGGGGCATGCCGGCGCGATCATCTCCGGAGGCGCCGGCACCGCTGAGGCCAAGATCCGTGCACTTCAGAACGCCGGAGTTACGGTGGTCGACACCCCCGCCACGGTGGGGCAGGTCATGGCCGATCGCCTTCGTTGAGGCGACGATCTCATTATATGAGATGATCACAGCAGACAGTTGTCCCAGGATCTAGACATTGACTGAACCTACCTCTACACTGGGCGGACCGAAACCTACTTCTGGGGAGGCTGTCTCGCATAACGAGACTTCCGGATCATGAGAGAAGAACTCCGGTTCGCAGGGTTTGGCGGACAAGGCATCGTGTCTGCGGGGAAGATCGCGGGCAAGGCCGCGTCGATCTTCGGGGGACGGCACGCCGTGATGATGCAGTCGTACGGCCCGGAGGCGCGTGGCGGCGCATGCAACGCCGACCTTGTCGTCTCCGATGCCGCCATCGGCTATCCACAGCTCAGCTGCCCGAGCGTCCTGGTCATCATGTCTCAAGAGGCGTATGAGAAGTACGGCGAGAGCATCGTCCCCACCGGCACGCTGATCATCGACCAGGATCTCGTCGATCTCGAAGGCGCCGCTCCCCCCGTAGAGCGGTTCTTCCAGATCCCGGCCACGCGATGGGCCGCCGATCTAGGCCGCAAGATTGTTGCCAACGTCGTCATGCTGGGAGCCGTCGCGGCGATCACCGAGATCGTCTCCAGGGAGGCGATGCTGGAGGCGATCCTCAGCTCCGTTCCTCCTCACACCAAGGACCTAAACGAACGTGCGTTCACCGTCGGATACGACCGAGGGAAGGAGGCGTTGGGTGCCCACCCCTAGGATTGGAGTCTTCGTCTGTCACTGTGGTCTGAACATCGCGCGAACGGTCGACACGGGCCGCGTGGCAACGGCTGCGCAGGGAATACCCGGCGTGGCGCATGCGGCAGAGTCCGAGTACATGTGCTCGGATCCCGGCCAACACCTGGTCTCGGACGCCATCCGCGAGCATCGGCTCACCGGTGTCGTCATCGCCGCCTGTTCCCCGGCGATGCATGAACCCACGTTCCGACGGGCCGCTGAGGATGCCGGCCTGAATCCGTATCTGGTCGAGATGGCCAACATCCGCGAACACTGCAGCTGGGTCCACCTCGACCGCGAAGAGGCGACCGCCAAGGCCATCCGCATCGTCCGAACCATGGTGGAGAAAGTCCGAGGCAACCACCCTCTCGATCCGCTGAAGATTGATCACGTAGACACGTGCTTGGTCATCGGCGCAGGCATCACGGGCATTCAGGCGGCGCTCGACGTTGCGGAGGCGGGATACCGGGTCCTGCTGGTGGAGAAGGAGGCCTCGATCGGCGGGCACATGGCCCAGCTGTCCGAAACGTTCCCCACGCTGGACTGCTCGCAGTGCATCCTCACGCCGAAGATGGTGGAGGCCTCGCGACATCCCAACATCGAACTCCTCACGTACAGCGAAGTCACCAACGTGTCAGGATACGTCGGCAACTACAAGGTGGAGATCCTCAAGAAGCCGACGTACGTCGATCCCGACAAATGCAATCTCTGTGGCGACTGCGAGAAGGTCTGCCCCGAGTCGGTACCCAGCGAGTTCGAGCGCGGGCTGGTGGACCGGAAGGCGATCTACATTCCCTTCCAGCAGGCGGTCCCCTCGTCGTACACACTGGATGAGAATGCCTGTCTCGGGCTGCATCCGCTTCGATGCTCCGAGTGCGCGAAGGTTTGCGAACCCCAGGCGATCAACTTCGATATGCAGCCCGAGATCCTCAGCGAGGAGGTCGCAGCCATCATCGTGGCGACCGGCTTCGACCTGTACCCTGTGCTGAACCTCGGCGAGTACGGCGCGGGAGAGATCGCGGATGTCGTCGATGGGCTCCAGTTTGAGCGCATGTTGTCCGCCTCCGGCCCGACCGGAGGCCAGATACGGCGGCCTTCGGACGGAAAGGTCCCACAGCGCGTAGTCTTCGTCCAATGTGCCGGGTCCCGCGATCCCGAGAATCACCATCCTTACTGCTCCAAGATCTGCTGCATGTACACGGCCAAGCACGCGCTGCTGTATCGTCATGCCGTGCCGAACTCGGAAGCCGTCGTCTTCTACATCGACGTCCGAGCGGGGGGCAAGGGGTACGAGGAGTTTATCCAACACGCCACCGAACACGAGCAGATTCGCTACCTGCGCGGAAAGGTGGCCCGCATCTACCAGGACGGAGAACACGTCATGGTCTGGGGGGTCGACACACTCTCCGGGAAGAAGGTAGAGCTTCAGGCCGACCTGGTGGTGCTGGCCATGGCGATGGTGCCGCACCCGAGCACTCAGGCACTGACCAAGATTCTCAAGATCAGCTGCGGAGGAGAGGGGTTCCTGAAGGAAGCCCACCCCAAGCTGCGACCCGTGGAGTCCCTGACGGCCGGCATCTTCCTGGCAGGGGCAGGGCAAGGTCCCAAGGATATTCCGGAATCGGTGTCTCAGGGCGGCGGCGCGGCCGCAAAGGCCATCGCCCTGCTGAGCCAGGAGAAGCTGACCCACTCGCCGGAGACCGTGTTCATCGATGAGGAGATCTGCGGCGGCTGTGGGGTCTGCGTCGGCATGTGCCCGTACACAGCGCTTTCGATCAACGGTGCAGGGGTCGCCGAGTGCAACGAAGTCCTGTGCGAAGGCTGCGGGACCTGTGTCTCCGCCTGCCCGACCGGGGCGGCACAGATGAAGAACCTGACCGATGCGCAGGTTCGCGACATGATCGAGGTGGCCCTTGCCGATGGATAAGAAGCACGAAGCATTCGAACCGCGGATCGTTGCCTTTCTCTGTCGTTGGTGCTCGTACGCCGGCGCCGACCTCGCGGGGGTCAGTCGGCTCACGTACCCAGCCAACATCGTCCCCCTGCGCGTGAACTGTTCCGGGCGCGTCGATGCGGAGATGGTGCTGACCGCGCTGGAGCGCGGCGCCGACGGAGTGCTCATCGGAGGGTGTCATCCCGGGGACTGCCACTACGTCAGCGGAAACTACAAGACAAGGCGACGCGTGGTGCTGCTCAAGAGGGCGCTCTCGGAGGTGGGAATCGATCCTCGGCGCGTGCATCTGGAGTGGATCAGCGCCTCCGAAGGGATCAAGTTCCAGGCCACCATGCAGTCGTACACGGAGCTGATCCGGTCGCTGGGGCCGAGTCCGGTGCGATCACCGGAAGAGGAGCCTGTCCATGGCTAAGGTGAAGATCGGCATCTACTGGGCCGCTGCGTGCGGAGGCTGCGACTGCTCCCTGCTGGAGGTCAACGAGCAGATTCTGGACGTGGTCGCCGCCGCGGAGATCCTTCTCTGGCCGTGCGCCGCCGATCCAAAGTACGAGGACCTTCGCTCGTACCGGAGCAATGAGATCGATCTCCTTCTGTTCAACGGAGCCATTCGCACCGAGGAGAACCGCGAGATGGCCAAGGTCATCCGTGAGAAGACGAGATTCCTGGTCGCGTTTGGATCCTGTGCCCAGACGGGCGGTGTGATCGGGATGGCCAACCAGTCGTCTCGGGAGGAGATCTTCCAGACGGTCTACGGAGATCGCCAGTGCTGGCCCCAGACATCCACGACGAAGGACGGTCACGACCTCCACCTCCCGGAGTTCCTTCCCCGGCTGACACCCCTGTGCGAGATCGTGGACGTCGACTATGTCGTGCCGGGATGCCCTCCTCCAAGAGAAATCGTGAGTCAGCTGTTCTCTGCGCTTCTTGCGGGGGATCTGCCTGCACCGGGCACGGTCTTCGCCTCCTCGAAGAACCTCTGCGAGGAGTGTGACCGTGAGCGTGAGCAGAAGAGGATCACCGGCATTCTTCGTCCACACGAGCACGATCCCGACCCGGAGAAATGTTTGCTGGACCAAGGGTTCCTCTGTATGGGCCCGGCCACGCGTGGCGGATGCCGGGCCGTGTGTCCTGCCGCCAACATGCCGTGTACGGGCTGTGCCGGTCCGACCGCCAACATCCGTGATCAAGGGGCGGCCATGATCAACACGGTGGCGTCGCTGATCGGCACCGGAGAAGAAGGAGAAGAGCAACTGGACGCGGAGGATGCCATCCTGGCGCAGTTCGATGACATCGTCGGGACGTTCTATCGGTTCGGCGCCGCGACATCCATCTTCAAGGAAAGGTACCATGAGCGAAACGGTTCGTCACGTTAGTATCGATCCGATCACGCGACTCGAAGGGCACGGCAGGATCGAGCTGTTCCTGAACGAGGACGGAAGCCTGGAGGATGCGTTCTTCCAGATCCCCGAGCTGCGGGGCTTCGAGGCATTCTGTCGCGGACGTCAAGGCGAAGACATGCCACAGATCACAGAGCGGATCTGCGGCGTCTGCCCGGAGGCTCATCACTACGCCTCCACCAAGGCATTGGATGCCTGTTACGACGCGACGCCGACGCCGCGCGCGCGCGCCTTGCGAGAGCTTCTGTACAACGCCTACACGTTCTCGGATCACCTCCTGCACTTCTACTACCTTGGGGGGCCCGACTTCCTGGTCGGGCCCTACGCCCCGCCGCAAGAGCGAAACATCGTCGGCGTCATCGGAAAGGTCGGACTGGAGCTGGGCAAGGAAGTGATCAAGCACCGTGGGCACGGGCAACGGATCATCGAGATCGTCGGCGGACGACCGATTCATCCCGTAACTGGGATCCCGGGCGGCCAGTCGAAGGGGATCACCGAGGACGAACAGGTCGAGATCCGAGCCATGGCGTCATCCTGCGTGGAGTTCGCCCGCGCCACCCTAGAGATCTTCCACAAGCAGCTCCTGGGAGATGAGACCTACCACCGGTTCATCTCGGAGAAGGCGCAGGTGTTGCCGACGTACTACATGGGAATGGTAGATGCCGGCGGAGCCACGAACTTCTACGATGGGGAGATCCGTGTCGTCGCGCCGGACGGAGGCATGTTCGCCCAGGTCCCCGCATCGCAGGTCCTGGATCTGATCGAGGAGAGAACCGAGCCGTGGACCTATGTCAAGATCCCGTATCTGAAGGAGGTCGGCTGGAAGGGGTTCGTGGCCGGGATCGACTCCGGTGTGTATCGCGTCGGACCGTTGGCTCGCGTCAACGTCTGCGATCGCATGGGCACGCCGTTGGCGGATGCGGAGCTGGAGAGGTTTCGGGAGTACTTCGGCGGCGGCCCGGTGCACGCGACGTTTGCGTACCATTGGGCACGGTTGATCGAGATGCTGTCGGCCGCGGAGCGTGTTGCAGAGCAGGTGGAGAGTCCCCATCTGATGACGGGCCCCCTCCGTACGCCGCTGGGTGCACCCGGCAACGGCGTCGGCGTCATCGAAGCGGCGCGCGGTGTTCTGATTCATGACTACGCCTTGGACGAACGAGGACGGATCCTGAGCGCCAATCTCATTGTGGCGACCACACACAACGTGGCCGGGATCTCCCTTTCCATCAAGGACATGGCTCGATCGGTGATTCAAGACGGCCGAATCGATGAAGGCATCCTCAACCTGGTGGAGATGAGCTTCCGCAATTACGATCCGTGCCTTGCGTGCGCCACGCACGCGCTGCCTGGACAGATGCCGTTACGAGTCGATGTGTGGGACGCTCACGGGGCGTTGCATCAGAGGATGGAGCGATGAGACAACAGGTCATCGGATGGGGCAATCCGCTTGCAGGCGATGATGGGATCGGGCCGCGTGCGGCCGAGCTTGTCTCGGCTTGCTGCGGGCATACGACCGAGATCATCACGACATCGTGTGCTCCGTTTCGTCTCGTGGAACAGATGAGGGGGTTCGATCGCGTGATCGTCGCCGATGTGCGCGTGGACCCGGACGACGGCTCGGTTCGTCGCGAGGTCATCCGCCCGTCCGATCTGCCCGCACATGCAGGGTTGACGAGACACGACGGACCGCTCATCGACTGCCTTCAGTCGTTTCGGGCACTGGCAGACGACGCCCTTCCGGAGGAGATCGTGCTGCTCTCGGCGTCGATCGCCTCCCCAAAAAACTGGACTGCACGGCTGTCCGAGACGGCCGAGACGGCGGCCACCCGATTGGCGGACGCCGTGTGCCGTGAGCTGGAGGTGAAGGTCCGTGGGTAGGAATAAAGCGATCGCTGTAGAGAACCTTCGCGAACGGGTCGAGGCGCTGTCGGGGGAGCGTGTCTTCGCCTGCTACCAGTGCGGCATGTGCGCCGCCGGCTGTCCGCTCACCGATGAGATGGATCGTCTCCCAAGCCAGGTCATTCGGGACCTTCAGAGGGATGATCCCTCTGTGCTGGACTCCAACGCGATGTGGGTCTGCGCCAGCTGTCTGGCCTGCGAGGTGCGCTGTCCGAAGGGTGTCGATCTAGCCAAGCTGATGGAGGCGCTCCGCCAGCTCCACCTGCGAGGCTCGCTGGACTACCTCTCGGTGGAGGACCTGACACCAGACGAGATCCGGAGGCTTCCGCAGATTGCCCTGGTGGCCAGCCTACGAAAGAAGACGGGGTGATGATGAACGGGATCGCGTACTTCCCAGGGTGCAGCCTGAAGGACACCGCCTCCGAGTTCGAGGCATCCGCCCGGTTCGTGATGGAGACCCTTGAACGGCCGCTCCAAGAGCTGCAACGCTGGAGCTGTTGCGGAACGGTTTCCAGCCTGACCACCGATGATCTCATGCATCACCTGGCCTCTGTGCGCACCCTGGTGCGCGTTCAAGACCTCGGCGAAGACGAGCTGGTCACCTTGTGCGCCATGTGCTACAACACGCTCACCCGGACCGCTCAGCGCGTCAACAGCCGGGCTGAAGACCGTGACAAGATCAACCGGTTCATGGACCGTGAGAGTGACTATGAGGGCCACGTCACGGTGAAGCATCTGCTGCAGATCCTGCGAGATGGGATCGGATGGGATGCGGTCGCCGACGCCGTAACCCGCCCGCTGGAGGGTCTGCGAGTGGCCTGCTACTACGGATGCACGCTCGTTCGGCCGAGGGAAGCCGCCATCGATGACGTCGAACGCCCGACTGTGATGGCCGACGCCCTGGAAGCCGCAGGGGCCTCTCCGATCGAGTTCCCCTTCGCCACAGAGTGCTGCGGCGCGTACCAAGTGGTGGACCGACGCGACCTGTCGGTGGAGCGCTCGATCCGTGTGCTGCGGTCCGCCGTGAGAGGGGGCGTGGATGCGATCGCCACCGCCTGTCCTCTGTGCCAGCACAATCTTCAAGACGCACAACGGGAGATGACGGGACAAGGATTCGACTCGGTCCGCGTGTTGTACTTCACCGAGCTGCTGGCCGCGGCCATGGGCATGGAGACAGACCGCCTGCCCGAGGCGATCCGACCGCGAACTCAAGATGCCGCCGACGCGGAGAGGTCAGAAGGAGGCGTATCGCATGACCGATGAGAACATGGTTCAAATCTATATTATGGGCAAGGCATACCGCGTGCCCGCTGGCGTCACGATCATGGACGCCATGGAGTACGCCGGGTATCGGTTCGTGCGAGGCGCAGGTTG
>CAZQHD010000004.1:33627-40779 GCA_964593295.1 uncultured Thermotogae bacterium | reverse complement strand
CACCGATTGAGACCCCTGAAGAAGGGAAAAGAACCCATGCGGTCGCAAGAAACGTGTTTGGCAAAGGGGCGACTCTTCTGCTTCCCAGAAACCCGAAATGGGGGTTCTTTGCTCATGACGGAGATGATTTCGTCGGCGGGGTTCTTCTCGAGCGGATGAGCCCCAACGAAGGACTGCTATCCTGGATCTTCGTTGAGTCGAAGGCACAAGGCCATGGCCTTGGCTCACGCCTATTGCAGGCGGGCGTACAAGCCATGGATGAAGAAGGACTGACGACGCAGTTCAGTCTGGTCCGTGCCGACAATACCGCCTCGTGGAACATGTTTGCGAAGAACGGCTACAAGAGACCGAGTGTTTTGCGATCACTCTTTGGCTATTCGATGAAGGGTTTCCCGAAACGCTTGGGCTATTCACTTGCGACTGGATACAGCACCTGGGTCAGAGACGACACCCGCAAGGATACAAGTCTTCACCCAAGACGCTGGGCCATCACGAAAACCCTTCTGTTCTCGCTCTTCATCGGGGCCGCACTCTCGCTATTCTCCCTACGGGGCATGGAGTTCTTCTTTGTCGGCATGGCGATCGTGTCAGGGATCACGGCGCTGAGGATGCTGGTGGCCTATCCGATTGCCAGAATGTCCGGGCCCGTTCGGTTTGATGCCCCGCAAGGGGGAACCTCGCTGAGCGTGATACTGGCGTTGGCATTTGGTGCATGGTGGCCGACCTTTGGTTCGTTTGTGCCGCGAGAGGACCTCTGGCGAGACCGGGAGTTTGCGCGGTACAACGGCATACAAGCCTTTGCCACATGGATGAGCCTGATTCTCGTCAAGGTGGGGTTGTGGCGCTTGCATCCAGCGCTACACGCTGCGGGGCTGGGAATCATCCTGGACATGATCATCATCTACCAAGTGATACCGTTCTTCCCCCTCGATGGGATGGATGGCGCAAGAGTGCTCAGGTACAGCAAGGTCCTGTACACGATCGGAGCGGTTCTGAGCCTTCTGGCGATCATCATTCTCTGAGGCCAGACGGCCCTTCCGCTTTCCCCCCCGGGACACATACCTTATACCTTCGCGGTTCATGCAAGCCCCGCCGTGCCAATCGCCGGTTCGGATCCGACTGATCAGCAAGAGGATGGTGCGATCCCCTTACACCACCTGACAGGACGTGACGGGATCGGATCGCGTCCAAGGGGGGCTGGCCTTTGGTTTCGAGTCCCCTGAGGGAAGTCTCTTTGAGCCTGTGCGCGAGCGATGGCCCAATCGTTGCCGTGTGGAACGACTCTTCCGACACTGTGGATGCCTCTGCCGGATGCATGTGTTATCGTTACCGCGGGCTGCTGCCTCAGGAGCACGGCCGGCCATAACCCCACAGAAGGAGATATTCGACGAATGGAACAGGACAGGACCGCCAATCCGGCACCGCTAGGGCTGCTTGGTTTCGGGCTTACCACGATTCTTCTCAACGTCCACAACGCAGGATTCTTCCCCATCACCTCCATGATCATGGGCATGGGTGTCTTCGTGGGTGGGATGGCCCAGATCATCGCGGGGACGCAGGAGTGGAAGAAGGGCAACACCTTTGGCGCGACGGCGTTTACGGCCTACGGGCTCTTCTGGATCGCTCTGGTTGCCACATGGATTCTGCCGGAAATGGGGGTTGCGCGTGCATCGGAGCCCTTCGATATGGGCTGGTTTCTCCTGCTTTGGGGACTCTTCACGACGGGGATGTTCATCGGGACACTTCGCCTGAACCGAGCATTGCAGACCGTCTTTGCGACTCTGGCTACGCTCTTCTTCCTCCTGGCGATCCGCGACTTCACCGGTTCCGCCGTTGTAGGCGTGATCGCGGGATGGGTTGGGATCGTCTGTGGGCTCTCGGCGTTCTACGCAGCGATTGCCCAGGTTCTCAATGAGGTGTACGGACGCACCGTTCTCCCCCTGGGAAGCTGAGAGAAGCAAGAGGAACGAGGTCAGTCCTCTATTCTCGAATCGAGAGTCGTGATGCACTCGGTGCGCCAGTAGGTGTTTGGCCATTGAGACAGGCACAAGCTCGCTGAAGGCGCGCGGCGGGCCCGCGTGCCGTCAAGTGGTGTGACGACGTCCCACAGGGCGATCGCGCGCTGGCCAACGCTCGGAGGAGTTTGGAACGACCGCCAAACATGCAGCGCCATCTCAGCCCCGCATTCGTAGCAGTTTAGGCGGTGCAGCTTCTCACCCGCCGTCTGGGCAGCATGGCAGCTCCTGTTGCTGGGCCTGAGAGGGCGAATCCGTGCTGCCCCCAAACCGGTGGACGATAAGCGAGACATGTGAAGTCCCGAGTACGATGCGAAAAGGGTGCTGCTCGCAACACCCCTTTCTCGATCGATTGGTCATGCCCCGCCTCTAATCGCAGCTGTTGGATTGAGGGAAGGCACCGACGGTTGTGTTGTTCGTCTCGTCCGCCTCCGGAATCAGGTTGTCTGGATCAGCCGTGATGGTTAGCTGAACGGGCCACGACATTGTGTCATAGGGTCCCAGATCTATGGCAGCAGTCACCCCAGCCGCACTCCCTGCGGAGAGCGTCGAAGAGATCTGCATGCTGTGCAATACACCGTTTGCCGAGATGCGTACTCGAACGTTGCTTGCGTCCGCCTGTCCGCCATTGTGTACCACGCCTTCCACGACACCGATCACGTGCTCACGCCCGTCTACGGTTGACCAGTACCAGCATCCAGTGACATCTGTGACCCACAGGTTGGGCAGGAGCGTTGGGTTAGGGTCATCTCCCGGATCAGGGTCTCCGCCAGTGTTATCGCCTGGGTCACCCGGACTCGGGTCATCTCCCGGATCAGGATCGCCTCCAGGGTTGTCTCCTGGATCCCCCGGGCCGTCGCCCGGAACGTTATGCGGTTCGCCTGACTCACGAACCGGAACGAGCACGATCAGCGTCTCGAACGGAATCCAATCGCCTCGATCGAACGCCCATTCCGAGAAGGTCTGTCGAACGAGCGACTCCCAGATGGGGCCTGGCCCGAATGCCTCATGACTTGTGTTCGCAAGATCGACAGGCCATCCATTGGGTTCCTCGATCAATCGAGCGGATCGACTAACGGCGAAATCGTTCGGCTCAGGAGACCATCCCATGCCGACTACCCCGGGCCTGTCGTGTTCCAGGTGTTCCACATAGGCATGCCAACTTGGTTCTCCGAGAAGCCGGAAAACGATCCCGGAGTACTCTTCCAGCCTGAACGAACGCCCCATGTGATCCCTATACTCCTCGGGGAAAGAGGGATCGTAGATCCATAACTCGAAAACCCCCGGGTAGCGCTCCGCAACGTAGCGAGCGACGACGTCGACCAGCTTCGGATCCCACACCCGTCCCTCGTGTCCCCCCATAGGAGGGGCGAAGCTCTCAGCGAGCACGATCGTGTCTCTCTCATCGATGTGGCCATCCTTATTCATGTCCGGGAGAAGATCTCGATAGCCGTGATCAGCGTGCCAGGCCATCAGAATCGCTGCGCTCACCGGACCCATGAAGCTGGGGCGGCCTCGCGGAATTTCCTCCCAAGACACGAGATGCAGATCGCGCAGCTCAACCGATTCCTGTCCCATGGCGCAGAGGGAAAGGGCAATAGCGGCGATCATCGATAGAGCGATGACAGTACGATGCATGTGTTCCTCCTTGGATTCTCGACTTGATCTGCTTCACCTACACCCTAGCTTCTCATCCGTTTGGCATCCAGCTACCGGGTGGCTCAGGTTCTGTTCACGCCCCGGGACACATACGTTATACCTTCGCGGTACAGTCAGACGCCGCCTCGCCGGTCCACGGGGACCCGTCCATGGGTTTGGTGTTCCAGGTGCCCGACCTGACGCGAAAGATCACACGCCCAGTTCATCCTTGAGCGCGCTCCAGGCGATGGAGTTGCCCTGACGTAGCTCGCGGAAGCCTCGCTCGACGAGCTTCTCCTCTTCCGGGCTAAGCGTATCGTCGGGGTCCACCAGGCGTTTTGGGCGGCTTTCTTCCCGAAGAGTTCAGATCGGGGCTCTGGGCTTGGTGTCACTTGCCTCATGGCTTCGGGTAAACTGGTCCTGCCGACAGGCAAACTTCGCTTAGGTGCTCTGCAGCCACTCGTAGATCCGGAGTTGATCCTGTCAGTGCATGTGTTACTGTTGGAGCAGCTGGGGGGGGCGATCCCCCAGTAGGCTACTCTGGCCGTCACTTGTAGCAACAGGGAGGTAAGACGCAGAGGACATGAACGCAGAAGCCCCGTCAGAACCTTCGGGACAACGCAAGTGGCAACCTGCAGCTATCCCGGTTGATTCAGTCTACGAAAAGCTCAACACTTCTCCTCAGGGTCTTTCGGAGGGCGAAGCCAGGCAAAGGAAGCGGCAGTACGGGCCCAATCAGCTGAGGAAGGCGAAGGAAAGGGCCACGTGGGCCGTCCTCGTCGACCAGTTCAAGAGCCTCATCATCCTTCTCCTATCGTTGGCGGCCGTGCTGTCCTTCGTGCTGGGCGAGTGGATCGAGGCCGCGGCTATCGCGTCCGTGATCTTGATCAATGGGGCGATCGGCTTCTTCACCGAGCTCCAGGCCATCCGCTCTGTGGAGGC
This sequence comes from uncultured Thermotogae bacterium, assembly GCA_964593295.1. Lineage (GTDB taxonomy): Bacteria > Bipolaricaulota > Bipolaricaulia > UBA7950 > UBA9294 > SPBW01. The sequence goes on along the minus strand of CAZQHD010000004.1, from coordinate 36,184 downwards.
CTTGCGACGCCTTAGCCAGGTCAAGACCAAGGTTCGCCGTGGCGGCCAGGTGCTTGAGGTTCCCGCGCAGGATCTCGTCCCCGGGGACATCGTGCTCTTGGACGCGGGAGACGTCGTCACTGCAGACCTGAGGTTGACGGAGGCGTCGAAGCTCCAAGCAGATGAGTCTACGCTCACCGGGGAGTCCTTCCCTGTGGGGAAATCCACTGAGCCCGTGGACGGGAAGGCACTGATCGCTGATCGATTCAGCATGCTGTTCAAGGGCACCGCGGTCACCCGAGGGTCCGGCGAAGGTATCGCAGTGGCAACCGGGATGGACACCGAACTGGGGCAGATAGCCTCCTTGGTGGAGGAAGCCAAGGAGCAGGTTACCCCATTAGAGAAGCGGCTCAACAGCTTGGGGCACAGGCTGATCTGGGTGACACTGACCGTTGCCGTGATGGTCGCCATCAGCGGGGTTCTCGGTGGACGAGACGTACTGCTCATGATCGAGACCTCCATCGCCCTCGCTGTCGCCGCCATCCCTGAGGGTTTGCCGATTGTGGCAACACTTGCCCTGGCTCGAGGCATGTGGCGCATGGCCAAACGGAACGCCTTGATCAACAGGCTTTCGGCCGTGGAGACCTTGGGGGCCACAAGCATCATCTGCACAGACAAGACAGGCACACTTACTGAGAACCAGATGACAGTGACGCGGTATGTTCTTCCTTCCGGATCCATGGAGCTGGAACCGAACGGCTTCACCAGAGATGGCAAACCAGCGCTCTTCTCGGACGAACCTGAGCTCAAGGCTGCACTTGAAGTCGGCATTCTGTGCAATAACGCTGTCCTGAAAGACAACGGGGACAGCAGGAGCTCCGGCGTAGGAGACCCGATGGAGGTGGCCCTGCTCGCTGCTGGCTTCCCGGTTGACTTGCACCGACAGGAGTTACTGGCAGCTGCGCCCGAGCTGCGGGAAGAGGCGTTCGACCCCGAGGTGAAGATGATGGCCACCTACCACAAGGCCGAGCAATCCGTCCGCGTGGCAGTGAAAGGGGCTCCGGAATCCGTCCTCCGTTCCTGTATCTCCGTGCTCTCCGACGAGGGTCCGACCCCACTCACTGAGGAGCAGCGTGACGCATGGCAAGCGGCCAATCAGCAGTTAGCCCAGCAGGGTCTGCGAACACTTGCTCTGGCAGAGAAGCATGTACCGAACGCCGATGCGCCCCCCTACCAGGACCTCACCTTGCTCGGACTGGTGGCCTTGCATGACCCGCCAAGGCAGGACGTGGCAGAGGCGATCCGACTGTGCAAAGCCGCCGGTATCCGTGTGATCATGGTTACAGGAGATCAGGCGGCAACCGCTCGCAGCATCGCCCTAGCTGTTGGCCTGATCGAGGAAGACGAGTCCCTCGTGCTGTCCGGAGCGGAGCTAAGGTCTCCCGCGGAGCTCACCCCCGAGGAGCGAGTACAGCTTCTCAAGGTCCCGATCTTTGCTCGGGTCAGTCCTCGACAGAAGCTGGACTTGGTGACCTTCTATCAGGAGAGCGGAGCGGTCTGTGCCATGACCGGGGATGGCGTCAACGACGCCCCCGCACTGAAGAAAGCCGACATAGGCGTGGCCATGGGACGAAGGGGGACGGAGGTCGCCCGACAGGCTGCGGATATGGTACTCAAAGACGACGCCTTTCCCTCCATCGTAGCTGCGGTGGCCCAGGGCCGGGTGATCTTCGATAACATCCGGAAATTCGTTCTCTATCTCCTGTCGTGCAATGTGAGCGAGGTCCTGGCAGTTGCGCTGGCTTCGGTGGCAGGTATGCCCCTCCCTATCCTGCCCATGCAGATCCTGTTTCTGAACCTCGTCACGGATGTGTTTCCCGCCTTCGCGCTGGCCGGAGGCGAGGGCGACCCCGGGGTGATGAAGCGGCGCCCCCGTGATCCATCGGAGCCAATCCTCACGCGAGGCCACTGGCTGGCGGTCGGCGGGTACGGCATGCTGATCACCGCGGCTGTCCTTGGGGCGCTCGCGGTGGCGCAGTTCGCGCTAGGTCTTCCTGTAGAAGAGTCCGTCACCATGTCCTTTGTCACCCTGGGCTTCGCCCAGCTATGGCACGTATTCAACATGCGTGACCTGGGTTCAGGGCCGTTGGCCAATGACATCGTCAAGAACCCCTTCATCTGGGGCGCCCTTGTGCTCTGCACAGGACTCCTCGTGGCCGCTGTCTACCTTCCGGGCCTCTCCACCGTGCTGAAGACTGAGCCGCTGACGTTGCGAGAGTGGTCCTGGGCTCTAGCGATGAGCACGCTTCCCTGGCTGCTGGGCCACGGCGTCCACGGAGGGTACCGACTTCGTCATCGAACCAGGTCACAGTAGTGCCCGATGGGCATTCCGTACTCAACTGGACCGGCGGTCTACCATTGGGTTTTGCATAGATGGACGGCGACAACTCCGTTTCGCGGGAGCCCCCGGGACACAAACCTTTTTCCCGTGCGGTTCAGCCGATCATCGCTGTGCCGGTCAATGGCGTCTTGTCCATGTGTTTGCTGTCTTCGGTGCCTGATCCATGACGACAGCCCG
>CAZQHD010000004.1:4000-33617 GCA_964593295.1 uncultured Thermotogae bacterium | reverse complement strand
CGTGCGCTTCGCCTGTGGCCCCGTTTCGCAGGCTGTGGGCTTGGCTCACATCCTCCAGACCGCGCAACAAGATCCTCGTCAGGCGAGAAGGGCGGGGCTCATCGGGGAGCGAAGCAGGCGTGAACGCATGCGCGCGGTGGGGGAGATCGTCAAGCGACAGTTGAGTCCACAGCTGGAGATGGTGCGGGCGGCGCTGGCTGTCTGTCCCGAGGCGACATTGGAGGAGGGTGGGATCGGCCTACGCGAGCATCTGTACCACGCACGGGTCGGGCTGGATATCTGGCTCTCCGAGGACATCTCCTCGTATCCGTTCGACCGAATCGTCGAGCCGGAGGCCGCCGAACTGACGGCACCCGCAGGGGACGCGCTGACGAAGGAGTTCCTGTTCGGCTTCCTGGACCGGGTGGCTGAGAGAGTGAACGCCCTCCCCGAGGAGGAGCGTGCGTATCTGCAGACGGCCACCCTTCGTGGTCGCGAGTTCACGTTGCTCGACCGCTGCATCATGCAGTTTCGTCCCATCCAACACCACCTCGGCGTGTTCAACGAGCGCATGCGCGCCCAGGGGCTGGCCACCGTCCCCTGGAAAGGAGTCGGCGAGGGATAGCGGCATGCCTCGTGGCACACACCGTTCGAGCACGGCGAGATCGGATGCCCTTGTCACACGTGGAAGTGGATCAGGTGATCAAGCAGGGCGGTCTTCCGCATCTTGAAGCTTCGACCGATGAACCTGGACGGATCGCGATCCAGCTCAATGAGGCCGAAGAATCGCGCGAACCGCTCCATGGTACGCAGCGTATAGGCTTGTCCAAATCGTTCCTCTTCGGTTCCGTAGATCGGATCCTCAACCTCGTCCAAAACAGCCGGAAAGGCGTGCAGGAACCTCTCTTCGTAGAATGACGGGCCGCGAAACTTCTCCCCGAAGTGATGGATGAGGAACAGCGAGAAGAGGAATGCGTCTTGGATGATCTGGAGGTCCTCATATCGATCAGAGTAAGCCCAGTTGAACCGCCGAGCATGAGCGGTGAACAGCTCCAGGTAGAGCTTGCCCCCATTGGGCGAGGAAAGCAGCTTCTCACCCTTCTTGGTGCGCAGGAATCGGCCGCGGTGCTTCCTGATCAGCCTCGCCAACTGTGCGATCAGTCGCACAACGTGCAGCTGATGGAAGTCCAATTCCTTTCTCACCTCTGAGCCGAAGGTCAGATCGCTGTATCCCTCCTCTCCAAGAGAGGCAAGGGCGGATTCCCGGCAGAACTTCGCCGGCAGGTTGCCCTTCGCGGTCGCTTTCAACCCGGTGCCCCCACAGGCATCGACCAAGAGCGAGGCCAACGCAAACGCTAACGCATCAGTCGGCTCGGGAAGAACGGCGGAGAAACTGACAAGACGGGGGGTGCCAAACGGATCGTGCAGGAGGCAAGCCATCTGATCAGCCGAGAGCCCACAGAACTCCTCACGTGGACGTTGATTGCGTTGCTCGAAGATACTCTCAGCCAGCGCTTGCAGGTCGGAAGGCGAGCCGATTCCCTGCTCGGAGATCGCCCTTCGGATTTCCTCTCTGATCTCCGCGTGCTCATCCCGCATGCGCCGCTCGGCATCGTTCGCAGGCCATGGTTGGCCTTCCTTCGCATGAGGCTCCTGGTGACGCGGATCCTTTCCATTCGTCTTCACTGTTCTCCCTCCAGTGTCGCTCGGGCACCGCAGGTCCGGCGACAAGCATTGCGTGTTCCCCAGGATGGGTGTGACGCCGAGTCACACGCTCTCGGGTCGTCCGGCCGACCGGCATGTACACATGGGACGGCCGACCGACAGTTCCGAGTGCATCGTATTGTAGTACGCGGCGGGCGGAGAACCAGAGCCTGTTGTCCCGGGAGAAAGGCCTTCTTCTGCTCCTCCTGTGCGAGTTCTGGTCGGCCCGGAGAGTTGCTAGAGTTGGGTCCGGAGAGAGGCCGACCGCGGCGCGCGGATGGAAGGGGGAGTACACTGGTCGCTCGAGAGGCGGGCACGAGAGTCGATCCTGGCGGTAGCGCTTGCCTGAGACCCGACGGGCTTAAACCGGCCGGCCCGGTTGCGGCAACCAACTGTCGGGTGATGCCAGATCGTCCGAACGAAGGAGAGACGATGGAGGACAAGACGAGCAGGACGGAGGAGTTTTCTGTGAGCGGTGAGGCGGTTCTGGCAAAGGTCAAGGAGATCGTACGCGAGGGAAACGTCCGCAGGATCACCATCAAGAACCTCGAAGGGGAAACGATCGTCGAGTTTCCGCTGACCGTGGGCGTGATCGGAGCGCTTCTCCTTCCCATGTGGGCGGCGATCGGCGCGGTGGCTGCCTTGGTCACCAGCTGTACGATCGTTGTGGAGCGGCTGGACGACTGATCCGACGGGATGTGTCATCGATCGATCCGCGCTCGTCGGGTGAGGGCGCACGCGCCCGAGTGGCCGCCGATGCTCATCATGGAAACGGAACACGAACGAAGCGAGGTGGGTGGTGATGAACAAGGCATTCCCCGTTGTGCAGGCAGAGTCTCTCACCGTTCTGACGGTCCAGAAGAGACTGCCTGACCAGAGGGCGGTCGCCCGCGAGCTCGCTGTTCTGCTGCCGCAGGTTAGGGACGTTCTGAAGGGGCCTCCGATGGCCTTGCGGCTTGGCTTTCCGCGCGACGGCTCAGCGCTGTTCGATTTGGCGTTTCCTGTCGGATCGCCCCTTGAGCGGAAGGGATTCACGACGAAGCACTTGACGACGTTCCCCGCCTTCTCGATTCGGCACGATGGCCCTCTCGCCGGCCACCCGGAGGGGGCCACGCTGGGAGTCAGCTTTCAAGCGTTCGCGTCCTTTGCTCGGGCGTCCGATGTCATGCTCGGGGATGATCCGATCCGCTTCCTCTACCACGCCGGGCTGGAGTCCGTGGACACGGACGAAGAGCGACTCTCGATCGAGATCTTGTATCCGTATCACACGCCGGTGTGGCTGGATGCCTTCCGGCGGGGCGTGCGTAACGGCCTCGCCGCGGAGGCCGCGGATTGTGTTCTCCAGGGTAGCGAGGGGGTGGAAGATCGGCTCGACGGCCGGCAGACGGCGGAGTGGGTGCAGGCGGCGGTTTCGCGGCTTGATCAGGAGATCGAGGACGACGGGGCGAAGGCCTGTATCCTAAACGCATGTGCCCACAGGTACATCGAGGAGAGCGCCCTGCAGATGAAGGCGACGTGGGATGCCTCCGGCCACGACCTTCGTCGGTTGGTCTTGTCCCTGGGCGACCACCCCTACTTCGGGGCCACCTACCGTCTCGACGAGTCCGGCGAACGCCCCCGCATCCACATCACCCGTGCTCCGGCAGACCGCGTTGGATGGGTGGAGGCGACGGATCCGGTGGAGAAGCGATACTACGCGTGCTTCTGTCCGTTGGTGAGGGATGCCATCCGCGATCGGAAGGTCGTCTCCCGGAGCTTCTGTCACTGCTCCGGCGGCTGGTTCGTGCAGGAGTGGCAGGTCGTCTTCGGCCGCCCGCCGAAGGTGGATCTCCTCGAGACGATGCTCGAAGGCGCGGGTGCCTGCGTCTTTGCTGTTGAAGTGCCGGAAGGCTTCCTGCTGGGGAAGTAGAGTTCCACCTGGGCTGGAATCCCCGCAGTCGTTGCTCTATCCCCCGCCGTTGAGACTGCGCGCTTGGTCGAGGGAGAGCTTGTTGTAGAACGGATACGCGCTCATCACCATCGGATCCTGGGCCAGCTCCAGCACCTCGCCGAGCAACGCTTGCGCGCGGCCGGCGTCCCCGGTCGGGATCAAGTAGTCCTTCACGTAGCTCACCCGTGCCTCCAGATGATGCGGCGCCAGCTCGATGCACCGCTCGAAGTGGAACGCCGCCTCCGATCGGTCCCGGCCGATGACGAAGTGGGCCTGTGCGATGAGCGAGCCGAGGGCGCGATGGGGGCCGGCGGCGTCGTAGGTCTCGTCCAGCGCGAGTGCCCGCGCAAACGCGGCCTCCACGTCTCTCACCCCCCCGAAGAGCGCGGTGATCTGGTGGTAGTTGAGCCATTGTCCTAGGGTGTTGCCGTACCAGAAGATGGCGGCCACATCCGTTGCCGAGCTGAGGGCGGCCCGAAAGCCGTGTCGTGCTTCGGTCTCGCCGAACAAGGGATCGAGCCGAAGGCTGGCCAAGGCGGCGTCTTTGCCCGCCCCGAAGGCGGCCACCCGCTCATCGCGGCTCGTGAGGTAGCCTGTGGCAAGCTCGAACTGGGCCTGCGCCAATCGGTTGAGGGTGTGCGCTCGCGACTGCACGTTGTCGACGGCGAGGCCAAGGAGGGCGCTCTCCCAGAGCGCGATGGCGCGATGTAGCAGTCCCTCGTAGGCGACGAAGTCGAATCCCGGGCCGGATCGATCGAACAGCCGATCAGCTTCTGCGATCGCCTCTCCCGGATCCAACACCGTCTCCGCCCCTCCGACCACGGCCAATCCCAGACCAACGACGACAACAGAGACAAGAACGGACATCAGGCGATGCATGCGCATGAGTCCCCCTCCAGGTGGAATACCCTAGCATACCGGAATGAGGGGACGACTCAACGGGGATTTCGCCTTATGATCACGGGGGAGGTCGAGATGGACATTGTGCAGTTGATCCAGGAGCGTCAGGCAGAACGAGCGGAGCTTCATCGGCGTCACGTCAATCCGGCACTGTCAAAGGTGCTTCAGATCATCGACTACGACGTGGATTACGTCCGTGGGGACGGGGCATATCTGTACGATGGTGCGGGCAACCGCTACCTCGATCTGCTGGCAGGCTACGGCGTCTACCAGTTGGGCCGAAGCCACCCCGTGCTCAAGCAAACGCTCCACCAGCTCATCGATCTGGATCGGCCGAACCTGATCCAGATGGACACACCTCTCCTTGCTGGCCTTCTTGCCGAGCGCCTGGCCGCTCGGGCTGAGAGCGCCTATGCCGGTCTCGACGCAGTCTTCTTCACCAACTCCGGAGCCGAGGCGGTCGAGGGGAGTCTCAAGTTCGCCCGCGCGGCGACGAAACGGGACCGGTTCGTCTACCTCGACCATGCGTTTCACGGCCTCACGCTGGGGGCGCTCTCGGTGAACGGGAGCAAGCACTTCCGCGACGGCTTCGGCCAGCTTCTTCCCGCCACCGCGGTGGCGCTCAACGATATCGACGGGCTCGAGCGCGAGCTGGCGAAGCGCGATGTCGCCGCGTTCATCGCCGAGCCGATCCAGGGCAAGGGCGTGTACATGCCGAGCGACAGCTTTCTTCCCGACGCACAGGCGATCTGCAGGAAGTACGGCACGCTATTCATCTTGGACGAGATTCAGGCCGGCCTCGGGCGGACGGGGCGCTTCTTCGCCGGCGAGCACTGGGGACTGAGTCCGGATATTGTGCCGATCTCCAAGGCCCTGTCCGGCGGCTTCATCCCCGTGGGGGCCATCCTGATCCGACGAGAGCTACACAAGAGGACGTTCTCCGGGCTGGAGCGATGTGTCGTCCACTCCAATACGTTTGGACAGAACGAGTTGGCGATGGGTGCGGGGTTGGCGACGCTCGAGGTGCTCGAAAGCGAAGACCTGGTGGGCAATGCTCATCGTCAAGGAGACCGCCTCCTGGAATGCCTGCGCGCGCTTCAGGAGAAGTACGAGATGCTCCATGACGTCCGCGGCAAGGGACTGATGATCGGTTTGGAGTTCGGCCCGCCGAAATCGATCGGCCTTCGCGCCGCCTGGACGGCGCTGGAGGCGATGCAGACGGGCATGTTCGCTCAGCTTGTGGTGATGGGCCTCATGCATGATCACCGGGTGCTGTCCCAGGTGAGCGGGCATCGCGTCAACATCGTGAAGTTCCTCCCGCCGCTCATTCTGTCCGACGACGACGTCCGCTTCGCCCTTGCCGCCATCGATGCCACGCTGGCCAAGGCGCACAAGGTGCGTGGGGGGTTGTGGGAGATGGGACGGGAGATCGTGAAGGGGGCTCTCCGCCGCTAGCGGCGCGCCACGTAGCCGTTCTCTTCGAACCAGGTGACGGCCTTGGCGAGGGCTTCCTTGGCGGGCGTCTGTGGGAATCCCAGTTCACGAACGGCCTTCGACGGGTCGAAGTACATGTAGTGGCTGGACATGCGAATCGTCTCCGGCGTCATTCGGGGCGTCGCCCCAGGGATGAGGCGACAGAACCATGCGTTCAGATACGACAGGGCGAGAATCGGCCGATACGGCACCCGTAGGGTCGGCGCAGGAAGGCCCGTGATCTCGCTGAGAAGCTCAAGCATCCGCCGCATGGTGACGTTCTCCCCGCCCAGGATATAGCGCTCGCCGACTCGTCCCTTCTCAGCAGCGAGCCAGTGGCCGGTGGCGACATCTTCCACATCGACGAGATTCATCCCGGTGTCGATGTAGGCGGGCATCTTGCGGTTGAGGAAGTCGAGGATCGTCTGGCCGGACGGTGTGGGCTTGATGTCCCGCGGCCCCACCGGGTAGCTCGGATTTACGATGACGATCGGCATCTCGCGAGCGAACTCGAGCGCCACCTGCTCGGCGAGATACTTCGACTTCTTGTAGTCGCCGACGATCTGGCTCAGGTCGGACGGCGTCGTTTCGTCGGCGGGTTTGCCATCTATTCGCAGGCCGAGAGCGGCGACCGAGCTTGTATAGACGACCCGCTCCACACCGGCTGCCTTCGCGGCGCCGAACAGCGCCCGCGTCCCTTCAACGTTGATGTCATAGATCCGCGATACGGGACGCACCCAGAAGGAGTACAGGGCTCCGACGTGAAAGACGAGCTCACAGCCGGTCACTCCTCGGCGAAGCGACGCCGCATCGAGCAAGTCGCCTTCGAAGACGTCGACATCGAGCCCGACGAGGTTGGTGCGATCGGAGGTCGGACGACAGAGAGCGCGCACGTCGATCCCTCGCTGCAGCAGATCTCGTACGACGCTCGATCCAATGAAACCGGTTCCTCCGGTGACGAATGCGCGCATCGGGCTAGAACTCCAGCTCGTAGTCGGCTTGCTCGCCGCCGCCGTCGATGGTGATCGTTCTCCGCGACGCGTTGAGCGTTACGTGGGCCCAGGTCGGTTCCTTGCCGCTGATCCGCCCGAGGAGCCCGTTGAAGGTGACGTAGTGGATTCCATCGAGGAACGAGTACCCGCCTTCGTGATCGTGGCCCTGGAAGACGGCGACGACGTTCCCCGTGCCGGTGAGGAGGTCGCGTACCTCCAGGTAGTTGGTGATCTGCGGTCCACCGTGGCGGAACTCGTACGCTACATCCAGGCGCTGATGAATGAAGACGATCGTCGGCAGTTCCGACGAGTTGAGATCGTCTCGAAGCCAGTCCAGCTCTGAGGAAGGTAGAGTCCCCGGCATGTACCAGAACTCCATGCCGCGATCGGATCCATCCGGGCGGAACTGGGCGTCCAGGATCACGAAGTGGAAGCCGCCCACATCGAAGCTGTAGCGAAGCGAGGGAACGTTCACCCGTTCGAGGAACTCCGCCTTGGTGAGGTCGCCGACATCGTGGTTGCCGAGCACGTGGTGCCGCGGTCCGGGGAATCGCGCGTAGACAGCCTCCGTTGCCTCAAGGATCTCCGCGATTCGCGTCTGTTCGACGAAGGATCCCCCGAGCACGAACCGCCCGTTCACCAGGTCTCCCAGTTGGATCATCAGATCGGCGGGCCAGGCGAGCATGGCGTCGACACATGCCGACAGCCGCGCCTCCCAGTCCACCAGCAAGAAGTCATCGAGGGGCGAGTTGGCGTCGTGGGCATGTAGGTCGGCGAACACGCCGAGACGCACGACGTCCTCGTCCGCGCGTAAGGCGACAGACGGAAGCAGCATGACGAGACAGACGGCAACCACAGACAACAGCTTCTTCACGCGCACCTCCTGACAGCAACGAGGATAGCTCGTTCGTCCGACAGGCGCAACGAACCCATTCTCGGGACACATGCCCTATTTCGACGGCGGTCTCCCCCGCTTGTTGGGCCGAAGCGTTCGACCGGTCGTTCTCTCCAGATGTCCAAGGAATCTCTCGGTGCACAGAGGACGTCCCGTTCGTGTGTGCTTCCGGATTCGCGCCGTCTCCTCTGGATCGTCCTGAAGCAGCGCCCTCCAGTCGTCGATCTCCTCGAAGAGAGACGATCGGACAGCAAGCGGGTCGGAGGGCTTGAGGCCGACCAGCCACCGTGCGTTCGACCAGTCGTACTCCCATGCCTGGGCACAGAATCCTGCACGGACGGGATTCCTGAGCACATAGCGTATCGCGGCCACCGTATGCGATCCTTCCAACGGGCACGAGAAGAATCTCCCCTGGAAGAGATAGCCTCTCCATCCGTTGCGAGCGTTGAGCCGGCGAGAGTAGCGTTTGTGGGCTTCTCCAATGGCTTGGGCAAGGCTCTCCCTTGTTCGGGGAACCGCGATGAGATGGATGTGATTGTCCATCAGGCACCAGGACAGGAAGCGAACGCCGAAGCGGGCTCCCTGCTCTGCCATCAGCCCGACGTAGTCTGCGCGATCTGCATCGGAGAAGAAGACGTGCATGCGACGGACGCCACGCTGGGTGACGTGATGCGGCAATCCGGGAACCACCAACCGGGCAATCCGTGGCATGTGTGCATCCTAGCATATATGGCAAGAAAAGAAAAAGGAAACCCGATGTCCCTCCGAAAAAAAAGTATGTGTCCCGCGAGGATCGGAGGGTGTCTGTATACTGCCTACGGGATGACCGGAAGGGGCAGGGCGGTCTGCTCTCTTCCCCGCGGAGGGCAAGGAGGACATGCTTATGCTGTATGGGAAGCGGCTGATCCTTTCAACAACGAAAACCCGGCGACGAACGGATAGGGGGAGTGAGGGGGTCTCCCCCACTGGTCTGGGCATCAGCCTGTGTACAACAACCGTGGGGTGCCCGTGCATCAGCCCCTTGGCGTACGCCGCGGAGCATCCGCGCGCATCGCGCTCGGGGAAAAAAGTATGTGTCCCGCAAGGTGCATGTTGTTGAAGCTGGTCTTGGGGGTCTTCTTTGGGATCGCGGCATCGATCGCGACGGTCGGACTCGTCGGACGCACCGTCTGGCAGTCGTGGAACCGGGAACTTCGATACGAGCTTGCGGTATCGGACGAGAACGTCGGGCGCTCTGTGTTTCGAGCGTCGCAGATCGAGGATCTGCCGGATCCGGTGAAGCGCTACTTCTCGGCGGTTCTCACCGAGGGGCAGGCGGTGGTTGCGTCGGCCAGAATCGAGCATCACGGTACGTTCAACATGGGGACCGAGGAATCGCGGTGGCGGGAGTTCTCGTCGGTCCAGCACGTGGTCGTCTCCCGCCCCGGGTTCGTGTGGAATGCGCGCATTCAGATGGCGCCGGGACTGTCGGTTCGTGTGCACGATGCCTACGTCGCCGGCCGTACCGTGCTGACGGCGAGGCTTTTCGGCCTGATCACGGTCATGGAGCAGCCCGACTCTCCTGAGTTGGCGCAGGGAGAGCTCATGCGGTTCCTTGCCGAGGCGCCGTGGTACCCGACAGCTTGGCTGCCCGGAGGATCGGTGTCGTGGGAGCCCATCGATTCTTCGCAAGCGCGCGTGACGCTGACCGACGGCGGGACCACCGTCTCGCTCGACGTGCGCTTCAACGACGAAGGGTTGGTCGATACCGTCTTCTCCGACGGCAGATATCGCGATGTTAACGGCACCCAGGTCGCCACGCCGTGGGAAGGGCGATTCTGGAACTACCAGGATCGCGGCGGCATGCGGATCCCCCTGGACGGCGAGGTGGCGTGGTTGCTTCCTGAGGGACGAAGGGCCTACTGGCGCGGACATATCGACCGAATCGACCACGAGTTCGCCCCATGAGACGCGACGGTTCGCTTTGGCTCAGACGGCCGGTGCTGGTTTTCTTCCTGCTGACCTTCGGCATTTCGTGGGCTGCATGGCTCCCCATGGCGCTGGCCGGGATCGAAGCTCCGATCCTTCGCATCGTAGGAACGTTCGGACCGCTCATCGCCGCGCTCGTGCTCACCGTGGTGAGTGAGGGCCGAACGGGGTTGCGGACACTCCTTCGTGGATTCCTCCGCTGGCGGGTCAAGCCCGGATGGTATCTGCTGGCGTTCCTGGCCACGGCTGCGGTGGTCCTCGCGGCGATCGGGATCCATGTGGCGATGGGAGGCACGGTGCCGGCGTTCAACGATCCCGCGCAACTCTATCTCGTCATCCCGATCTTCGCGTATGTCCTGTTGTTGAGCGTTCTCGGAGAGGAGACCGGGTGGCGTGGCTATGCGCTTCCACGGCTTCAGGCAAAGTGGGGCGCCCTCCAGGCAAGCCTCGTGATTGGCGTCATCTGGGGTGTATGGCACCTTCCGCTGTTCTGGATGGCGGGGGGCTTCCACCACGAGATTCCGCTATGGCTGTTCATCGTCCAGGATGTCGCCCTGTCGATCGTTCTCACATGGCTCTATTTCGGAACCGGCAGAAGCCTGCTCTTGGTTCATCTCTTCCATGCAGCGAGCAACACGACCCTCGGCGTTCTCCCGATCCTTCCCCAGGACACCGGCGGCGATCTGCGTCCCCTGAGACTTGCGGTGGTCTTGCTGTGCGTCACGGCGCTTGTGATTGTGGTCGCGACGCGTGGCCACCTCGGCGCGCCGCCGTCGCGACAGCCGGCTTCCGAGCCCTGACCCTGGCTGAACCAGGGCGTTTCGGGAACACCGTGAGCATCTCTTGTGTCCTCGACACGAAGCAGATCACGGACTGACGCGGCGGCGGTCTCCAACGCAACCTCGTATGCTGAGCGCTTGAGATCTGCAGGAAGACGGCGAAGGAATCTGCTCGTCGATCTCAGATCCAGGTGACGGGATCCTGACGGAAGTAGGTGCGCAGGAGGGCGTAGAGATCCGGCTCTTCCTCGACGAGGTGGTGAGGGCTGAGGAAGAAAGCCTCCACGGCCACGGCGAAAAACTCGGGCGGATCCTCGGCTCCGTAGGGGTCGAGGGCGGTGGTCTTGTTCCGGCAGCTGTTCTGGCTGAGCCGATGGTGCGCCTCGGACATGACGGCGGCCCATTGCCGGCGGAGCTCACGATCCGGGAGCAGCGGCGCTCCGTTCATCTCTCCGCTCTCGGCATCAAGATGGTGAGCGAACTCATGGAGTACGACGCTCTGCGTTTCATCTTCCAGGTCAGCCTCGACTTCCTCCCAGGAGAGGATGAGGGTTCCCGACGTCCACGACTCCCCAACACGGGTGTCCTCCACTTCCTCCAGGAGCATCTCCTCGGTCTCAACGGTCTCCCGCACGACATACGCGTCTGGATACACGATGATGCTGATGAGCCGAGGGAAGTACCTCGTCTCGCGATGCAGCAGGAGAACAGCGGCCTGCGCCAGGACAATCAACCGGATCTCGTCGGTGATCTGGAGGCCGCCGGCCCCTTCGAAGCGCTTCTCGGCGAGCAGGACTTGGAGATGTCCGCCCAGCTCATCCCGGTCCTCAGTCGAAAGTCGGCGCACGAGCGGAACCCGCTCCATCAACAGGGTCCACCATTCGGCGGGCAGCGCCTGGCTGCGAAGGGATCTTCTTCTTCTCGAGGTTCGATTGAGCATGGTCATGTCCTCACCGGCGGATCGACGCGTCCGGCGCATGAAGATCTCCCGAACCGCCGCGTGCGTCAAGTACAGGCCGTGCACGTGCCCCACGGGGTCCGCGGACCGAACGACGAAGGACGTTGCCCCTGATGCTGACGTGTCGTACGCTGGCACGCAGTCGTAGCGTCTCGTGCCATGTGCGATACCCGGGACAAGATGGGGCTGTCCCCGCGGGGAGCATCACGGCCGTGAGGCAGCTTCCGAGGGGGAGAGATGCCCTGTGAAGAGGAGTTCATGAACGAACGCAAGCAGATGGTCTGGGAACTCATTCGCAGCGAGCCGGGACCGGACCTGCGGCTCTTTCGGGTGAGGTTCGACGTGATGCGCAATCCCCGGAACGCCCACAACTCCCGAGTCACGGTGTTGGAGTCTCCCGACTGGGTGAACGTCGTGGCCCTCGCGCCTGACGGGAAGGTGGTGGTGGTTCGGCAGTACCGCTTCGGAATGGGGCAGGTCACCACGGAGCTTCCCTCCGGGATCGTGGAGCCGGGAGAGGCATCGTTGGCTGCCGCGCAGCGAGAGCTACAGGAGGAGACGGGGTACGCGACGGACAGCTGGGAGTATCTGGGCGCGGTGGAAGCCAACCCGGCGTTCCTGGACAACCACTGTCATCATTGGCTGGCAAGGAAGGCGATTCAGGTTGGCCTTCCGACGCCGGATGAAGGGGAGAACCTGCAGGTCCTTGAGATGCGTCGGGAGGAGCTGCAGCGGGAGATCGCGGAGGGACGGATGCGCCACTCCCTAACGTTCAGTGCGCTCGCCCGCGTGTTCGACCTACGGACGCTGTTGTGAGGGCGGGCCGACGGATTACTTCGCGCCCAGCCGCACATCGGCAGGAGCATCACCATGAGAAAGCAATACCATTTTCGTCGTTCTGACAGAGGCCTTCTTGCGTGGGATGTCGACCGTCTGATCGAGCTTGCGACCGGTCTCACGCCCATGGCGGTACCGCTCGCGGCCATCCGCGAGCTGGACGAGGCCTTCTGGTTCCGCCAGGACGGCGTCCGGCCGACCTGTCGGGAGGTGGCGCTTCATGCCAAGTTGATGAACGAAGCCGATCTGCGCTTTCCTATCATCCTGTCTCAAGACGGAAGAGTGATGGACGGCATGCACAGGGTCTGTCGGGCCTTCATTGAAGGACGGGAGTCGATCCTGGCCGTGCAGTTTGCCGAGGATCCTCCTCCGGACGGTGTCGGTGTGGATCCTGACGATTTGCCCTATTGAACGACTCGAACCCTGCGGGAGCGTTCGCGCGAATAGATGGAAGCACAGGACATAGACAGCTCGGACGCTGACGAGCTTTCGCCGATAGAACGCCCGCGATGCTTCGTGAAGAACGCGTTCGAGGTGCGACCAAGGGCGGACTCTTTTCGCCGCCTCGTAGTTGATGATGGGCGTGTCCAGGTGCATGTGTGCGTTGCGGTCACGCGTCCGAAGTCGTGGCCGCCCGATGGAGCGGAAACCCTGTGCCGACTTGTGGTTGACCTGTTTATCTGAAGTGATACGCGATGCCACGGATTCGGCACCGCCTTGACGTGGGAGGTGAACTGATCTGCCGGTAGACGGGGGTTCCCGCAGCTCCACCTGAGCGTGGATCCCGAGGAGAGCGCAGGGGGCCTCGCCATCCGGCGGGTGTCGGGTGGGTGCGGTTGCTCCCAACGCCTCATGGCCGTAGCATGCCACTTGAGAATGAGGTGTTGATGGGGGCCTCCGCCAGCCGGTGCAGACTCGTCAGCGGCGGACGCCGAGCGAGGCCCATGAACCGAACCAAGAGGAGAGAGGCGAGCGTGAAGACGGCGATCATTGGTGCAGGGAACATCGGTACGGCCATTGCGAGCGGCTTGGCAAGCTCCGATCGCTTCCTGGCGGAGGACATCATCCTGACGCGAAGACGAATCCATCTGCTTGAGCCCATGAAGGCGGTGGGTTTTACCATTGAGCAGGACAATCGCGAGGCAGTCCGGAGATCTGAGGTGATCCTTGTGGCGGTTGAGCCACAACAGATCGACAGCGTTCTGGAGGAGATCGCCCCCGCGCTGCAACCTGGCCTACACACCCTTATCTCAGTGGTTACCAGCGTCAGGATACGCCAGATCACGCAAAGGATCGGCGAGGGGATCCCCGTGGTTCGCGCGATGCCCAACACCGCCATTGCGGTTCGTGAGTCGATGACGTGCATTGCATCGGATAAGGCAGACGGACCGACGATCAAGGTCGCCCAACAGATCTTCGACACCGTGGGAAAGACGGTGGTCATCGGTGAGGAGGACATGGTCGCGGCCACGGCGCTTGGCGCGTGTGGGATTGCGTTTTTTCTACGAGCGATCCGGGCGGCTTCCCAAGGAGGCATCGAAATCGGATTTCGTGCCCAAGACGCCTTGGCGATCGCAACCCAGACCGCAAGGGGGGCGGCGACCCTGCTGCTCGGGACAGAAGACCACCCCGAACGCGAAATCGACCGGGTCACCACCCCCAGAGGATGCACGATTGCCGGGCTGAATCAGATGGAGCACGAAGGCTTCAGTTCCGCGATGATCCAGGGCATCAAGGTCTCTGCGGAACGAGCGGCGAAGCTATACACCGGTTCCTCATCTGAAGGGTGAGGCTGTGCTTCACCCCCCCTGGTCCGTGCCTAACATACATTCGCAACCGAGAAGTCTGGGGTCAGATCTTTATTCTTGAATGCTAGGGCTTCCCTTGCGAGTCATCCCAAGCTAGATCTACGGGTATCGAGGGCGTATCTTTAGGTCCGATGAGTGCGATGGGCGAAGTGATTGGCATCGCGGGAGGATCCTGATCGAAGGACTCAAAAATAAAGATCTGACCCCTTTGTCTTCTGTCGAGCAAACCTTCCAACAGCTTAGGCTGGAGATCCCGGTCCGCGTACGACGCGAAGGCATCCCCGGGGCTACCGTCGTGATCCTGGGTCACGAGGGGATCGCATGGAGCGAAGCGTTCGGCGACGCCGACACCGCAACCAAGTCTCCTGTCTGTGTGGACACTCTCTTCGGGCTTCAGTCCTGCTCCAAGACGTTCACCGCGACGGCGGTGTTGCTGGCGGTGCAAGATGGGATTCTCGATCTGGATCGCCCGATCTTCGAGTACGTTCCGGACGTCCACCTGCAGAGCCGCTACGAGTGCCGTCCCGAGCAACGGATCACCCTGCGCCATCTGTTGGCACACAAGGCCGGACTGACGCACGAAGCGCCGCTGGGGAACAACTACTCCTCGGTGACGGAACAGGTCGACTTCGACGCCCATGTTCGGAGCATTCGGAGGACCTGGCTTCGTTTCCCGGTGGGTCAGCGGTATGCGTACTCCAATCTGGGGATCGACTTGGCGGGGTACATCCTTCAACAGACGGCCGGAGTACCGTTCGCTGAGTACCTCCAGCGGAGGCTGTTCGATCCCCTGGGGCTGGCTCGCAGCACGTTCGATTCTGATGTGCTTGCCGCGTTCGCCGATTGCGCTCGTGGGTACGATCCGTTTGTCGAGGCAGCGGGCGTTCCCCTGCTCCAACACGTGCCGATGATGCCCTCCGGCGGGATGTACGCCAGCGCCGGAGATGTTGCTCGGTACCTTCTCTTCCAGCTCAACCGCGGACGGGTCGACGGCCGCTGCGTGTTGGAGGAGCAGCTTCTCGGCGAGATGCTCACCGTTCCATACCCCGTCGAGGGCCAGTTCGAAGGCTACGGGCTGGGCGTCGCGATCAACCGCTTTCGGGAGACGAACCTGTATCACCACAGCGGCGGGGGATTCGGGTTCTTGAGTGACATGCTATGGTGCCCCGATCTGGGATGGGGCGTCGTCTTCCTGACCAACAGCAGCCACCACTCGCTGCAAGGGAGCCTCCCCCACAGCATCCTGGAACGGCTGGCGGGGCCGGTTCCGGAACGGCGAAAGGCCGCTCTGCCGGAACCAGACCCCAGCGCGAGTGATACGGCAGCCCAGACGACGCTCGTTGGCCAGTATGCCGGCCGTCTGCCGGATGGGTGGGAGGTTCGTCGCGAGGGGGATCATCTTCTGATGCGACGCCTGACAGGAAAGGACATCCGTCGACTGCAGTTCTACCTTCCGAACCAGGCGTACACACAGACCCCTGCTCGCGATAGCCATTGGCGGTTCGCACGGGATGGACGGGGGCGTCCCCTCTTCCTAGAACACATCGATAGCGGCGCGAGATACGACTACAACGGAGGACCGGCAGATGCTCGCGGAGAGGACCGGACGGAGTGGCACGCGTACACGGGGACCTATCTCGCGCGTCTGCTGGGCGCGGTGCCCTGGTTGATGCGTATCCGCCGCAAGAAGGGACATCTCTGCCTACAGGTGGGACCGCCCACGAGAGGGATCGCCCTTCGGCTCAACTCTTTCCAGCCGGGCCTGTTCTTCACCTCCACCGGGGAGGCCGTCGACTTCACTGGCGACGAGACGTTGTTCTTCGGCGTGCCTGTGCGGCGCATCGGTCGGCGGGAGGAGCTGCGGCAGTGGCTCCTGCTGATCCGCGGCCTGGTCAATGCCTGGCGAAGCAAACGCCGCCGTCGATCGATGCGCCTGGGGGAGGAGAGATCGGCGTGAACGCGAAAAAGGTTTGTGTCCCGGAAGGTCCTTACCTACCGCGGGTTTTGAGGGATCGAAAGCCAGCTGCTCTCCTAGGCAGGCTGATGGAGAGAAGGGGGATTGCTGGTGGGGGGGGGGCGAGAGCGGTTCGTTTTGCGCCACAGACGCAACGGTTATAGCATGGCACGAAGGGCCAAGCTGCCATGTGTGTGTTCTCTGATCATGCGGATGGGTCAAGAACGATCGGCGCTTCCGCGACAAGAGGACCGACATCGTAAGCGGATGGACACAGTCCCATCACGGGTGGGAACAGGCTTCGACGAGCAACAGAGGAGGATTATCATGCCAGAGTTTGGATCGCCCTTCTCGGGATTGGCCAACGAAAGGAAGCTCACGGATCAGGAGCTCATCCGAGCGATCCGGTTCATGATTGCCGCAGAGTACGAAGCGATTCAGCTGTACATGCAGCTTGCTGAGTCGACGGACCACAAGCTTGCCATCGACGTGCTGAAGGATATCGCGGATGAAGAACGAGTCCACGCCGGGGAGTTTCTCCGGCTTCTTTACGAACTCTCTCCAGATGAAGCGACGTTCTATGCAGAAGGGACAGAGGAGGTGGAAGAGGAGATTAAGAAGCTGGAGTAGTCAGGAGGATCAAGGTGTCGACCATCCGGCGGGTTCGGCGCGCATGAATCGGGGACACGTTCCTGTTCGGACTACCGAGCCAGCTTCGCATGCATCCGGCGGGCCAGCCCCACGAGGAAGGGGATCATGACGGCGGTGATGGCCAGCGCCATGACAATCTCCCTCCAGACGGTACGGATCGGTTCGCCCATCACAGAGACGCGCCAGATGGGCTCGATGATCCAGTACAGAGGGAAAACTCGAGCAATCCACCGGGGCCAGTCGGGGAAGAGGTAGAACAACACCGGAGCGAACAGAAGCAGCCCGACGCCCTTCGTCAGGCCGAAGAACATGGCCGAATCCTTGGACAGCACCCCAAAGAGAACGCCCAGCATGGAGGTCAGTGCGGCGGCCACCAGGAGCACCAGGATGACCTCCAGCGGACTGGTCCCCATCGCATCGTTCAGAAAGAGGGTTACCGCACTCATCGCGGATGCGAACAGGAACCCCAGCGCCCACTTGCCGATGAGCACTTCGCTTGTCCGGACCGGGCTGACGACCATTGCCGTGAGGGTGCCCTGCTCCTTCTCCTGAACGAGGCTGGCGCCGGGAATGAAGACCCCGGCCATGACCAACGCGTAGAACACGATCACCGGGACGAGCCGAAGCGAGAGCGGGGGCGCCTGCTCCCCGAGGATCACTGGCTCGACCCCCACCGGCGAGATCTCCCCGGCAACCTCACGCACGGCAGCGAGGATCGTCGCCTGGATGACGAAGCGATCGGAGACGTAGCTCTCCCCGCTGACGAACAGCCGAAGCACGGGTTTCTGACCAGACTGCACGGCGTCATCGAATCCCTGCGGGAGAACCAGTCCAACGTCGAAGTCGTTGGACTGGACGCGGTGACGGAGCTGCTCGGCATCTTCAAGAAGGACGAGCTCGATCCCCTCATGGCGCATGAGAGACGCTGTGATCTCCGAAGATGCCTCTTCGACGAGCGCCAGGCGAGGGGGAGGGGCGAACAGTGCGCCAAAGGCAGCCTGCAGAACCACCGTCAGAACGATGGGCAGGAGAACGGCGAACAGGAAGAAGGGGGACCGGGGGCCGAGGGCGAGGTCCTTGCGCAGAATCTTCCAGATACGGGTTGGGCTCACAGGGAGACCACCTTTCTCCTGAGGGTGAGTAGGCCTATCCCGTACAGGGCAGCCACCCAGCCCACGCCGATCGACAGGGGCATCCAGAGTTCCTCCCAACCCGCCCGGTGTACGGTCGCTTCAAGCAGCGCATCGATCAGGGGAAAGGTAGGAAGCAGTCTCACCCATGACGCAGTGGATCCGGGAAAGAGCACGGCGAATGCTGGGATGAGCAGCGGCATCGTGATGAGCATCGAGTAGAAGAGCTGGCCGATGAAATCCTTGCCCGCCGCACCCACAATCATCGCGATTGCGGTGAACATCAGTCCTCCGATCAGGAGTGATACCAGCAGGATCAGCCAGTTCTGACCGGTGAACGCCCCCACAAGCGCCAAGGCGAGCACGGACTGGCCGAACGCCAGTCCCGTGCCGAAGAGTGTCTTCGCCAGAAGGAAATCGCTTACGCGAACCGGGGTGACAAGCACCGCTGTCACCGTCCGCTGCAGTACCTCCTTGGAGATGAGTGAGCTGAGGGACAGCGTCTCCATGAGGAGGATCATGAACGCGACCAAAGGGATGAGCTTCGCTCGCAAAGGAATCTGATCTCCGGCACGATCGGGGCCGAGGGCAATCGTTTCCTCCGGGGGAAGGATGACCGGGAGCTCCTGTCCTGAGACCGCGTACGCGAGTTCGCCCACGAGGCTCTTGAGAGCGGTCCGGATCTGTGGTGGAACGGTCGCGTCTGTGTACATGCGAACGGTGATGTCCAGGTCTCCGGACAGCAGTCGAGCCATGAACCCCTCCGGGAACGCCACGCCGATCGTCGGCCGGAGCCGCTCCGCGCCTTCGGGTCGAGAACCCTCCTCATCCACGCGACGCAGAGTGACCGTTCCGTCCTCTTCTAGCCACGCTTCGACCTGTCCCTCAAGAACAGCCCGGAGATCGGTCTCGCGCTCAAGCTGTACAAGCTGCAGTCCTTCGTCCCAGGTGGGGAGACGTGCAAGGGAACCGCCTCGGGCATGATCTGGCAGAGCCGTCTCGTCTGGGATGAACGCCGCTCCAGCCAAGAGCTGTTCAAGCGGCGGGCTGATCCCGACCGTCAGGCGATCCTCAACTTCGGCGGGAGCGATCCAGAAGACCACGGCAACGAACACGAGCGTGAGCGCTGTCAGGAGAAGGAACAATCTGTCGCGTGAATACGCGAGGAGTTCCCTCTTGATGAGTGTGGTGACGGCCACAGTCCGGGAGATCCGGGGGATCATTCGGAGAGCCCCCTGCCGGTGAGGTGGATGAAGATTGCCTCCAGGGTCGCCTCCTCCGTGTGGAGGGTGAGCAGATCCGGCGATGCGGCCAGCTCTACGAGACGTTGCGTAGCGCTGTTGTCTGAGAGTGCGATCCGCTCCTCGCGTGTCCCGTCGGGCGCGCGCAGGCGGACACGAATTGAGCGGTCTCCATATCGGAGCTTCAGATCCTCCACGGTGTCGAGGACAACGATCTCTCCCTCATTGAGGAACGCCACGCGGTCGGAGAGATGGTCGGCTTCGAGCATGTCGTGCGTGGTGAGGAGCACCGCAGCACCACGATCGGCCTCTTCCCGAATCGTCTTCCTGATCTCAGCGGCAGTGACCGGGTCCAGCCCGTCCGTGGGTTCGTCGAGAAACAGGACGCGTGGACTGTGAATGAGAGCCCGTGCCATCATCAGGCGCTGACGCATTCCCTTGGAGTAGCTATGCACTCGGTCTCTCGCCCGATCGGCCAGGCCTACTCTCTGTAGGGCCTCCATCGATCCAGGGCTCCTCACTCCGTACAGCGAGGCGAAGAAGTTGAGGTTCTCCAGCGCGGACATATCCAAGTACAGGTTCTTCTCCTCGAAGCAGACGCCAATCTGTGCCTGAAGCGCTGGGTCGCCCCGACCGATCTTGTGCCCCAGGATTTCCGCGTGCCCCCCCTGAGGGGGTAGCTGTCCCGTGAGGATCTTGATGGTGGTGGACTTGCCCGCACCGTTTGGGCCAAGAAAGCCGAGGACCTCCCCGGACATGACCTCGAAGCTGATGCCTCGAATGGCCTGGACAGAGCCGTACGCGTACGTCAGCCGTTCGACGACGATGGCCGGTGTCCTCATTGCCCCTCCTGTGGGTGCTCGTGTCTACAGGATCCATGACGCTGGCTTTTCGTAGGGCGGAGACGATGTGTCTACCACAAGGCGATGGCGGACGAGGCGCCTCCATTCCCGTCCTCGGCGGAAGTATACCCATGGCCCCGTTCGATGGGAAGAATGCAGCGTGTGCATTCAACGGGGCTAGACGTAGATCACCTCCGGGGTTTTGAGAGGTCGAACGACCCTGACGCTTCGCTCCTTGGCTCATAGATGACGGTTCGGCGTCCGTTTGCACAGTTCCAGGGGAGACGGTTGTCTGTGACGGACGCATGTCGGAGACCGCAGGCAGGAGAGGCCGCTCGTTGACCTGCTTCGACAAGACAAAATGCGCGGGGAGGATACAGCAGAGATACTTGCCTGAAGCCCGAGTAGGTCCCTGCGATGCGCTCGGAAGAAATCTATCGGTGACCAAGGGTAGGACAAAGTAAGGAATGAGAGATTCCTTCCTGGAGGAACGCAATGAACGGACACAGGATGATCGATGCTTTGTCTGCTGAGCTTGGAAGCCTCTACGGAAAGAAGGTCCAGTTCTTCCGGGAGAGCATTCAGAGCCAACCGGTGACCGACATGGCTTCGGATCTGGTGGTGGAGTCTTCCCCCTCTTCCGAAGAGGGGGAGTTCCTCGTCCCCGTTCGTTCTTCCTCTCTCGAGGGAATCGTTCGATACTCCTTGATCCACTGGGCGGGAGGAGACAAACCGAGTCTGATCTACCATCACGGCAGCGGTGAGACAGAGTACACTTCCCGGATTCGGAGGATCCTCCCGATGCCGATCCGGTCTCGGATCAACCTCATCGCGGTCTCTGTTCCGTTCAATCTGAGCTTGAGCGAGTACCTCTATGGGATTGGTCACCTGGAGCGGTTCGTCTTCCTCCTGGCCTCATCGGTGCAGGTCACCGAGTGCTTGGGTGATTGGCTGCGGGCACAGGGAACGGGAAGGATCGTGGTGTCCGGGATCTCTCTTGGCGGGTGGGTCACCAACCTCCACTACAGCCTCTACGGCTGCCTGGACGAGTATCGGCCCCTCTTTGCTGGCGCAGCTCTGGACCATCTGTTCACCGACACGGTCTACCGAAAGCTGACCTCCCGCGAAGCTCGAGACAACCCCAAAGTCCTGCGTCAGGCGTTGAACTTCGAGACTGCCTTCCAGTCCCGTGACAGCCAGAGCGTCTTTCCTTTGCTGGCTCGGCACGATCAGTATGCCCTGTTCGAGAGGCAACGAAGGATCTACGCGGACGCTCAGCTGAGCGTCCTGGAGAAGGGGCACATCACAGGCTCCATGGACACAAGGTCCCTCAGAGAGCACCTTCTCCGTGGACTGCGGGTCGATCAACCGGCCTCACGCGGTTCGCGCTTCTCGTGGCGAAAGAAGCGATGATGGGGTAGCAGAGAGGACCGCGTTCATAGAGTCTGAGGGAACGCAGAGCGTTCTATGGTCCATCGGTTCGTCTCAGAGAAACGGCATTGGTGATCGGGGCAGCTCCTGTTCCCCTGCTCGACGGGTGAACGAGCTGAACACCCACTGGCTGTACACAGGATCGAGAGATCCTCAGCATGGCATGGACGTGTAGCTCTGCGACCCCCGCGGTGGGGTCATGAGAGCGGAGCTGCCCAGGATCATCTTCATCGCCGGCTGCGGCGTAACAGAAGGAGGAAGAATGGCGCGCCCAAGGCTGCGGTGAGTACGCCAAAGGAAGCTCTACCGGCAGGAACGCGGTACGAGCTGTTGTGTCAGCGATCAGGAGCAGAAGGCCGCCCAGGAGAGCAGACAGGGGAAGCATGTACCGGGAGTCCTCCCCCACCAGAAGACGTGCTGCATGCGGGGCGATGAGACCGACGAAGCCCACGGTCCCGGCGACGCTCACGGCACTGCCGGCGAGCCAGGCTGCGACGAAGATCGATCCCGCCCGATAGACGCCCACCGACAGGCCTAGGCTGCGACCCACATCGTCTCCCAGGGAGAACAGGTTGAGGGCGGGGGACAACAGAATGCCGAGGAGGAGCCCGGACAGGCTGTAAGGCCACAACAGGTTGAAGTCGTTCCATCCACGCCCGGAGAGTCCCCCAATGAGCCAGGTATACGTCACGACGAGTTCGTCGCTGAAGGCGATCATCAACGACGACGTGGCTGCCCCGAAGAACGCGGACACGGCGATTTGCGGTTGCCACACTGGCGGCAGGGATTTGGATCAATGCCTCCGAGTTCCTCAGAAACGAGCTCGTCTTCAACGCTCTGTGGCGGGCGAAATACGCGGATCTCGGGTGGGTGTTCCCGTCCGCGCTGTTCAACGGCGCGCTGTGGGCGGTATGGGGGTTCGTGTTGGTAGGGTGCATCGTGTGGGTTCGCCGCCGCATCAGCTGGAGCCGTACGGTCGCGTTGTGCTGGACGATGGGGTTTGCCTTGATGTGGATCGTGATCGGGAACTTGAATGTGCTGCCCCTCGCGCTCCTTCCGATCGCCCTCCCATGGAGCCTGGTGGAGGTGGCCGTGGCGGCCTGGATCGCCCAGGCGATCCTCAAGCGCACCGAGGGTAAGGCTCCCACGGGGTAGCACCGCACGGCTCCTGTGAATCAGGAGAACGGGGGCGATGCGGTCACGGCGTGTCCGCCGAACCGAAGCGCGTCTTCTCCTCGGCAGGCGGAGCGCCGGGGACGTGGAAGCCGCATCGGGAGAACGAGGCCAACAGCGCGTCCGGAGAGGGAAACCACTGGCCGGTCTTCCGAGAGATGTGTTCCGTCCAGCTGTAGGTATCGTAGGTGAACGTCTCCTCCCGACCTCCCTGCAGCGGGATCATCGCCCGGTGCTTCCGATAGTAGTCCTGGGCCAGATACCCGTCATCCATCTGCGCCATGGCCTGCTGGACTTGATCGTCTTCTAGGGAGGGGTAGCGGCCGTCTCCCCAGGCCACTTCCAGGGGGTAACGAGGCCTTGGCGAAGGAGCCTCGGCGGGGAAGCCCAGGGTGAGGCCGACCATGGGGAAGACGCGGGGCGGCAGCGCGTACTGCTCGACGATCCTCTCGGCGGCATAGGGGATCATGCCGAGGTAGCAGCTTCCCATCCCGAGGGCGTCGGCGGCGATGACCATGTTTTGGGCCATGTAGGAGGCGTCCTGCAGGCCGAACAGCAAGAGCGAAAGATCGTTCTGGATCAGCGACCACCCGCGACGCGCCATCACCTTCTCGTGGCGATGGGCATCCACGCAGACGATGAACAACAGGGGGGCATGGAACGGGTGCTGGTCGCGGTCGCGAGAGAGCAACACGGTGCCCATCTGATAGGCGAACGGAGCTTGTTGCCCAGCGCGAACGACAGTTTCGATGAGGTCATCCGAAGGGATTTGGTCGGTGTAGGCACGGATCGACGCGCGTTGAAACAGAACGTCGAGAACGGGATGGTTCTGCATGGTGGGTGTCTCCTCTCGTCTGGGGCGAGGGTGATGACCTGCTCTGTCCGTATGGATCTGCCCTTCCCCAGACTCCTGCAGTTGGTTGGGGTGACGCCGTGTTCTCCTGACGGTCCCATTGGACTCGATCCTGCGCTGCAGAGCAACTCACACGATGCTTCCGCCATCTGCCTTCCCGTGAATCCATACAGCTCAAGGGCGTTCTGTATGAGGTCTCGCCAGGGAGAGGGAAGATGCCCGACCGACAGAACAGAGCGTGGAGGATGGCTTCCTTGTGCTGTATACCGAGGGCGCTCGGCCTACGGATCGTCGGTGTCTGACGGAGCGAGGAGCGACTCGGGATGCCAAAGCCCGGGACGGACGCCGAACCACACAGTGGTTCCTTCGCAGAAAGGCTCTACGAGCTCGAAGTTCTCGAACGACAGGCCGCCCGGGATGGGAGACGAACTCGCCCAGTAGGCACTGCGCGCGTTCACGCAGCCGATGAGGTTCGGGGACGGATCCTCGTGCCTCCAGTACTGGGTGGCGACCTCTCCGCTGTACTTCCATCCGAGGAACGTTCCCGCAGCGTACGTTGCGCTTCCCGGATCCGACTCATCGGGCATTGCCAGGAAGAGCGCCCCGCCGGAGGGTGTCCGGAGCATGTTGCGTAGGGGAAAGCACGCGTGCGGCGTGAACCCGAGGCCGGGATCCTCGCTCCACAGGTCGACTGCATGATGGCTGCCTGTTCGGAGGTGGAGGATCCGCAGGCGGGCGTAGTTCCCCATGGTGGCGGTGATGATGCACGTTCGAAGCGAGGCGGATCCGGGCTGCAAGAACGAGGCAACCCCCACCTCGTGCGAACGATCTGATCGAAACTCCAGGCGAAGCATCACGGCCGCGCCGCTCCGGAACGGCTCGACCACGCAGTACACGATCAGCCGCTCTACGCCGTCCTCGTGTGTGATGGTTCCCCGTGCAGGAGCCGTTGGCTCGCGTGGCGATACATCATCGGGTTGGTCTGTGCTCCAGATGCGAAGCCCCTCAACACCGTCGAGCGAGCTCTGCTCGAGTTCGGAGAACCCGCGCTGGTTCTCACCGGTGACGATCGGCTCGACCGCGAGGTAGTTGATCATCCGATCGTCGGCATGACCGAGGTACGGTGCATAGACGCGCAACAGCCCCCTGGGTCCGGCCATTGGCCACAAACCGATGCGCAACCCATCCACGTGTCCCCACACCGGCAGAGCGGGGTTCGAGAAGGATGGACGAATCCATCGACCCTCAACCACCGGATCGGCCGGGCGCCCCCAAACGGTGGCGGAGAGAACGAGCGCGAGCAGGACAAGACAGAGCCTTTGGAATGTATGACACCGAGCGAGCCCCCTGTTCATAGTCCATTCTAGCCGTCAAAAACCTGGAAGACCAGCGATCTCTCGATGTACGCTTCGTTGGATTGCACAGATCGCGCAAGTGTCGATGAGCGTGCTTCCGTGACCTGTCAGGTATCGCATCTCTCGGAAGCTCGAGATACACGCATTCATCCAAGGACCGATGGATGCGACACATCGCTTGACCTTCGCACACGGGCTCGGCATACGATACGCTTGTCCTATGACGCCGCGACGACAGGCACTCCATGCGCTCTTGCTGATCGGCCTTTACTTGGCGATTGTGCTGGCGCCGCTGGGTCTCATGCTGGCGGGTCCCTGGCCGGAGGGACGGCTGTATCTTCGGGATCTCTCCGTGGCGCTGGCGTTCTCCGGGATGAGCCTCATCGGTCTTCAGTTCGCCCTCACGGCACGCATTCCCTCGCTGAAGCGACCGTTTGGAAGCGACGTGGTGTACTTCTTCCACCATCACATATCGATCGTGGGCTTCGGGCTCATCGTACTTCACATCGTTCTTCTCCTTTGGATTGACCCGGCGACCTGGCGTCTATTTCATCCGTTGGAGGCACCGCTCCGCGCTCGATTTGCCGTGGCGGGGCTCGTCAGCTTCGTGGCCCTGATCTTCCTCTCGCTGACACGGCGCAAGATCCGGTTGGAGTACACGGTGTGGCGGATCACACACGGGTTTCTGGCGATTTCTGCTGTGATCTTCGGCATGGTGCACATGCAGCTGGTCGGACACTACCTCTCTTCGCCCTGGAAGCGGGGTCTCTGGGCGGGGTATGCGGCGCTGTGGATCGCGGCGCTTGTCTACGCAAGGGGCGTGCGTCCGTTCTTGCTCAAGCGGTCTCCGTATCGGGTCGAGGAGATCCGAGAGGAACGAGGTGGGTCCTGGACTGTCTGCCTGGCCCCGGTGGGACACGACGGCGCGCGGTTTCATCCCGGACAGTTCGCCTGGCTGACGATCGGGCGATCTCCGTTCGCCGATGTGGAGCATCCGTTCTCTTATTCGTCCAGCGCGGAGGATCCCATGCGTCCGACATTCACCATCAAGGCCCTCGGGGATTTCACGGCCACGATCCCTCGTGTTCCGATCGGTACGCCTGTCTATGTGGACGGACCGTTCGGTGCGTTCACCCTCGATCGGCATCCGTACGCCGAGGGGTTCGTATTCGTGGCCGGGGGGATCGGTATCACCCCCGTCATGAGCATGATACGCACCCTGCGGGATCGGGGCGATGTGCGACCGTGTCTTCTGATCTACGCGGTACGATCCATGGATCAAGCGACATTTGCGGAAGAGCTGGAGGCCCTGCGTCAAACCATGGGGCTTGAGATCGCATGGGTCCCAGCCGAAGCCCCGGCAAACTGGGACGGTCCGAGCGGGTTCTTGACCGAGCCGTTGATCGAGGAGCTTCTCCCGTTGGAGCGAAGGTCCGGCAACGTGCAGGCGTTCGTCTGCGGTCCTCCGCTGATGATGGATCTCGTGGAGGACGCATTGGTAAAGACTGGGATTCCCCTTCGTGCCGTCCATACCGAGCGGTTCAACCTCGCGTGAGATCATGAGGCATCGACTATCGATCTGGCTGACATGGGGGACCGGCGCGCTGATCCTCCTGCTCTCCGCGCTGTTTGCGGCACTCGTTCATTGGCGCTAGGGCGCTCGCACGGGTTGAAGTCGTCTCCTCGTGGCCGGGCGATCCGGCATGAACGTCAACTCCATGGGATGGACTCTGCTTGCTTGACCTTGACGATGCGGGTATGGTGGCAACACGGTGCCGGAGGAAGGATCTCCGGCGAGATTCGAACGAAGAAGGACGGCTTATGCACGACGTACGAGCGTTTAACCTGAAGTGCGAGATGTGTGGGAAGGAGATCGAGGAGCTGCCCTTTCTTCCTCTGACATCCAGTCGACCCGTTTACTGCCGGGAGTGCAATCAGAAGCGCCCCGCACCGAAGAAGAAGGCAGGCGGGAGCCGCCCCAAGAAGAGGAGACGGTAAGCGCGAGCTCGGGTCGGCCTCGAAGTTGATCCATGGGATTACCACGGTTCATACCCGTCGTATGATCGGCGACCGGGAAGGAGACTCCCGATGAGTTCTGCGCTGAATCCCCGCGAGGCCGAGCTCCAGAACCAAGCGCTATGGAACGAGATTGCCTCGGTTCATCTGCGCGCCTATGCAGAAGTCCCTATGCTTCGTGACGGAAGAGAGATCCTGGATGAGATCGAGCTTCGTGAGGTGGGCGATGTGGCGGACAAGACCCTTCTCCACCTTCAGTGCCACATTGGAACAGACTCGCTGGCCTGGATCCGTCACGGCGCGGACGTGACGGGGGTGGACTTCTCCTCCGAGTCCCTCCAATGTGCACAACAGCTGGCGACCGAGCTCGGGCTCAGGGCGAGATTCATCCGCTCCAACATCTATGACCTGACGGCTGTCCATGATCAAACGTATGACATCGTCTACACCTCCAAGGGTGTGCTCTGTTGGTTGCGCGACCTGCCTGCATGGGGGCGTATCATCGCTCGCTTTCTCAAGCCGGGCGGCGTGTTCTACTTGATGGAGTCGCATCCTCTCCTCAACGCGTTGGAGGAGAGGGTTTCGGGAACCCTGTCATTCGCGTACCCATATTTCCACCAGGACGCCCCGACCGAATGGCCGGCGGGAGACTATGCTTCAGAGTTCATCCCCACGAACGGATCCTTGGAGTGGGCCTGGAGTCTGGGCGACATCCTCAATGCCCTCATCGGGGCGGGCCTGCGGATCGAGTTCGTCCGTGAGTACCCCAAGCTCTTCTTCCAGCTCTTCCCGAGCATGGTCACTGAGGATGGGCGTTGGTACCGTCTTCCCGGCCTTGAGGAGAAAGTCCCCCTCCTTCTGACGATTCGAGCCCATAGACCCATCGGAAACGTCTCGCAAGAGCGCCCCGTCTTCGAGAGGCAGTAACCCGGTCGATGCCGATCTCCGTGGGCAGAGCGCTACGCTCTGCCCGATGACGGAAGAAGAGGCTGCTTCCCCGCATTGTGTGATCTGCGTCACAGACGCAAGCCGACAGAACCGGGACAATGGGGGGGCGAGTGCATCTTGGGAACGAGGGGTAAGGAGCGGGAATCGTGACGAACGTACGATGTGGTAGGGGATTGGTGTATGTCCTTTTGGTCCTGGCCGCGACCGGAATGCTCTGCGCAGCGCAAGCCGACGCCGAGGAGCTCGGGATGCGGGTCACACGGTCGATCTCCACGGGCCACGCACTCCCCGGATCTGTCTTCCAGGTGAGCGTTCGGTTCGAAGCCCTTCAGGATCTGGTCGGGGTTGGCGTTCGGGAAACACTGCCGCTGGGATGGACGATCCATCCCGTGGACAACGCCGGAGCGGCCTTTCGTCCTGTCGACGGCGAGTGGGTGTTTCCGGACGCGCTCTCTGCAGGAACAGTAAGGACTCTCATCTATGAGGTGGGCATTCCTTCAGCCAAAGACTTGTACAGCCCTTCCCTTCCGTACTGCTTCTTGATCAAAGGGACTCATCAGACCACAATCCCAGCGTATCAGACCGAAACACTCGGAGATTCCGAGATTGAGGTTGCCTCGGTGCTCCCGATACCTACTGTCATTGCCCATCTCGTGCCCGGCGGGCAGGAGGGGGCCCCGGATCAGGTTGATCTACGGCTCTCGCGCACCGTCAGCAGCGCACAACTCGAGCGGGCGTTGTCGTTTTGGGCACACGATCTCGTGGTCCCAGATACCGGAGGAGAGCGGATCGACCGCGCGATGATCGGGCGGCTGATCGCTCACTACGAAACGTGTACGTTTGTCGATGACCCCTTGCCTGTGACGTACGATCCTGAACTGCAAGCGGTTCGAACGATCGAGACGTTTCTTCCCTGTGACAGCGTGCTCCTTCCGGAGGGCTGTTACGATCCCGGAGCCTCGGCAAGGGTGTTGACGGTGCGTGTTGAGATTACGCTGCAGCACGATGCTTATGGTGTCTCGCTCAAGGAGTGGTTGCCCACGGGATGGCGTCTCCGTCCGATTTCGCATGAAGGGTTCCGATATCGAGCCAGCACGGCGGAGTGGGTCTACCCGTCGCGTGTCCGGGCCGGCGAGGTGCTCGCGGTGGTGTACGAAGCGGAGGTGATCTCCTCCGCCACGGATGCGTTGATCTCCGATCCTGGATGCTGTGGCCGAGAGGCTCTTCTGATGGGCGAAGTAGCCTCTGCTCTCTCTTGCAGCGCCGCACGGGTTCGCGGCGAGGACACGGTGACGTTGCTCTCGTGTGTTCCCGTGATCCTCGCCCTCTCGCGATGGGATGCGGTTGAGGATCGGTTCGATGCCGAGATGTCGGACTCGATCTCTCTGCCCCAGATGCAGCGGGCGATCAGATTCTGGCAGGAGGGGCATCCTGTTCCCCATACCTGCGGATACACGGTGGGGTATGAGACCCTGAAACAGCTCGTGTCATACTGGCTCACCGGCACCCTGGTAAGCCAACCGCTTCCCGGGGAGACTCCGGTCGTGTGCGGAGAGGATCTGCATGCGTGTCGAACGGCAGACTGCGGTGACGGATGGCTCTGTCGGATGATGCAGCTTCAGGATCCCGAGGACCAGATCGGTCTGCCCGAGCCCCCGGAGGTTCGTGTGGAGGCAGGTCCCGACCGACTCATCGACTGCAACCGACCCTCGGTTCGGCTCTCGGCAGAGACGACCGGAGGGGTGGAGCCGTTCCGGTTCGAGTGCCCAACTGCCACGCCGTGACCAAGCGCTGCTCCGA
>CAZQHD010000004.1:0-3990 GCA_964593295.1 uncultured Thermotogae bacterium | reverse complement strand
AGCCGTTCCGGTTCGAGTGGATCGGTCCTGCGGGACAGTCGCTGGGAGAAGAGAGCCACGTCTGGGTCGATTCGCCCGGTGAGTACACGGTGATTGCGATCTCCTGTGGTGGTTGCCTTGCAGTGGGCACGGTGACGGTGCGGGCTGACTTCGGCGTTCCTCGTGTGGAGGCCACAGTCAGCGGTATCCTGACGGGGTTCGTTCAAGAGGTGGAACTGGTCGCGTCGATTGAGGGAGGCACGGGGCCGTTCGAGATCGTGTGGACGGGTCCGTCCGGAGATCGGCTGGGCGATGACCGCACGCTTCGAGTGGATCGCCCCGGCGAGTATGCTGTGATGGTGACCGGAGGTAATGGGTGCGTGACCATCGCTTCCGTGGAGGTGCTACAGGACATTGCGCCGCCGGTCGTGGAGATGGAGATCGCCCCGGATGTTGCCCTCCTCGAAGACGAGATCACGCTGACCTGTCATACCCAGGAGATTCGCCTGGTGGGCATCGTCGAGGGAGGGCGCTTCCCGTACACGTACGTCTGGACGGAGAGCCGGGGAGAGATCCTCGGACAGGAGAACACGTTGTCGGTCACATCGCCGGAGACCTATACCCTGACGGTCACGGGGGCAAACGGGATTGAAGCCAGTGTCTCGGCCACCGTGATGCAGGATCTTCGTGAGCCGTCCATCTGCATCACTGACTCCGGGGACCTTACGTGTGTTGTCGACGAAGCGATCCTGACATCCCAAGTGACGGGCGGGCGGGCTCCGTTCTTGTATGCCTGGACAGACGAAGAGGGCTGTCTTGTGGGAACGGAAGAGGTGCTCGTCGCAACACAGCCAGGCCGGTACACGCTGACCGTCGTCGGAGAGAACGGTTGCAGCAACAGCATGTCGGTTCAGGTGAAAGAGGATCGTGAACCGCCTGCACTTTCTGTCTCTGGAGATCTCGTTCTGACCTGCAGTCGAGACACCACGGACTTATCGGCTCGGGTCCACGGGGGGCGCTCGCCGTACGAGATCACGTGGCTTGACGAGGCGGGAGACATGCTGGGAAACGAGGAGATCCTGCGCGTTTCGTCGCCGGGGACATATGTCGTGAGAGTGGTTGGCGCGAACGGATGCCGTGTCGAGGACACAGTGGTTGTCGAGCAAGACATCGAGGCTGCCAACGTGCAGGCCACAGTGGATGGGACGTTGCAGTGCTCCCGGGAGTCGGTGAATCTGCACGCCAACATCGCGGGCGGACGTCTGCCGATGACGATTCAGTGGACGGATGATGGTGGGACCGTGATCGGGACCTCCGCGTTGCTGGTGGTGGCATTGCCCGGGAGATACATGGTTACGGTCACTGGAGCCAACGGGTGTTCTGTCACAGATTCGGTGACTGTCTTGGAGGATCTGGAGCCTCCGATCATCTCGGCCGACGTGAGCGGCTCGCTGTCCTGTGCAACGAGGCAGGTGGAGCTGGGCTCGTCCGTCACCGGAGGACGCGCGCCATATCTGTTCGAGTGGATCCATCCCGACGGCCATGTTCTCGGTTGTGGAGAGACCCAGCGTGTGACCGATCCCGGGGAGTACACACTGATCGTCCAGGGCGCCAATGGCTGCTCAAGCACCGTGCGGGTGTCTGTAGGCGAGGACGTTGAAGCCCCCACAGTCAAGGCGTTCGTGTCGGGACTGCTGACATGCTCCACACCGCAAGTCGAGCTGACGGCCTGTCCCGCGGGCGGACGAACCCCGTATGCAGTTCAGTGGACGGATGAGTCCGGACGGGTCCTCGGGACGTCCCTGGAGGCGTGGGTGGACGCCCCCGGGATCTACAGGGTCACGGTGACCGGGGCGAACGGATGCTCCGCCGGAGCGGACGTTGTGGTCCTCTCGGACATGGAGGCGCCGACGATCGAGGTCTGTGGCGAGTTCACGTTGACCTGCGACGAGCCGACGGTCCTGATCGACCCGGAGATCCACAGCGGACGGGCTCCGTACACGTATACGTGGACGGATGACTGTGGTGAGCTCATGGCCGCCACCCGTCAGGTCGAGGTGGGCTTTCCCGGGGTGTATACGGTCACGGTGACCGGGGCGAACGGATGCTCGTCTTCCGTAGATGTGCAGGTCTCGGACGGGATCGAACCGCCCGCGGTCGATGCAGGGCCGGATCGCACGCTGGACTGCATCGGTGACACGGTGCAGTTGGCCGCCGCGGTGACCGGTGGACAGGCTCCTTACCAGTACACGTGGGTCAACGCGTGCAATGAGGTCGTGGGAACCTGCCCCGACCTCACGGTGAGCGCGCCGGGAACCTACATGGTCACCGTCACCGCGGCCGATGGCTGCGTGGGGATGGATCGCGTCACGGTCCGCCTCGCAGAGTAGCCGCTCCGGGAAGGGAATCTCGGGCGGGGCAGCGCACCCGTTGAGCCAGCGATGGCTCACCGATCGCCGGCTCATCGCACCTCGATCATCCTATCTTCGGGTGGCCGGCCCTTTCTGTCTGGGGTAAGGTGATGGCGAAGGGAGACACGAACCCCATGGCAAGAGACCCCAGCAACCTGGTCTGGGTTGACTTGGAGACAACCGGTGTCAGCGTTCGCCACCGTGTCATCCTTGAGATCGCTTCGGTGGTCACCGACAAGAACCTGCGGGTGGTGGAGGAGGGACCCAACCTTGTCATCCACCATCCCGAGGAGGCACTGGAGCGGATCGACGATTGGTGTGCACGGCAGTACGAGTTCTCCGGATTGCTTGAGGCGGCCAGGGCATCAGACATTACGCTACGGGAGGCCGAGGAGAAGACCCTGGCTTTCGTCCGTCGGCACACCCATCGCAGGAGTTCTCCACTTTGTGGGCGCTCGATTCTGCTGGATCGGCGCTTCCTGATGCGTTATATGCCGGATCTGCATGGACACTTGAGCCATCGCAACCTTGACGTGGGCACGATCAGCGAGCTAGCGGCCCGATGGTATCCTGGCATGCTCGCCAGGGTTGAGACCGATCATCGACACCGTGCGGCGCAAGACGTTCTCGCCTCGATTGAGGCGTTGCGTGCCTACCGACGACTGATCTTCAGGGACTGAGCGTCAAGCCTCTCAAGCGGGGGTGCTTCTGAGCACACGAAGCAGTTGCTCTATACCCAGTGGACATCTTCCTCTCGTGTCCTATGGTTTTTCGGAGAGCGCGGACACGTCGTCGAGACGGCGGAGATAGTACTTGTGCCCTTCATGGATCGAGACCACCAGGCGATCTTGCTTGACCAGCGCTTCCACGTCCGACCACGAGCCGTGGGCCCTGTCCACGAACGACTCGACGGCCCTTTCTCGCATCGGGTGGACCGAGGTGATGCTCAGCAAATCCTGTTGGAGATCTCCCGTAGAAGAGAACTCGTCGCCCTCATATCCAATGAGAAGCTCCGCCTTACGCACCCGCTCCGCCACGGCCTGAAACGCTCGATTGAGCGCATCTTCTCTCGGCGTACACACCGACGGTTCCGCTGGAGGCCGCGTGGGCACCGAGAGATAGGCAACAGCAGGTTTCAACGCTTCCAGAAATGCTGCCACCGCCCGAACGGCTGACTCACTGTCGTTGAGATCGCGCACAAGCATCGTTTCTGTGACCAGAACCCCACGGAATGCTTCAGAAAACGAGAGCATCCCGTCACGGATCCTCTCCAGGCGTAGGGAAGGCTGCGGCCGGTCTATCTTACGCCACAACTCCTCATCGACCGCATCGACCTTCAGTGAGACCCAGTCTGCTTTGGTCAAGGCAGTCCGGACATCCTCTCTCCAGATCAACGATGCGTTCGTTATCACAGCGAGTCTTCGTCCCAACCTCTTCAGCTCACTGATCTCCCTCTCTAGCGAGTCATCCAAGGTTGGCTCACCGTCTGGCACGAAGGTTACCGCATCGATCTGCTCGCCAAGCTCCTCCGCCTGATGTATCTTGTCTCGGACTTGCGCAACGACGACCTCCGGCGGATAGAACGTCGTCCGCTTCACCT
>CAZQHD010000003.1:17597-41699 GCA_964593295.1 uncultured Thermotogae bacterium | reverse complement strand
GGCATTCCATCCATCCAGACCGTGCAGGCGCCGCACTCCCCGATGCCGCAACCGTACTTGGTTCCTGTGAGTTGGAGTCGATCGCGGAGCACATTGAGCAGGAGCTCGTTGGAAGCTACGTCGATTTGCACCGTCTCTCCGTTGAGAAGCCACTCGATGCAGGTCACTTCGTCTGCGGCCAGCTGAACCGTGGGGGAAGCTCCTGCGGCCCGATCGCCGGGCTGAGGGGGGACACCGCGCGCTTCGAACGTGCATTCGTCTCCAGCGCGCTGCCAAGCGGTGAGAAGGGCATCATGCACCAGCGCCATCGCCGCCTTTCGACGGTAGTCGGCGGAGGAGCGGACATCGTCGATGGGAAGGATCTCCTCGGCGGCCTCACGCGCGGCCTGCATGACCAGATCCTCGGAGAAGGATCTCCCCAGGAGGAGGGAAGACGCCTTGCGGGCCCGGAGCACCGTAGGGCCAACCGAACCCAGGGCAATGCGGGATCCTTCGATGCGATCGCCGCGACGGATGAGCCGGACGGCGACAGAGACCTTGGCCAGGTCGGCGCGAACGCGCGACAGCTTGAGGAAACACGATCCGGTATGGGGCGGAGACGCCGGGATGCGCACGTTCGTGAGGATCTCTCCGGGGTTCAGGGCGGTCGATGCGGGCTTGTCCAGGAGGTCGGCGATCAACACGGTGCGTTGCCCCCCCTTGCCGACCACCGTTGCCTCGGCGCCCAGGACAACCAACGCAGGCACCGTGTCAGACGCCGGAGATCCGTTGGCGATGTTCCCGCCGAGGGTTCCACGCATCATGATCTGGGTGGATCCGAAAGCGGCCGCGGCCTCGGTAAGACAGGTGTGGTCGCGCCACAGACTTGGGTGGAGAGCGATCTCTCTCATCGACGTCAGGGATCCCATACACACATCCCCCGTATCGAGCGATTCGATCCCATGGAGTTCGGGCAGCTGTGAGATGTCGATGAGACAGGTGGGAGAACAGCGCTCAAGCTTCATGTCGACCAGGAGATTGGTGCCTCCGGCAAGAAGGCGGGCATCCGGAACCGTCTGCATCGCTACCAGTGCTTCGCGGAGGGATCCGGGCCGTAGATAGGCAAACGTCGGCACGAGAATGTGTGTGTTGGGGAAACGATGTGCGCGCGTCGTCATGATCCGTCCTCCGTGGAGAGAGCCTCCAGGACTCTTTCGGGCGTGATGGGTAACGCAAAGAATCGTACACCTAGGGCGTTGGCGATAGCGTTGGCGTAGGCGGCGGCCACCGGGTTCATCGCCGCCTCGCCGATCCCTTTGGCGCCGAACGGGCCGGTGGGCTCGTACGTGTCCGCAAAGAAACACTGCAGGTCGGCCAAACGGGGACTTTCCCCCAAGGCGGCCACCTTGTCGTCCAACCACAGCCCATGAGAGGCAAGCTGCCCATCCGGGGTCCACGCCAGCTGCTCGGTCAGTGCATACCCGACGCCCTTGGATAGTCCGCCTTCCAGCTGGCCGATGGCCATGGCGGGGTTGACCACGGTGCCACAATCGGAGCCCATCACCGCTTGCTTGGTGGTCACCCCCCCCGTCCACGTATCGACTTCGACCTCCAGGAAGACGGTGACGTAGGCGGGCGGGCAATGCGTGGGCCGATAGCTCTCCACCGCGGCCAGGGTCTTCCACGACTCCATCCAGCACCGCCGGGCAAGATCCTTGAGCGTTATGCGACAGCAGTCGATGGCGGGGGAGAAGATGACCGATTGGCCTTCTACCGCATCCATCTCCATGTCGAGCGCCTCGGGATATGCCCCCAAGTACTTCGACGCCGTCTCCAGGATCTCCTTCTTAAGGGAGAAGGCGGCCTTCACCGCAGCGCCTCCGCCGGCGTAGACACCTCGAGTGGCGTGGGTCACGCAGTCATACACCGTGGTTTGCGTACCTGCGGGGACAACGCTGACCTTCTCGAACGGCACGCAGAGCGCTTCCCCTACGAGCTTGGCGATCGCCTCGAGGGTTCCTCCTCCGTGATCCATCAACGCGGTCACGACGTCCACCGAGCCATCAATGTTGACCTTGACCATCGCTCCGGAGAAGTCGATGACGTCTCCGGGCTGAGGCGCGCCGGCGCTGGACGTGTGGAATCCCCGGCCGACGCCGATGCCGCGACAGAGGCGCTTCCCGGCCCGACGATCCTCCCCGGCTGGCCTGCGGGTGCTCCAGCCGATGCGAGCGGCCCCCTCCCGCATCAGTTCGGGGACGCCATCCGAGTGGACAATCGATCGCACCGTGGGACCCTGTCCCCAGAACGTGTCGCCCAGGCCGATGTAGTTCTTCATCCGCAGGTCGATCGGATCCATGCCCAGCTTCTCGGCGAGCATGTCCATCAGCTGCTCGGCGGCGAATG
The DNA here is from genome assembly GCA_964593295.1 of uncultured Thermotogae bacterium. Classification (GTDB taxonomy): domain Bacteria; phylum Bipolaricaulota; class Bipolaricaulia; order UBA7950; family UBA9294; genus SPBW01. The sequence goes on along the minus strand of CAZQHD010000003.1, from coordinate 39,314 downwards.
TGATCTGCGGGTTTCCGAACCCCTGCATGGCGCAGGAGAGGGCCTTATTGGTGTACACGGCCATGCCGCGATAGCGGACGTTGGGGATCTTGTACAGGCTGACCAACCATCCGATCGAGACCCCAAGGAAGCTGTAGGCCTGGATGTTGTGGGCTCCGATATCGGCTACCAGCTTCATGTCCGCCCCGGTGAGGGTACCGTCGGAGGTGGCCGCCAACTTAAGATCAATGGTCGCGCCGTAGCGCGTGTGGTCATGAACGTCCTCTTCCCGGGTGGTCACCAGCTTGACCGGGCGGCGCGCTTTCAGCGCCAGCGCGGCACAGATGGGAATCGGTGCGTTCATCTGGATGCTCGACCCGAAGGTGCCTCCAATCGGAACGCGTCGTACGTCGATCCTCGATAAGGGAATGCCGAAGATCTCGCCGAGGAGGATGCGCACGTTGTGAATCGACTGCGTCGTGGGCCACACGGTCATCCCACCGTCGGGTTCAGGCCGAACGACACATGACTTGGTCTCCATCTGGGCGTGGTACACCTTGGGCAGACGGAACGTCCCCTCAACGACGACATCCGCCGCCGCGAACGCCGCCGCGGCATCGCCTTCATCGACATCCCGGGTGCAGGCGATGTTCTGGCGAATCGGGATGACCCGATCTCCAAGCAGGACATCGGTGTAGATCGCCGGGGCGGAGGGCTCCATCGCCTCCTGGGTGTCGGTGATCACGGGCAACACCTCGTACTCCACCTGGACGGCACGAGCCGCCCGCTCCGCCAACTCCTCAGTCTCTGCGGCGACCGCGGCAACTGCCTCCCCCATCCGACGCACCTTGTCCGCCAGCACGTAATGATCCTTGTGGAGGACCGGGGGGATGGTGATGATGCGCTCGTTGTAGCGGATTTTGGGGATATCAGCGAACGTGATCACGGTGGCCCCCATGGCTTCGGCGGCGGTGACGTCGATCGACCGCACGTTGGCATGGGCGTAGGGGCTGAGCACCGTTCGTCCATACAGCATCCTCGGAAGCTGAATGTCGCAAGTGTAGGTCTCTTGGCCGGTTACACGAGCGCGAGCATCGGTTCGAGGATGGTCCTTGCCTACGAGCGCTCGCGGGCGGTGCTTCTCTCCACTGACCGTGTCGGGTCTCAACTCACACGCCTCCTTCAAAGCTCCCCGCTTCTTCATGGCGGGAGAAGTGACGATGCATTCGTTCAGAGGCTTGTCGCCCGTCTCCTGCTCGAACCGCGTCCAGAATCCCGCGATGCTCCTCGACGGACCGGGTTAAGGACGCCCGTCGGTTGGGAAGGTACGACTGCCTCTCCATGTCTCTCCACCCTTCATGGTCCATGGACTCCAGAAGACTGCGCTCGGTCTGCAGTACCACGTCATTCTGCGTCGCTTGGGCGAGAGCCAGGTGGAAGGCACGATGCAGTGAGATGTATGCCTCATACGCTCCGTGATCTGCGGCACGTGCCATCTGCTGCAGCACGAGGAGGACTTCCCGGTCTACCTCGTCTGTCCAGCGCGCAGCAGCCAGCCGAACCATGCCGGTCTCAAACACAGCGCGTGTCTCCTGCAGCTGAACAGCCTCTTCTGATAGGCAGATCGCCTGCGCGATCTGATCGGCGAACTCTGATCGTAGGCTGCGGCTGTCGACGGGGGCCACGAGATAACTCCCCGCGCCGACGCGGGTCTCGATCACACCCAGCAAGCGAAGCGCGGACAACGCCTCCCGCACCGACGTGCGTCCTACACCCGCCATTTCCGCCAGCTTCACCTCCGAGGGGAGCCGGTCTCCATGCGCCAACGAACCCTCCTGGATCGCAGAGAGGAGTTGGTCGATGACGTGTCTGGGTCGGTTGACGTTCTCCACACGGGTGATCGGCATGCGGCATCATACACAATCTGTCAGCTGTCTGACAGATCCGAGACTCCTGATGACACCGTCAGAGAGAGGTGGCCACATCAACAGGGGGAGTGAGGTCAGTCTCGGGGCTTCGTGTCTGCGGGGCAGGAGGTTTCTCCGTACACTACGGATGTCGTGGTTGGACGGTGTGAAAGGGGCTCTGTCATGCGTCTTCGAGTTCACCAGCTCTCTTTGGGACTGGAGTACAAGATGTCGGATGTCATTGCTGCGCTGGCGCGCCGGCTACGGTGCCGGGAGGAGGAGTTGAGCGATGTGCGTCTGGTTCGACGATCCGTGGATGCGCGCCGCAGGCGAGATTGTCCGCGGTTTGTCCTGTCCGCAGACGTTGAGTACACAGGAAGTGTCACGCCGCCGCTTTCGAGGGGACTCGTAGAGCATGTCGTCGCGGAGGATCACCCGCGAAGTCTGCGCCGAGTCCTCCCACGCACTCCTCAACCGGTGGTCGTGGGAATGGGTCCTGCGGGGCTGATGGCGGCACTCACGCTCGCGGAGGCCGGGGCTCAGCCGCTGCTCTTGGAGCGGGGTGACGCCGTGCACGATCGCAGAAGACTTGTGCAGTCATTCTGGCGGGATGGAGTTCTCGATCCGGAGAGCAACGTGCTGTTTGGCGAAGGCGGGGCCGGGCTCTTCTCCGATGGTAAGCTTATGTCGCGATCGAAGGATCGCGGAGCGATCCGACGGCTCTTCCAGATCCTCGTGGACTGTGGCGCGCCGGGCGACATCCTTTTGGAAGCAGAACCCCACCTCGGAACGGACGTTCTGCAGAGGATTATCCCGGGGCTTCGGGAACGGCTCCTCGCGCTAGGTGGAGAGATCCGATACCGGGCACCGCTGGTCGGCCTCCATCAGGAGAAAGGGGCTCTGCGCGGAATTCTCGCCGGAGGCAAGGAGATCCAGTGCGATCTCTGCCTGCTTGCGACCGGCCATAGTGCTCGCAGTATCTATCGAATGCTGGTGTCCGAAGGTGTTTCTCTGGTGGCCAAGGCGTTCGCGCTCGGGCTTCGCGCAGAGATCCCCCAGTCCCGGATCGACGCGGCGCAGTACGGACGATGGGCGACCCATCCCAGGCTGAAGCACGCCAGCTTTCGACTGACAAGAAGGCCTGAGAGTGGCGCGCGAGCCTGCTACAGTTTCTGTATGTGCCCCGGCGGGGTCGTGATGGCTTGCGCGTCTTGCGAAGGCAGAGTAACGACCAATGGCATGAGCGACTCGAATCGATCCAAACCGTATGGGAACGCTGCGTTTCTGGTTCCCGTTCGACCGTCGGACTTTGCGCTTCACGGCGCGAACGAACCGTTGGCTGGAGTTGTCCATCAGGAAGCCCTGGAGGCGACCGCGTTTGACGCTGTGGGAAGAACATACGCACTTCCGGCACAGACACTGCTCGATTTCTTGGAGGGCCGTGTGTCCCGCGGACTTCCCGAGCGACGGTCCTGCGAGAGCGCAGTTCCCGCAGATCTATCGGCCTTGATGCCCTCGCAGATCACGATCACCCTCCGTCGGGCCTTGCCCAAGATGCTCGCTGAGCTTGACGGTCTGTGCGCGGAGGAGGTGCTCTTGTACGGCCCGGAGACGAGGAGCTCCAGCCCGGTGCGTGTTCTTCGAGATCCTGAGACATATCACTCTACGGGAGTTCATGGGTTGGTTCCGATTGGGGAAGGATCCGGATACGCTGGCGGAATCGTGAGCAGCGCCCTGGACGGCATGGCGGCCGCCGAAGCGATCCTGAGAACGGCTGGAAAACGTGTCCACTAGGTGTTGAGCCTCTCTCCACGCGGCACATTGCATGCTGAGACGCAACGGGTGAAGATCACGGAGTGGGGAGGTTCTATGCGTTACGCAAACATCCATCGTCTGCTCCTTTCTCTGGGAGTGCTGGGGATGGCGCTCTTTCTCTCTTCATGTGGGTCTCGAACCGGTGTCGTGTGGGTTGACACCGATTGCATGGTGACCGTGCACCCCGAGGAATCAATCCAGGCGGCCATCGATGAGGCGCCCGATGGTGCGGTGATCTGTCTGCAGAGGGGAACTTGGGATGAGAGCGTTCGCGTGGATCGGTCGGTGACGCTTCGAGGAGAAGGTCCCGATCTGACCGTGATCCAGGGAGGCGTCTTCGGTCAGCCTTTGCTGTGGGTCACGAACGGATCGGTGGTGGTCGAAGGGATTTCGTTCCTCAACAGCGGGGGAGCAACTGCAGCGAACCTTCCACCTTCCGCGGGGCTTGCCGTTACAGGGACGGCCACGGTGCATGCCCTCCGGTGCCGATTCTCGGCCAGCTTCCCCACAGGAGTGTTCGTGGCCGAAGAGGCGGTGGTCCAGATCGAGAACAGCCAGCTGAGCGACAACACCCAGTACGGGTTGATGGTGATGGACTCGTCAGCTGTCGAGGTCAAGGATTGCCGGGTGTTGAGCAACAAGGATGGAGGTATCTGGGTCTCCGGAACCGCCGAGCTTTCGATCTACGATACACAGATCGTCCGGAACCATGGCCCGGGGCTCTGGATTCGAGACCACGGACAGATTTCGCTGGTTCACAGCACGGTGGAGAGATCTCAAGGAGCAGGCGTGCTGCTCCAGGGGGAGGCGCACGCGACAATCCACACCTCCACGTTTTCGTCCAACCAGGATCCCGGGGTTCGCGTCTTCGACGGCGGAACACTCCAGGTCTTTGACTCCATGTTCCGTGCGAACTGGCATGGAATCGATCTCGCGGGGCGAGCGGACGCCACCGTTGACGGATGTACGTTGGTGGAGAATCGTTGGGACGGAATCCGTGTTGGAGGACCAGGATCGGTGGAGATCACCGGATGCCGGATTGGAGAGAGTCTCCGAGGTGTTGCCATTACCGGTACAGCATCAGCACGCCTGGAGGGGAACGTTCTGGAACGGTGCAGCACGATCGGCCTTTATGTAGGCAGCGGGCATGCAGAAGGAGAGAGAAATGCGTTCTCCGAGAACGGCATCGATCTGCTGGGAAACGTCTCTGGGTCTATCCGCAGTACGCTCCGAGAGGCTGTGCTGGATGAGATCGAGTTTCCTCACCCGGAGTTCCCATCGCTTCAGACGGCGGTGGATGCACTGCGCCCGGGCGGGCTGCTGCGGTTGCAGGCTGGGGAGCATGTTGCCGGCGTGGTCATCGCCAAAGAGCTGAGAATTCAGGCAGATGGAGCAGCGAACCTTTCGGCGAAGACCGCGGATGCTCCCGTGCTTTCACTGGTCAGCGGCGCGTCTCTGGAGCTCTCAGGCGCTCGCCTTATGCACGGATCGGAGGGGGTGGCTGTGGCCGCGGATGCTCGGGCTGCGCTTTTCGACTGTGTGATCGAGCAGAACGGAACTGGGCTGGGCTTCTGGAACGACTCCAGTGCGGAGATCGTCCGGACTCGGGTCACGGGTAACGAGCAAGTCGGCGTATGGGTCTGGGATGAGTCAATGGTCACGATCACGGACTGCGAGCTGACGGAAAACTCGAGAGGAGCGATCGGTGTGGGGAGCCAAGGACGCCTCGTCTTGGCCGGGTCCCGCATCGAGCAGAATGGGTCGACAAGCCGCGAAGCATGGGGCGGCCTCCTGCTGATGGACCGTGCACAGGCGCAGATCACGGAGAGCACATTTCTGGCCAACAATCCCTATGGACTCACCACGTACGGAGCCCCATGCATCGGGCGAGCAGGACGTTTCCTCGGCAACGTGACCGGCAGGGACAACATCTTCCTTCAGAACAGAGCACGGGATGTCTGTCCGGACGGTGTGATGTCCCCACTGCGCGACGACAGCCTCTCTCCTCCCGAATGAGCTGGCATCTGCCGTCGGAAATCCTGCGGATCACTCGTCGAGCATGCGCCGTACGGCCTCAGCCAACGACAGCTGCGTCTTCGCATCGATGTAAGCGAGAATCTTCCTCCAGGCGAACGGAATGCCGGCGGCCAACGTCAGGCCCACCAGCCCCCACGCCCCCGCGACGATGAGCGTTGCGATCTCTTCCACGCTGTGCTCCTTCCGGCAGGGCCTCTTCCGCTATCTCATGATCCCGATCTCTACGTTTCGGAAACGCGCGGGCGCGGCACCGTGTCCGGTGTGTGCTGTCTGTCCGGGCTGGCCTTTGCCGCAGTTCGGGGTGCCCCAGACATGCCAGTGCTCTCTGTTGCAGATCGCGTCACAGCCGGCCCAGAACTGAGGCGTAATCCCCGTATACGTTGCGCCCTTGAGCATGCGACCCAGCCGGCCCCCCTTGATCTCATAGGCCAGCTCCGTACCGAACTGGAAGTTCAAACGTTTGTCGTCGATCGACCAAGAGCGGTTGGTCACCATATAGACTCCATCGTCCGTGTCCGCGATCAACTCGTCAAATGTCACATCTCCCGGCATCAGGCTGACGTTGTTCATGCGGATGATCGGCATCCGATTCCAGCCGTCCGCTCGCATCGTGCCGTTGGAGCGCTCTGGCACGCCGGAATGGGTCTTGCGTAGACGGCTTGCCGTCTCGCGCGAGGTAAGATAGCCGACGAACTGGCCGTTCTTCACGATGTCCACACGCTGCGCAGGAACGCCTTCGTCGTCGTATCCATAGGTGCCCAATCCGGTGGGCGTCACGGCATCAGCCACGATGTTCACCTGGTTGGACCCGTATCGGAAGTTGCTCAGCTTGTCAGGGGTCAGGAAACTTGTGCCTGCGTATGCAGCCTCCGTGCCGAACACACGATCGAGCTCGATGGGATGCCCACAGGACTCGTGGATCTGAAGCGCTAGCTGTGGACCATCGAGGATGAGAGAGGTGGTCTTCGACGGGCATGGATCGGCAGACAACAGCGCAACCGCCTCCTCCGCCATGCGTCCGGCGTTCCCGGGGAGGTCCCATTGCTGAATGAACTCATATCCTGCGGTGCCCTGATGTCGTCCAAACGAGTTAGGGTAGGATCGCTGTTGCATCTCTCCCGCGCCCATCGCGTACACAGTGATACCCAATCCGGACTCAACCAGCGTCTGCTCGATGTAGCTTCCTTCCGTGCTGGCGAACGTCTTCGTCTCCCGAAGGAACCCCATGGTTCCTCGGGCGATCGCCAAACCCTTCACGGCGCGTGCTTCCTTGTCGGCCGCCAGCAGGACATCGATCTTGTCCTCCAAGGAGACCTCGAACGGATCGATCTCTGTTGGTGTTCTGTAGGTGTCGACGTGGGCCTCCGGGGGGCCCAGCTCCACGTCGGCTTGCTTGACCTGTGCGCTGGCCTTGGCGATGGTGACCGCCAACGCGGCGACGCGATCGATCTCGTCCTCACTTAGCCGGTTGCTGCTGGCAAACCCCCACGCACCATCCGAAATGACGCGAACGCCGAATCCGAAATCTTCGTTGAGAGAAAGGGTCTGCACGACGCCGTTCTTGACGGAGATATCCTGGTTCTCACGACGGACAATGCGGATGTCCGCATAGGTTGCACCTTTTCCCTGTGCGACATCCAATGCGCGTTCAGTAAGCTCTCGCATGGGGTAACCCTCCTCTCGAACTAGAACTCCGTAGCTCCTGTGAACGTGAACCCGTGGGCCTTGATCGGGGGCACGCAGCACGCGAACCCGCCGTACTGCATGGTCACCATCTTCAGATTGCCTCCGAGGCTCTCAGTCTGTGTGAGTGCGCCCAGAATGGACTGCGTGAAGCGCAGGTTCTTCAACGGTTTGGCGATCTTTCCGTTCTCGATCAGGAAGGTGCCGTCTCGCGTCATTCCTGTGATGATCGTTTTCACGGGGTGAACCGGGTTCACATAATGGAAGCGTGTGACGTAGATGCCGCGTTCGGTGGACTCAATCATCTCTTGCAGCGAGGAGGCTCCCGGCTTCAAGAAGAGGTTGATCGGGATCGGTCCCATGGTGTTGGGTGCCGGCAGACCGTGTCCGGTCGACGCTTTTCCCGGCTCACGCGCGGCGGTGGCGGTGTCGTAGACGGGGCCTCTCGCCACTCCGTTCTCGATGAGCATCACCTTCTGTTTGGGAACGCCCTCGTAGTCAAAGGGGTGAGCGATCCCGCGGCGATCGAATCCATCGTCCCAAATCGTGATGTTCTCGCCGGCGACCTTCTCCTCGATGTGACCGGACATGAAACTCCGACCCTCCTGTACAGAGAGGGCTCCCATCCCGAGGAACGACAGATAGAAGATCATGTCCGCCACCGCTTCCTCTTCGAGGACGACGGTGTAGGGTCCAGGTTCTACGGCGACGGGGCATCTGCTCTGGAGTGCCTTCTCCACCGCGACGTGGCCGATTCTCTCCGCGTCGAGTTGGCGGACATCCTGGGCCGCATCAGCGGCGTACCCGGAGGAGTCCGGAGACATGATCACCGTCATCAGAGAACCCATGGTTCCACGGTGATACGCGCAGACCCCGAGAGAGTTCGCAACCAGGATCTCCTCAACGCGAGTGGAGAATGCACCGGACGCGACCAGATCGTTCTTCTTGGAGAGGGATAGGATGGCTTCGACGCTGCGGGCCCGTTCTTCAGGTGTGCACGCAGCGGTCGACTCTGAGAACGCGTCGATCTCGTCCACTGCAGATGGCCCGGGGAGCGAGACGAAGTCCGGGTTCTCCTGTTGAAGGGAGGCGACGGTCTCCGCCCGCCGAACTAGGCTCTCCAGTGACGCGTCCGACACGTCGGTGGTGGAGGCCACCCCGACTTTGGTTCCGAGGACCGATCGGACGCGAACCAAGGCATTTTTCTCGGAGACGTTCTGATGAATGGTGTTCTCGGCGAACCGTGACAGGGAGAGGTCCTGCGCGACCACCAGCACCTCGGTCTGATCCGCCTTTGCCGACTTCAGCGCGGTCTCTACAACTCTTTGAAGCTCTGCTCTTCCGGCCATGCGCACCCCTTCCAGCAGATATGCCGATCGTCACTCCGCATGGATCCCTTCCAGGTCCGTTGGAGGATGTTGATCCAACAGAATAGCGGTTGCTCCTGATCTTCTCAATAGTCTCTGGTGTAGAAGGTATCTCGTCGCTCTCACGTGAGTGCACACTGACGCGTCAGCGGTTCATCGTCATGCACAACATAGGAGTCCATATGCGTCAGATCCCTCCTTCGTCCAGAACCGGGCGGGTCCAACCGCGGGAGGATTTCGTTCGGACCCGATCAGTCCCTGCGATCAGGTGACGACGGCGTGGTACCCTGCATCGACGTGATGAGTCTCCCCGGTGACGCCGGAGGAGAGGGCGGAGAGCAGATACGCGGCCGCGGTGCCGACCTCCGACGTCTCGATGTTCCTGCGCAGCGGCGCGTTCTCTTCCACCTTCTTCAGGATCGTGTCGATGCCGCCCACGGCCATTGCGGAGAGGGTGCGACACGGTCCGGCCGAGAGGCAGTTGACGCGAATGCCCTGCCTTCCCAGTTCGGCGGCCAGGTATCGGGCGGTGGACTCAAGGGCAGACTTGGCGACACCCATGACGTTGTAGCCCTCTGCTGCCTTCTCGGCCCCGTAGTAACTGAGGGCCAACAAGGATCCTCCCCGAGGCATGAGGGGTGCCGCACGATGGGCCATGGCGATCAGCGTATACGCGGAGATGTCCAATGCTTGTGCGAACACAGAACGCGGCGTGGCTGAGAATGTTCCCGGCTTCAGAAACGCACGGTCTGCGTACGCGACCGAATGCACCACGAAGTCCAGAGTGTCCGTCTTCTCCGTTACCGTGTGGAACAGCTGATCGAGATCGTCATCCGAGCCGATATCGCAGGGGAACGTCCAAGCGCTCTCTAGTCCGCCTGAGACCAGTGTCTTGCGGACACGTGCTTCCATCTTGTCCCCCGGGAGGAACGAGAACAGGCACTCTGCCCCTTGTGCCGTCGCCTCACGTGCGATGCTCCAGGCGATGCTTCGCTCGTTGGCGACCCCGAAGATCAGCCCTGTCTTTCCGTCGAGAATGCCCATGGCAACCCTCCCCATGTTCTCTACACCGTATCGTGCGCGCTCGCGTCGTGCAACAACGGACGATGGGGTTGAGCGATCGAGCGGGGGGGGATCAGAAGTCGAGGAGCTGAATCAGATCGGGCAGTTGCTCCTTCAGCGTGTCACAGGTCCACGAACCATCGGTCCGGATCATGAGGAAACGGTGCACGGATGGATCGGGATAGGTACCGTCTGTGAACGGCTCCATGAACAAAGCATGCGTTGCATCGAGCACGTTTTGTTCGGAGCTCCAGTCTACGTAGCCGACGATCGTGTTCGCGTCGAACACCGTGCCATCCAGCCGGTAGCGGTACCGTTGCACAGCGTAGCACTCGCCGTTCATCAGGCCGAGAATCGAGGCCTGGATTGTTATCCCTGGGTGCCCATCCCCGTCGAGATCGACCACGCGAGGATCGCTGGAAACGCTCGGCAGCGCATCCGACTCAGGGTTAGCGAGAGTCGCGCCCCGGAGTTCCGTGTACCAGTCCTGCTCAAAGCGGACATCGCAGTCTTCCAGCCGGAGGGTTACCTCGCGATGTGGTGGAGAGATCGACTGCATCACAGGATCGGTGATCTGCGTACGGAAAAGCCAAGAAGACGGCGTGGCGTGGGTGAAGCAGTAGCGATCCTGAAGGGTCAAACGGCTCCCCGATTGTGTGATGTGGGTCAGTGCTCCGATCACTGTCTGAATGGTGACGCTTCCCAGGATGGGCAGATCGGCGGTGGCGATCAGCACCTGCACCGTGGCCCACTCTCCCTCTAGATCCGGCCAGGCTGGGGTCTCTGCGTTGACGGCAACGCCGAAGCTGTAGATGAGAATGAGACAGGCGGTCATGCACCCCCATACCATGTTCGATGATCTCTTATCCTTCACGAGACTCCTTTCCTTTCGGCTGATGGTACCGATGAGGCGATCATCGTCAAGAGGTGATGACATCGGGCAACGATGTCACGATCGCGTTTGCATCATCTCCCGGATCGTTGATCGGACGTCACGCACGTGCGGAGGGCTCAGCCGATGGGTACCATGCTGCGTACGCAATCGCGTGTACTCGAGTCAACGGGAGGTTCCATGCCCAAGGCATCGGCACGACACATCCTGGTGGACAGCGAAGAGCTGTGCAACGACCTGAAGCAGCAGATCGAGAACGGAGCCGACTTCGCGCAGCTGGCGGCGGAGCACTCCAAGTGCCCGTCCGGAGCTTCCGGGGGAGATCTGGGCGAGTTCGACCAAGGTCGAATGGTGCCGGAGTTTGACCGCGTGGTCTTTCACGAGGCCGTCGGGGAAGTGCACGGACCGGTGGCCACGCAGTTCGGGTATCATCTGATCGAGACTCTCAGCCGAAGCGAGTAGATTCATCTCCGGTGCCTATGCGCCGGCATCAGCAGGAATGGAAGCGGCCTCTCTCCTGATGTGGACTTGCCGGGCTTTCGGGGTATAGTCTTCCTTTGCCCTCAGGTCGCCGATGGACGGTCGATTGATGAGGCGTATGGCCCCACACCTACACTGACATGAGAAGACGACTGTTTCCGACGCCGGATCGAGAAGAGATCCTCTCCGGACCCGCGCTTCGTACGATGGCGAAGATTGGGCTGCCCGCCGTGATCTCCTCGTTCATGTTCACGCTGTACAACTTGGCGGATGCGTTCTGGATTGGGCGCCTCCCCACAGGGCATGCGGACGCTGTCATGGCGGGAATTCAGATCTCTTGGCCCTTCGTCTGGTTCATCATCTCGTTCGTCGCAGGGTTCGCGGGGGCTGCGGTCAGTGCGTTGGTGTCCCAGAACATCGGAGCCAACCGGCAACAGGAAGCGCGCTTCGCGATCAACCAGTTGATCTCTCTCTCGGTTGTGGCCAGTTTCGTCTTAGGGGTCTCCGGATTCCTACTCGCGCCGAGGATCTTGTCGTTGCTGATCCAGGAGGCTCAGGTGGCCGGCGAAGCCGGACTCTATCTGTCCGTGATCTTTCTGGGGCTTCCGACGATGGCGCTTCCGGGACTCTTCTACGGAGCCTACTCCGCGACTGGCGATACGGTGACGCCCCTGCTGGTCAACGCCATTGGCATCATCCTCAACCTAGTATTGGACCCGATCATGATCTTGGGATGGGGTCCGTTTCCGCAGATGGGAATCCTCGGGGCAGCCTATGCGACAGTCTTCTCTCAGGCGGTGGCGACGGCTGTGTTCGTCTGGCTGTTCATGAAGGGGAGAGGCGTTCTCAGCCTGGACCGTCCATCGCTTCGTCTTAACTGGAGATGGATGACCCGAGCATTTCGAATCGGCCTCCCGGCTGCGATTGGGCAGTCGGTGGTGGCTCTTGGCTTCGTGGTCCTGATGGGTGTCATCGGGCGGCTGGATAACGCGCAAGCTGCGCTGGCGGGGTACGGGGTGGCCGACCGTATTCACGGGATCATCTTCATCATCACGAACAGCATGAGCATCGGCCTCACCACCATGATCGGACAGGCGCTGGGGGCGCAGTTGATGGATCGTGCACGGTCCCTGATGAAAGTGGGCTTGGCGGCGATCTTCGTTATCCTTCTCGCGGAGGCGGCGCTGATCTGGACGATCCGTTTCTCCCTGGTGTCTGCCTTCATGCCGGGGCACGAAGAGGTGATCCGCGAGGGGGCAAGATTCCTCGAGCTGTTCGCGCTTGGTATGCCGTTCTTGGGGGCATTCTTTACCGCGGAAGCGGTCTACCGTGGCTCCGGACACAACGTTCCACCGATGATTCTAGGGATCGTTCGTCTGTGGGCGTTACGCATTCCTCTAGCCTATCTGTTCGCCTTTGTTCTTGCGATGGGATCGGACGGCGTCTGGATTGGGATGAGCCTCAGCAATGTAGTCTCAGGCATTGCGGCCATCGGCCTGCTCACCAGCCGTAGTTGGCTGAGAACGGCCATCTCCTCCGACCCAATGGCGGACAGCTCCTAAGCAGACAAACACGTTCGGATTTGGTCACCGTTCTCTAGGAATCGCCGCTCGGGCACCGCTGACTCCCTGCACGATCTCAAACGACACTCCGTAGGCTGCATGAAGCGTCTGCTCAGTGATCATCGACCCGGGAGGTCCCTGGATCTCCGTCCTGCCATTGATGAGAAAGGCAATCTGGTCTGCGTAGAGAAGAGCATGGTTCGGTAGATGCGAGGTGATGGCGAAGCCAAGGCCTTCGCGAGCAAGCCGGCGCACCGCACAGAGTACCTGATGCTGATGGTGCGGATCGAGGTGGGCGGCGGGTTCATCCATGAGCAGCCACTGCGCTCCTTGCGCCAGCCCCCGTGCGATCAACGCCAATTGTCGTTCTCCTCCACTGATTCGGGTGTACGGGCGGTCTGCCAGGTGATTGACCCCCACCGCCTGCATGGCAAGCTCTGCGGCGTGTCGGTCCGCTGCGCCGGGACGGGCAAACAGGCCTAAATGGGGTGCGCGTCCCATCAAAACGGCCTGTTGTACAGTGAACTCAAACACCGGTTCGTGTAGTTGCGGGACAAGCCCAATCTTCAGGGCTCGTTCGCGGGCTGTCATCTTCTGCAGGGAGCGTTTGTCGACGACGATCTCGCCCCGAAGCGGGACATGGAGGCCGAACAGGCACTCCAACAGGGTCGTCTTGCCTGTCCCATTCGCCCCTAAGACGAAGGTGACTGTGCCCGGTGGGAGGGAGAACGAGACCGAAGAGAGAACCTCTGTGCTGGAAAGATACGCGAACGCTAGCTCTCTCGCCTCCAAGGTCATGCCAAGGCCCCCCTCGATCGCAAGAAATGGTAGAACACGAGAAGGAACGCGGGGACCCCGATCAACCCCGTCAGGATCCCGAGGGGTATCTCAACAGCGACCGCGGTCCGAGCAATGATATCGAGGAGAATCAGCGTGGTGGCGCCCAACGCGGCAGAGGCAGGGATCACTGCTGGATGGTTCGGGCCGACGACGGCGCGGGCGGCGTGGGGAATCACCAGGCCGATCCATCCGACCATCCCCGCGACCGAGACTGAGGCGGCGATCATCAGGGTGCCGATGATCACGAACAGCGCGCGCAGCGGGCGGATTCGAATCCCGAGGGCGTGGGCCTCGCGGTGGGAGAGCGTCATCAAGTTGAGTCTCCAGCGCAGCGCCAAGAAGAACATCTGGCCCACCCCGGTGATGGTGAGCAGAACAGGAAGATCAGACCACAGGGTATCGCTGAGTCCGCCCAGCAACCAGTAGGTGATCGCGGGAAGCGTGCTCAGCGGATCCGCCACGTACTGGATGAGGCCCAGAACCGAGTTGAACAGCGCCCCCACCAGAATGCCGGCAATGACGATGACCAGCGTGGACGAGCCGAACCAGGTACCGATGACCAGAACGCAAGCGACCGCGATGAGGGCGAACGCGAAGGCGCTCATCTGCACGAGCAGATCGTGTCGTGTCATCAACAGCGCCAGCGCGGCGCCGAAGGCGGCACCAGAGCTGACACCGAGGATGCGTGAATCCACCAACGGGTTGCGGAACATCCCCTGGAATACGGCCCCAACCACGGCCAGGTTTGCGCCCACACAGGCGGCAGCCACCGCGCGCGGCAGGCGCACACGCAGGATCACGGCGCGAAACGTGGCCGACGGCCCGTCGAGACCGAGCAGCACCCGTATCGTGTCCGGTAGATGAACACCGTAGCGGCCGACCAGCACCGCCGTGAGCACGGCCGCCACCGGCAAGAGGGCGATCACCCACGGAGCGAATCTCTGCGGCCGGATCATGGAGTGGAGAATAGAAGGATCTCCTGGTCCGTGAGTGACAGGTCATAGTAGCGTTCGTAGAAGGACGTGAGTTCCTCTACGAGATCCAGCGTTTGCAGTTCCGGGTACAGGTTCGAGGCCATCCAGACGATGCCGAGCAGAGACTCCGGGACGGGTGTGTCGATGGGGGCGATCAGGCGAGGCATGCGGACCACGCGTCCGGTGGACACCGCCGAGATCGATTGCCAATCGGGGTTCTCCATCAAGGCGGAGGGCTCCACCGGGCCGTAGGGCGCGATGACGATCACCTGCGGATCCCACAGCAGGATCTGTTCCAGGTTGACGTCGCTCCACCCGCTCGACGGAAGCCCGCGGCTCACCGACACACCGCCGGCGGCTTCGATGATCGAGTTCTGGTACATTCCCCCGCCGATGGTCCGCGTGGGCGTCGTGCCCAGGAAGAGAACGCGAACGCGCTCTTCCTCCGAGATCGCCCCTAAGTGATCGGCGACCGCCGCGGTCACGCGTGCATGGTCTGCCAGGAAGGCGTGCGCTCTGGCTTCTGCCGCTTCGCCCAAGAATTCGGCGGTCAGCTCAATGGCCTCCAGCATCGACTCCGGGGTCTCTGCCGAGAACAGGACGACCGGAACCCCCAGCGAGTTCATCACCTCGGCGAACGATCGATGTCGTCCCGCATCCGCCAGGATGAGGTCGGGCTCCTCTAGGAGGAGCGCCTCGACATTGGGTTCACCGAAGGACAGGATCTCCGGCAGACGAGGTTCCCATCGAAGCATGGTAGGGGGAGCATCTGCTGCCGATCGCAGCCCCACGTAGTAGGCTACTGCAAGCTGGTTTCCCGCTCCGAGCGCGTAGACATAGTAGGTTCCGATGCCGTGGATCGAGACGAGAGTCTGAATGGGGAGATCGAGGGTCAGCGTCACCCCGGCTTGATCGGTCACGGAGATCGGTTGGGCGAAGCCTCCGATGGCGCAGAACGCAACGATGAGGAGCACAACGAACGGGGAATGGGTCTTCACGATAGGCCCTCCTTGGGGTGTTGGAGCACGTCCCGATGGGCGTGCAGCCAGCTTGCGAAGTTCTCGATGGTCGATTGCTGAAGCATCTGCCACGCTGCCTGCAGGGCCGCGTCGTCTCCGTGGTTTTGCGAGTGAACGTGGTGCTGCATCGGGTCAAGGGCCGAGATCTGACGGTCGATCAGCACGCTGACCGTTCGCGGACGAAGCCTGCGCGCGAAGTAGAGCTTGGCGGCAAACTCCACGCGCACATCCCTCATGGACGAAACTGGCGCCTCAGCCCATGCCCAGAACTCTGCATCCCCTTCCTCCGTAACATGAAGTACGGCACGCGATGGACCGGCGGAGGTGGCGCGAGACGTACGGCGCACCAGCCCCTGGTTGTCCAGACGGTGGAGCACCTGATACAACTGGCTGGAGGCGATCCGCCAGAGCGGGCCCAGCCCTTCTTCGATCCGCGCACGCAGCTCATATCCGTGCATCGGCTTCTCCAACAGGAAGCCCAACGCCGCATACTCCACCGGGAAACCTCGCGAACCCATTCGGTATTCCATGATGGAATACTAGATCAACCAGACAGTGCGGTCAAACAAGCTGTGCTTCTTGCACCGCGTCCATCGCGTGACGCAGAATGCGGCATGACGACACTCGATATCCGTACCCTCTTGCCGCACGAGTTCCCGCGAGTTCGCGAGATCGATCGCACCGAGGAGATGCACGTGGGTTATCGCGTAGAATGCGGCCGGTTGATCCGCCACGACGGCGATTGGAGTAGCGTTCCGTGGAGGCCCGAAGGTGACAGCCACTCTGTGTCATCGATCATCTGCGGATTGGAGGAAGTCCTGGCCGACGGAGGGACGATCTGGGGGGCGTTTGACGAGCGGGGACGGATGGTTGGCGTTGCCTCGCTGCGTCCGCGGCTGACCCAGACGCAAGCGCAGATGGATCTGCTGCACGTCAGTCACGGGCAACGCCGGTGCGGCATTGGCACTCAGCTTCTCCACCACGTCAAGGACGCGGCCCGCGCCGCGGGAGCGCAAGAGATCTACGTATCGGCTACGCCTACGGGCTCCGCGGTCGGTTTCTATCGAAGCCGTGGGTTCCAGCTGACCGACACGCCCAACCCGAGACTGTGGGCCCTGGAGCCGGGCGACGTCCACATGGTCCTCACGCTGTAGCCTGAGGAGGGGTGAAGGGGATCGGGAGCTTCCCGGACCCTCTCTTCGCAAGAGGGAGAGCAGATACACCATGAGGAGTAGAAGCAGACGTTCGAAGATCCATCTGACCAGCCTCGGCTGCGCCAAGAATCTGGTGGATTCCGAGCAGTTACTGGGGCGGTTGGCCTCCGCCGGAGCGCTGGTTGGAGCGGGGGCTGAGGACGCCGACATCCTCATCGTCAATACGTGCGGATTCATCGCCGCGGCCCGAGAGGAGTCGATGCGCGCCATCTCCGAAGTCGCAACGCTCCGGCGCGAAGGATCGGCGCGGACGCTGATCGTAATGGGCTGCTTGGGCGAACGCGAAGCCGAGCAGATTCGAGCGGCCGTTCCCGAGGTAGATGCCGTGGTCGGACTCCACGCGCACGAGGAGATCCTGCGGGCTTGCGGGCTTGCGCCGATACCGGAGGATGATGCGCGCCTGCTGCTCACGCCCAACCACATGGCCTACTTACGCATCTCCGATGGATGCGACAACCGCTGCTCCTACTGCACCATTCCCCTGATTCGTGGGCCGCTACACAGTCGGTCTCCCGATGTGATCCTCGCCGAGGCGGAGCAGCTGGTTCGCGGCGGCGTGAAGGAGCTGGTGGTGATCGGGCAGGATACTACCTCGTACGGGAAGGACCGAGCCGACAGCATACCGATCCATCGGCTTCTGCACGAACTCGCCCGGATCGACGAGCTGCGGTGGATTCGCTTGCTGTACGCCCATCCGGCACATCTGCGCGAGGAGCTGATCGAGGAGATCGCTGGCAACCCCAAGATCTGTCCGTATGTGGACCTTCCTCTTCAGCACCTGGACGACGATATTCTGACGCGAATGGGCCGCCAGGTCTCGCAAGCGGATTGTGTGAGCCTCATCGCACAACTTCGCCGGCGCATCCGCGACGTGGCGATTCGCACGACGTTCATCGTCGGGTTCCCTGGCGAAACCGACGCACAGTTCGAGACACTCCTACAGGGTGTCCGGGATCTGCGGTTCGACCACCTGGGCGCGTTCGCCTACTCCGCCGAAGAGGGCACGCCGGCTGCGGAGTTCGAGGATCCGGTTTCCTCGGCTGTGATCGAGGACCGACTCGATCAGCTGATGGCTGCCCAGCAGGCGATCGTGTTCGAGCAGAACGAGGACCGTATCGGGGAGTTGGTGGAGGTGCTGATCGACGAACCCACCGAGGAGAAGGATGTCTGGGTCGGGCGCACGCAGGGTCAAGCCCCGGATGTGGACAGCGTGACGTACGTACTTGGTGCCTCACTCAAACCCGGGCAGTTCGTGCACGCCGAAATCGTGGGCGTCGAGGCGTACGACCTGGTCGCGGAGGTCTAGCGGACCGTGGCCTCGTGGACGATCTCCTCAAGCAAGGCGCGAATGCGACGTGTGTGCGTACCTTGCCAGTACAGCTGGCCGCATCTTGAGCAGTGCTTGTACTCGTCCAGCCACCGTGCGGTCTTCGGCGGGATACGGTCCAGGACCTCCTCCTTCCTGACAGGTGCAAGCCGTCCGTTGCAGGAAGGGCAACGTGTGAACGGATCGACCCGGCCGACCAGGTCGAAGCGGCGTAGGATCTCGACGACCTGACAGCGAGGCACCACGCTACGAATCCAAAGCCCTTGAACCAGACGGCCGTGCTTGAGCAGCGCGCGGTCTCGCGAGAGCAGCACCCGACCGTCTCTGACCGAGATGTCGACCAAGTCGGGGTCCTCGAGGGACGATGAGTACAGTACGTCGAGCCCCAGCAGACGAAGCAGCCGTGCCAGCCGGCGCAGGTGAACGTCCGCCACGAACTGTGGGAGCGGACCGTCTCGACGAATGGGAGAGAGCAGGCGTCCGCTGTGCGCGCCGAGTTCAAGGGTCTGGAAGAGGGGGTAGACGGCCACGCGGTCACCCGCCGCGAGCCGGTGTTCAAGCCCCACCGATCGGTCGTTGACCACCAGTAGATCGACCTCGACATGGGGGACGCCGAGTCGTTCCACGGCGTCCTTCACGGACGGAGAGACCACGAACGCGGCATCGATTGTCCCCCCTCGGGCGGCCTCGGGCAGGAAGTCGTTCAGCGATCCGTAGCAGCGAAACGAGACATGAATCGGTGCCGGGGCCGTTGTCCCGTCCGGCCTACGATGCGACGATCCAGGTGTCGGCATCTTGTAGGATTGCCTCCGCGCGCTCGAAGAACCGGGCGGCGTGAAGGCCGTCCACCAACGCGTGATGGACCTGCACGTTGAGGGGAAGAAGCACCTGGCCATTGACCTCCCGTGCCTTGCCCCAGGCAATGCGGGGCACCGAGTCGGCGGACGGTGTCGGCACGGCATGTGTCACGCCGTGGAACGAGATCCACGGCAGGCTGGTGAGGAATAGAAAGTCTTCCTGGTCCGCGACATCGAACATGGATGACGCAGCGCGTGCCCGCTCCATTCGCTCCGATGCCCCTTCAGTGAATCGCACGTACTCCGCTGCGAACGGAAGGACGCAGAATCGGAAGGCCTCTTCGTCGTTGAGCAGGATGATCGACGGATGCACGACCTCGAACTCGATGACGTCCTCGCCGCGGATTCGCTGCCGGAACGGGGGGACCGAGTTGGCGGCTGAGGTCAAGGCGTAGACAATGCCTAACGTGAACTGCCCTCCTCTGGGGAGCGCACGGCGATACGGGGTGATGTCGATTTCTGCGGTCACGCTGAAGTATGGGAACCCAAAGCCCTTGAATAGATCGAACTGCTCCCGTCGTGGCCACGTGGATCGATCGATGATGCGGTACGGCCCCTCCCCATTCATGCGTCGATGGTATCGGGAGGAGTTCTCCGTGCCAACGCGCATCGCGACCTACATCATGGCTTCACAGCTTGTTGATGCGGTGCTCACGAGGCAGGGGGAGAATGGGGCCTCCCGAAAGGAGGCGGCGTGAAACGGAGGACGAAGTGGATCGTGGGACTTGCTGTGGGGATCCCGGGACTCATCGTGGGAGGCTTGTTGCTGTTTCTCGTCTTCCTCGGGTCCGGGGACGCGCCGACGTTGTCCTCTGTGGAGCAGCGGGACCTTCCCCAGGACTGGTTGACTCCACCATCCATTGCAGAGGAAGAAGATCTCCCCGAGGATCGCCTTCCTGAGCCCTCCGACGGGGTCCCCGAGCCGCCCACGCTGGTATCGATCGGTCTCCCCCTCTCCGGGATACTGGCGATCGAGGGGAACGGGCGCCGATTCGGAGAAGAGGAGTACTCCCTACGGGTTGAAGAGAACGCTGTCATCCTGCAGTCGGACGGCGAGTTTCGGTTCAAGGTTCTCGTAGCGACGATCCGTGCCGAATTTGACCAGCGACTGGAGCTGGACGCCTCGCTTCGCCCGAAGACACTTTCGTCCTCGTTTCACGCTCCGCTGGGGTTTGACCGGACGATCGGCGCAACTGTTGGAGAGTCACGAGTGACGACACGCTCCGGCGATGAGGAACGCGAGTTCTCGCTTCAGTCAGCGCAGGTCTTCGTGCTGAACACGTTCAGCACGTACGCTGTAATCCCCCTGCTCTTCGTCCTGAACCCCCAGGAAGAGACGATGCTCCTGGAGACGCTGATGCTGGGCGGCCCTCCGCGAGAGGATGACGATCCCGGGGATCGAACCTTGCCGGTGATGCGTGTGGATCGAACGGGAGACGCCATTCTTCGCTTCAACGAACAAGAGATCGCTGTCTCTCGGTATGAGCTCTCATCCGAGACCGGATCGATGTTCCTCTATGCACGGGGAGCTGAGTTCCTCGGGCTGTATGCAGATGACGGCGAGCAGTCACTCTTCGTGTACCGCGCGGACTTCTTCCCCGACGGGTTCGAGGTGGTGGAAGACGGGGATAGGTGATGAGAGCGGACGGCGGAGGGGAGAGTTCGTAGGGTTCGAAGGAACGTGGAGGGTTCCCAGGTTCCCAGGTTCATAGAGCTCATTGGGTTCGTAGGGGAGAACCAGTTCGTCGTGCGTAGTTCGGAGTTAGGCAACGGCGGCAAGGAAGAACAGTTCGTAGAGTTCGTTGGGTTCATAGGGGTCATAGGGTTCGTAGGGGAGAACCAGTTCGTCGTGCGTAGTTCGGAGTTAGACAGGGGCGGCAAGGAAGAACAGTTCGTAGAGTTCGTTGGGTTCATAGGGTTCATAGGGGTCATAGGGTTCGTAGGGGAGAACCAGTTCGTCGTGCGTAGTTCGGAGTTAGACAAGGACCGAAAGCAAAACCAGTTCGTGGTTCGTCGTTGGGCAACGGCCCCTGGTGGGTAGCCTGTAGCTTGTCGGAGGAGCGGACGGCGGCCGCGCTGAGGCGCGGCTTGGAGTTTGGACATGCGGGATGTCCCAAACTCTGAGTGGTATTCCATGGTCTGAGGGGACTGGCTCGCCGGGCCACGGCGCGGGCTGGCGCCCGCGGGCGAGTTTCCCTTCGGGAAACATCGCGGGGGCATGCCTGTCCCCGCTCTTCCGCAGCAGGCAAGACGAGACCTGGAGGCCATGGACCATGGAAGCGATCGAACGGTCAACCTACCCTTTGCGTCTTTGCGAGAGTTGCTCTTTCTGTCGTTCGTCCGTTGCGCTCTCTCTGCGTGTGGTCCCTCGACCGGGGGGCGAGTACGAACGGCCTTTCTCGCCAAGGCGCCAAGAACGCCAAGGGGGAGGAGTTCGTGGTTCGGAGTCGCGGGAGGCGGGAAGGAAGAACAGTTCGTTGGGTTCATTGGGTTCGTAGGGGAGAACCAGTTCGTAGTTCGTGGTTAGGCAAGGGCGGATAGCAGGAACAGTTCGTGGATCGTGGTTAGGCAGCGGGCCAGCTGAGGTTGATCGGCGCTGCGTCTCGCTGGACACGGTTGCTCATCGCGGAACAGCCACCCTTTGCGACCTTTGCGTCTTTGCGAGAGTTGCTCTTTCTGTCGTTCGTCCGTTGCGCTCTCTC
>CAZQHD010000003.1:0-17497 GCA_964593295.1 uncultured Thermotogae bacterium | reverse complement strand
CCCTCGACCGGGGGGCGAGTACGAACGGCCTTTCTCGCCAAGGCGCCAAGAACGCAGAGGAACCCCAGGGGCAGGTCTGCGCACCCAGGCAGAGAGTCGCGGGACACAAACCTTGTTCCGGGATGAAAGAACGAGAAGTCCGGGCTTCTGATTCAACCCCTCCCCCCTCGGATGGGGGGAGCGGGAGGGGGGTGTAGATCCGGTTTTTGCAGGCGCCAAGGAAGCAGTGTAGGCTCACAGGTGTGGGCATGGACTCGAGCGGACAGCCGGTCGGACCGGAGTTGGAGGCTCTCTACGAGCAGCTGGCGCGCAAGGCGCTGGCTACGTTCGGGCTGGAGTCCTCGTCGCTTCGTCTGCTGAGTCGCCGGCGCAAGCTGGTCTTTCGCGTAGAGGCCGAGCATGGGCGATGGGCGCTGCGAATCTGTCCACCGGAGAAGGATCGCAAGGCGTTGATGCGCGAGCTGCTTTGGTTGGTGGCGATCACTCTGGACACCGATCTGGGGGTACCCGAGCCGGTGCTGACGCCTGCAGGCGAGCTATTCGGCAAGGTCTCCATGCCAGGGCTCTCCGGGTTTCACCCGTTCAGTCTGTTCCGATGGGTCCGCGGACAGACGGTCGACCAGCTGTCCGAGACACATTACGAGGCACTGGGGCGCTTCACAGGAACGCTACACCGGCACGCTCAGTCCTTCGATTGGCCTGTGGAGCTTGCGGCGGACCGCACGTGGCTCGACCGGCTCCCAGAGCGCATCCTGTGTGGGCGATGGATGAAGACGGCTGATCGTGATCGGATCGACACTGTGTGCGAGGCGCTGCCCGCGCTCCAGCGCGTCCTCCAGACGATAGGACAGGGACGGGCCGTGGTCGGGCCAGTGCACGGAGGTCTGTTCGGACGTCACCTCCTGTTCCATCAAGAGGAGGCCAGGGCGATCGACTTTGAGTCCGTCCATTGGAACTACTATGCGTACGACATCGCTGTGTCGCTTCGCAGGATGGAGGCTGCGACGTCGGAAGAACAGATCCAGGCGTACCTTCGTGGGTACACCCGGATCCGCCCCCTACCGTGCGATCTCAAGGTCCACCGACCTGCGTTCGAGTTCCTCTCTGCGCTCGTTGACCTGGAACCGACCTCTGTGGTGCCCTCCCACCTGAAGGAGGTGGATGAGACACCGCAGGCGGTTCGGCGAGCAGCCAAACGAGCAGCTGATCTGTTGACCTCCCTTCGCAACGCGGCTTGATCGACGTGGAAGAGAGGCGTGGGGCATCCCTAGAGCCCCGGGTCGTCAAACCCCCATGTGGACGGGTCGAAGTCGGAGAGGCTCTCCGGAGCGAAGACCTCGTCAGGGACCGCCGTCCCCGGCCGGCGCTGTTCCAGAATGGCGATCGTCGTTGTGCTGTTGTCCGAGTGATTCGTAGCCAACATCTCTTCCGCGATCATCCGGTCCTCAAACTCCCCCAGCGAGAGGACCTCCAACGTGGTGCTGAGGTGCCCCAGACGGTTGTAGGACTCCATCTTCAGAAGGATGGAGAACTCCGTATCCACCCAGATCACCGAGCGCGGGTCGCTGACATCGGCATCGGGCTTGGCGGTAGACTCGATCCGGTAGGCTGTGCGGGTCGCTTCCCCGATGACCAGCTCGTCTTCGCCGAGGAGTACAGCGTCGTAGTCGGCTCGCCTCTCACGATCAGCCAGATCCGAATAGGAGAGCGCGCTGCCGGCGAAACTCCCGCCGCGATCCTCCTCAGAGACGAGCTCTTTTGGGATGCCTAGCATGGGAAGGTACAGCCACAGTCGGGCAGTCTCGTCTTCGTGTTCGGTCTCATGGGTGAGGAAGATCGTGCCGGCGACGTCGAACGGTTCGATGAAGTAGATCAACGAACGGGCGGGAACGGCCAGCGATCCGAACAGGTTGGATCCGGTGGTTCCGTCGCCGAATGTGTTGTCGAACCGCACGATGGAGACCATCCCCTCCGCGGCCAGGACGTCGGCCTCTTCGCTCATGCGATCCAGAATCTCATCCGCGGTGAGTGCATCTGCCACAGTGGTCACACTGAACACCGTAATCAACACCATGGCCAGTCCAGCGTAGGCTTTCTTCATCAGTTGCCTCCTTCTTCTCTATCTACGATGCTTGCGTGCTCTTTGTTTCTCCTGAGAAACCGGCTCCAGTGGGTCCGCCCCAGGAATCTTGGTCTCCACTGCATGAGAATGGCGGGGATGACGGAGATGGCGGATAGCGCGCTGACGACCATCGTAAGCGCGATCTGTATCCCGAACATGCGGATCCCTTTGAACGAAGCAAAAACGAGGATGAAGAACCCCAGTGCCACCGTCAGCGCGTTGTAGGTGATCCCTCGTCCCGTGTGGCGGATCGTCGACTGTAACGCTGCCTGTGCGTCGCCGGTCTCCTGAAACTCCTTTCGGAATCGAGAGATGAAGTGGATCGAATAGTCCACCCCAATGCCTACAGCGATCACGGAGACCATCAGTGTCATCATGTCCAACGGAGCCCCGGTATACGCCATGATGCCCATGCTGAACGTGACAGTCAGTACGAGCGGAATCGCGGCGATCAGGCCGGCGATCAGAGATCCCATGAGCAAGGAAACCAAGAGGGTCACCGCCCCAATGGTGGTTGCCAGCCCGACCAGTTGACTGCGTGTCATGCGGCTGAACATGTGATGCACCAGCGTTGTCGCGCCGACCATGCGCACGCGGAGCTGTCCGTCCTCGGGGAACTGCGTATCCAAGTATTCTTGCACGCTGACTGCCAGCGCGGATGCATCACGCGACGAGCCCATCGAGTACATGCCGAACACAGTCCCTGCCGAGAAATCGCCAAGCGCCATGTTGCCGAGAGTTCCTCCCTGGAACGTGAACAACAGCAGAAGCTGGGAGATCGTTCCCTGGCTGTCGGGGATGACGTAGTAATCGGGATCGTCAGAGTGGAACTTCTGGTTCATCTCTCGCACCAAGTGCGTCAGCGAGATTGTCTTGGTCACCCCACGTTCCTGGAGGAACGCCTCCAGTGCGAGCATTTCCTCCAGAACAGCAGGATCCTTGAGCCCATCGCGACATTGGGTGTCGAACTCGACCGAGATTTGCATACCCCCCGAGAAGTGTTCGTCCACGAAGGTCAGGATCTGCATCGCGGGATGGTCCCGGCCGAGGAACTCCTCGTTGGAGGTCTCTACTCGGAGGGAAGGCAGCCCGACGGCCATCAGTGCTAACACGCCGACGGCGATCCCCAGCACAAGCGTTCGATGACGGATGACCGAGCGCTCGAAGGCAAGGAGGACGCGGGTCAACGGGCGCATGCCACGGTTTACGTCACGAATTCTCGGCAGTTTGAGAAGCGAGAGGAGCGCAGGGATCAGCACCAGCGAGAAGGCCATGGCGGCCAGCACTCCAATGGCGGTGATGATGCCGAACTGTCTCTGGGGAAGGAAGAACGCACTCAGCAGAGATAGGAACCCGACCGCGGTGGTCAGTGAGGTCATGATCACCGGACCGGCCATCTCTGTCATGCTGTCCAGGATGGCTTGTCTTTTGGCGGTACGGACCTCGTGCGGAGGTTTCTGCTCGATCGGTGCGAGACGCGCCTTGACCTTGGCGACTTCTTCGTTGTAGCGGTTCAACACGTGTATCCCGTCGGCAATTCCGATCGCCAGCAGCAGGACCGGCGCGATGAACGACACCATCGTCATCGGAAACCCGATCAGCGACATGGTTCCCATGGCGACCAAGATGGAGAGGATGACGACGAGGATGGGAATCGCGACGCCACGGAGGGTAAGGAAACTGACAAACAGGATGAGCACCATCACCAGCAAGGAGAGAGGAAGAAGGATCGCTGTATCGCGTTCCATCTCCTGACTCATGAGCGCGTCGAAGTAGGCGTCGCCGTACAGGAAGAAACGGTCTCCGTCGCCCTCGAAGCTGTCCACGATCTGCACAATCTGGCGCGTGATGGTGGCTTCATCCGCCCCGACCTCCAGCTCAAGATTGATCGAGGCTGCCTTTCCGTCGGACGAGATCACCTGTCCTTCCAGCATCCGACTGTCCTCCACTCGGGCACGGAAGGTCAGCATCTCTTCCTCGGTCCGCGGGGCCCGTCCACGGGGCGCCGCCGACTGGACATTCAGCGCGGCCGCTGTTCCCGTGATGACCTGGGAGTTGAGCGGCGTCGAGACCTGTTTGACTCCTCGGATTGCCTCGAACGCTGCGGTCATCGATTCGATCTTTCCCAGCGAGGTCAGATTGAACACCCCGCCCTCGTTGCGCAGCATGACCATGATGCCAAACGTGCGGCCGTAACGGTCCTCGGCTTCGTTCATCAGCTGGAGGATCGGATCGTTCTCGGGCAGAAACTTGGCGAAGTCCGTCTCCTGCGTCAGGAACTGGATCGGATACAGGAAGGCCAGTGACAGGACGATCGAGATGGCGATCGTCCATACCGGATGATCGACCGCCCATCGGATCAGCGATCTCATCGGAGCCATCCTCTCTGGACGTACAGGGTGCCCAGAATCACCGGCCACAGGTCTATTGATCCGTCGACGGTGGTTGCTGTGTCGGCGAAGACCTGGTTCGCGATCGCTTTTGCCACCTCTGCGGCCTGACGAACCGACGGGGAGAGCCAGGGAACCCATTCGCTGATCAGCCAGACTGTGACATCGGTATCCCCATCCAGCCTTCGGGGAAGAAGGAGGATTAGATCGAACGGCTCTTCCTCTGGCGGGCGCGGCACATCATGGAGCGGATCCGGAAAGTCGCTACTGTCCTCCGAAAGGCGAATCGAGACCTCGAACAAGCCGGTCTGTCGTAGCGCGCCGACCACACCCGCGACCCGCAGTGTGGAGGCGAACGTCTTGGTGGCGTCGATGACCAGAATCCGCGCGGTGGGAGGTGGCTCGTGTGCGACCACGGCGGTCGGTGTGCCGAGCAGCAATACCAGGGCAAGGAGTACGCTCCATCGTCTAGGTCTCATCGGATTCTCCTCCTTCGTTTCGTGAGCCGCAGAGATTCTCCAGGCGGCGGTTCATCAGTTTAGGTCTGCGGACACGCCATCGGTCGAGCATCTCGGGAAGCTGTTCGAGGATGAACTCCATGCACACCAACATCTCGATGAGCCGCTGCTTCACGGCCACGGGCTCTTCCTGCAAGAGAGCAAGCCCTTGCTCGCACAGGTCGATATGCTTCTGGATGTGCTCCCGGCTCGGCAGGAAGAACTCGTTCCACAGATTCTCATTCAGGCGATAGTAGTGACGCCGATGCCCGGGCAGGCTGATGCGCTCCACGATCCCCATACGCACGAGTAGCTGCGTGCTCATGCTGATCGAGCCTCTGCTGGCCTGGAGCCATTCCGCCAGCTCGTCGTGTGCCATGTACGGCGGAGAGCAGATGAGTAAGGCGCCGACCACGCGGCCCGCCATGTGCGGCAGGCCATGCTCGTCCAGGAGATCACCTGAGCGTTCGACGAACTGCCTCCGTGCCTCGTCTGGCTGTGTACCCATGGCAGCGACCTCCCTATTGGGAGAGAGGGTATCGTGTTGAGTGTTTTCAATCAAGATTGAACTCTTCGAACAAACATCTCGATCTATGCTTAAGGGGGCGGCGCCTGTCTCGGCCGCGGAGGGCGAAGAGAGCAAGGGGCGAAGCGCAGGATTCGCGGCTTCGACAGGCGCGCAGTGTCCATCTTCGGAAGATGGGATCGCTAGCGTAGAGAGAGCACGACCTCCCGGAGTCTTGTCCGTTCGTTGAGCGTTTCCACCAGCGCTTCGATACGATCCTCCAGGTCGGCGTCGTGCACTTCTCCACGTAGTTCATCCGCCAGGATCCACAGTTGTTCAAGTCGCTCTTCCGTCACAGCCATATCGATCTCCTCCCCGGTCTTCCGGTGTGTGCCCCCAAGATCGGCCGTTCCGTTTCTATATATCTACGCTGGTAAGTATATAGAAACGATCTCGAATGTCAACCTTTGGGCACGATGAGACAGCTCACGATGGGCTACCGTGAGGTGTCCATTGCCTCTAGAAACCATTGATGGCGACCCGTGTGAAAGCGGAGATCGAAGTGGTCGCATCCGCAACTGACGGCATAGCAGAGCAGCAACGACTCTCCGATCCGCTTCGGATGTACCAGATTCGTTTCGGTGACGTTGTACCGACGCCCCTTCCAGCGAAACGCCTGGAGTAGGGGGTGCGGGGCCCCGCGGCGGTAGATCACCAATGCATCAATCGGCTCTCGAATCTCCTGAAACATGTTCGTACACAACGAGGAGTGTACGAAAAGAAGGGGCGGTTGTCAACCCTCCAACAGAGAGTGAAGCGTGTACACCGCTTGCGGGCCGCTCGTGCCGACCTGGACACGACGAATGAGGCGTAACTTGGCGAGCTTGGCCACCCGGTTGACGCACGCGTTCATCTGTAGCCCAAGCTCTGAGGCCAGTGTCTTGGCGGTGGTCTCTTCTCTCGCGATGATGCCCGCCAGCGTCTCGCGCATCGGTTCGGTGTAGGCGCCGATGAGATGCCAGGCCTCCCCGACGAGGCAGAGCATGGCCAGACCACGCTGCGCCAGCTTGGCGTCCAAGCCGTCGGCAAGCTCCAGGGACGGCGTGGACAGCACCATGAATCGATCCCCCAACTCGCCTCTCGTGAGACGATCGAGGGTCTTGCCGATCAACTCGTCGGCAAACGATGTGGACAGCACTTCGAGTCCGTCCAGAACTACCCGAACCTGTCCATCGGTGGGGAGGGCCTGGATCAGCGCAAGTAGCTGTTCGCGCGCACGTGCGCCTTCCATTCGGGTCCCCAAACGGGGGCCAAACTGGGCAACGCGGAACGATTCGATGTGCATGTGTTCATTGAACGCCAAGAGACGGCTGTTCGCAAGCGGACGCTATAGGAAGGCACGATCCGGGAAGCACAACGCCAGTTGAACGCCCGGGAACTCTTGCACGATGGAGGTATCTCCGCCGTAAGGGTCGAACTGGTACATGGCGTTCCCGGTTCGAACGGCGAATGTCCCGTCCCAGGAGCGCACCAGTTCGGCGATCCGGCGCAACTCACCGCCTCGACCGGGGTCAGAAAAGCGTGAGATGCCTCGATGAAAGATCAGATCCAAGGCATCGGCATCGCTCAGCCCGGCGTATCCATCGCGTAGGCCCAGGCTGGCAGCAAGCCCGATCCCTCGATCGGCCACCGCCACGAAGATGGCCCCATCGTAGTCCTGCATGGCGGCAATCCCGTGTGGATCCTCCACCGCGGCGGTGGCGTTGCTGTGGTGAGGGATGTTCTGAAACAGCTCAATCAGTACAGCCACCAACGCCCGACGGGACGAAGCCGTGAGCGGATACCGATCGGCGAGGCGGTGGTGGAATCCATCGACCACCTGGCCGATTCCTTCCTCGTCTTCGATCCGTGTGATCGGCTGCATCGCGCTCTCCGGGGCGTGAACCGGGGGGGGTGTCTCTTTACGGGTCCTCAGTCCCATGGCCCGCATCCACCGGCTGACCGAACCGGAGTGTGGCCAGAGCAAGCGCACGGGCTCCTCGCGGTCGGCACGCTCGAGCAAAGCCAACTGTAGGAGGAGCAACCCGAACGGATCGACGAACCGCAACGCGCGCAGATCGAGCGTGGAGTGGACGGCTGCGATCTCATGGAGCAGGGCATCTGTGTGGTCGAGCGTCAGCTGGTCGATCTCTCGGGCCATTCGGTCAGTAGCGGTAGCCGCGCACTTCGTCGGGGGTGAACGGGACCCCCAAGCCGAGGGCGATGCGATTGACGAAGTTGAAGTAGCTGACGATGAGGTTGAGGTTGAGGATCGCTTGGTCGGACCACCCAAGGTCGCGCAGGTGCTCGACGTCCCGTTCGACCACGGTATGCGGCGAGGCCGTCAGCTGGTGTGCGTACTGGAGCACTGCCTGCATCGCTTCGCCCATCTCCACCGCCCAGAAATCCTCCAGAAAGAGGGACAGCTTCTCGTCGTCTTTCCAGTAGTGAGCCAGCGCCTCGGCGTGGTGTTGGACGCAGTATGCGCATCGGTTCGCGGTCGAAACGACCACGGCGATCATCTCTCGTTGTTCGCGCGAGAGCTCGCAGTCTTTGAACATGATCGCCATATACAGATCCATGTGTGCTTGAAGCGCTTGGGGATGCAGACTGTGCACGGCGAGGATATTGGAGATTCGGCCGCGGTTCCCCTTCACTCGCTGGTAGACAGCGCGCAGTTCATCATCGGCTTCGTTCTCGTCGAGGGTGCGAATCCAAGCCATGTCTCCTCCTTCCCCGGCGTCTACGAACGCGGGAGAGAGTGCGTTGCGTCAATCGTACCGGATGCGTGGGTTGAGCGCCGCATACAGAAGATCGGCGGCGAAGTTGGACACCACGACGCCCAGCACGACCACCAGAGTGACGGCTTGGATCAGCGGGAAGTCCCGGTGATCGACCGCGGAAAGTAGGAGACGCCCCAGCCCCGGGTAGTTGAACACGTTCTCGATCACGATCAATCCACCGATCAGCCACCCAATGCTGATCGCAATGACGGTGATTGTCGGCAGCAGCGCATTGCGTAGCAAATGCCGGAATACCACGGTTCCCCAGGGCAGTCCCTTGAGCACGGCGGTTCGCACGTACGGTCGGTTCAGCTGAGCCACCACCTCGGCGCGCGTCATGCGCACGACGTACGCCATCAGCACGAAGGTGGCCGTCAACGCCGGCAGGAGAAGGAACGGGAACGCCTCGACCCACGAGCTGCGCGGACCGATCGACGAGCTGGCGGGCAGCCAGTTGAGCGCATGAGAGAGGATCTCGATCAGCGCTACGCCGGTCACGAACTCCGGAAGTCCGACCACCGAGAGGCTGAGCAAGCTGATGATGTGATCGGGCCATCCTCCCTCGGTCAGTCCGGCCCACACTCCGAGCACGATGGAGAGGGGAACCGCCATTGCCAGTGCGATCGCGGCCAGCATCAGCGAGTTGATCAGGGCTTCGACCACGCGCGGACGGACAGGAATGTCCCAGGCGAACGACCGGCCCCAATCCCCAAGGGCAAACCTGCCCGCCCAGGACAGATACTGGACGATGGGCGATCGATTCAGTCCCAGCGCCTCTCGCTTGGCGTTGATCGCTTCCTCGGACGCGTCCCGGGGGAGCAGGATGCGGGCCACATCCCCGGGCAAGAACTGCGTGATGGAGAAGATCAGAGCCGAGGTGAGCAGCACGGTGAGGCCCAGGAACGCCAGCCGGCGCAGGAGAAAGCGTCCCATCATCTCACGCTCCCGTGCGACCGACTGGCGCTGGAATCGCTTTGTCGCTGCAACAGAGGGTCTATCGAGAGGTGGCACGCCAGGGCGTGGCCACGCGGCGCTTCCTGCCAAGGGGGCGGAGTTTGATCGCAGATGGGCCCGATTCGTCGTGGGCAGCGGGTGTGGAACGGACACCCCGAGGGGCGGTACACGGGGCTGGGGATCTCGCCCGAGAGACGGATGCGCTTGCTCTCGTGTGGATCCAGCGAGGGATAGGAGGAGAGCAGCGCCTCGGTGTACGGGTGATGGGGCGCGCGGAACACGCAGTCCCTCGGTCCGATCTCCATCAGCTCACCGAGGTACATCACGGCGATGGCGTCTGCCAGGTGACCGACCACCGCGAGATCATGCGAGATGAACACGTAGGCGCGCCCCGTCTCCCGTTGCAGTCGGGAGAGAAGGTTGAGAATCCGTGCTTGGACCGACACATCGAGTGCTGAGGTCGCCTCATCACACACCACCACCTGCGCTTCGCCGGCCATGGCGCGAGCGATTGCCACCCGCTGCTTCTCGCCACCCGACAGTTGTGCCGGAACACGGTCGGCGTACTCAGCGGGCAGGCCGACCTGTTCGAGCAGAGAGGAGATCCGTTGTAAACGTTGGGCCGCGGGCAGGCCGAGCAGCCGTACCAGCGGTCGCTGCAGAGCGGTGCGCACAGGCAAGTAGGGGTTGAGGGCCTGGTCGGGGTTCTGCGAGACGGCTTGGATGGCGCGTAGAAGGGAGCGGGAACGGGCTGAGAGGGAGGCAGGAACAGCGACATCTCCCAACCAGAGTTGTCCCTCGTCATAGGGCTGAAGTCCCAGGATGGCGCGGGCCAACGTGGTCTTTCCACTGCCGCTCTCTCCGACAATGCCCAGCGTGCTGCCCGAGGGAACATCCAAAGAGATCCCGTGGACTGCGTGAATCGAGCGATTGGGTCGACGATGCATCAGATCGCCCAGCGACCGCCGCACAGGAAACTTCGTCTGGATCTTCCGGATCGTCAATGCGGGCGATCGGTCGAGCCCATCAGGGGGCTCAGCCGAGTTCGATGGAGGAGCGAACAGTGTGGAGCGCATGTCCGGTACGCTTCTGTGATGATGGCATCGTACCCTATGGACTGTCGTAGAGGACGCCGGGGAGGCTTCTTCCTCTGTTGTCCTGACCAATGAAGGCGCTTCGAGGCAGCGGTCCGTGGACAAGGGACAACGTGGACGGAAGACGCAGCCTCGCGGACGCTCCGCGGGACGGGGAATACTCCCCGGCATCGCTGGCAGCTCTGCGGACGGAGGATCGGCGGACATCCGCGGACGGCTGGCTAGGAGCCCCACCGTGTATGGATGGCGTGCCCCGCGGAAGACATCGTCGACCGGGCCCACCTCCACCAACTCCCCGGCGTACAGCACGGCGAGCCGGGTTGACACCCGTGCCACCACCCCAAGATCGTGTGAGATGTACATCGCCGATCGCTGCCCTTCGGAGAGCAACTCAGCCACCAGGTCGAGGATCGTCGCCTCGGTGGTCACGTCGAGCCCGGTGGTCGGCTCGTCCAGGATGAGCAGCTTCGGGTTGGCGGCCAGCGCCATGGCGATCACGATTCGCTGCTGCATGCCGCCGCTGAGCTGATGTGGGTACTGGCGCAACACCCGGAAAGCGTCCGGGAGGCCCACGCGGGTGACCAGCGTTTCCATCTGTGACGCCACAGTTCTCCTGCCCTTCGTTTGCGAAGAGAGACGTACAGCCTCAGCAATCTGCGAACCGACACGCATGGAGGGATTGAGCGAAGCCATCGGATCCTGTGGGATGAGCGCCATCCCGGTTCGCCGGATCGCCCGCAAGGAGCGCCGCGATCGTCCCAAGAGGCTCTCGCCCTCGAAGCAGAGCGTCCCGGCGCGTACGGCGCCGTTGGCGCTCAGATACTGGACGATCGCCAGCGCCAGCGTCGACTTGCCCGAGCCGCTTTCCCCGACCACACCCAGCGTCTCTCCGGGGGAGAGGTCGAGAGTGACGTCTCGCACCGCGTCCACCCACCCTCCGTTCACCGCGTAGGAGACCGTGAGATCCCTTACCGAGAGTGTGGCGGTGGACACCACCGCTGTGCCGGACGTCGAACGACATGCCGTGCGGGCGCGCGCGATGTGCGAGCGAAGGCGTGGCGTCAGGGAACGATCGGTCGAGCCAAGGGCGCGCTTGAGCCCATCGGCGGAGAGGTTGACCCCGATGACCAGCAGGGCGATCGCTCCGGCAGGGAAGTAGAGGGCCCAAGGCGTCAGTCGGGCGGCGGTTCGTGCCTCACGCACCATCAACCCCCAGTCCGGGGTCGGTGGCTGGACCCCCACGCCCAGATACCCGAGCGAAGCCACGAGGAAGATCCCATAGGAAAAGCGCAGCGCGGCCTCCACCGACAACGCGGGTAACACAGACGGGAGGATCTCGCGCAGCAACAGGTACGGCAGCGACTCTCCACGGAGCCGTGCCGCCTCGATGTAGTCCAGCCTCTTGACCGCCAGCACCTCCGAGCGCACCACGCGCGCTACGATGGGGAAGTAGACTGCCGCGATCACGGCGAGGATGCTCGCTTGCGAGCGCCCCACCGCACCGAGCAGCACCAACGCCAGCAGCATCGCGGGGATCGCGAGCAGGCTGTCCAGGATGCGCATGACGAACTCATCGAACCGGCCCCCGCGGTACCCGCTGAACAGGCCAAGGACGGTTCCCAGAACCACCGCCAGCAGCGTTCCCAGCCCGGTCAGGGTGAGGATGCTTCGTGCGCCGTAAAGGACTCGGCTGAACACGTCGCGTCCCAGCAGATCCGTGCCGAACAGATGCCGCCACGACGGCGCCTGCCGTGCATCACGGGCGATCTGCTGTGTGGGGCCGTACGGCGAGAGCCACGGGCCGAACACGGCCAGAAGAACGAACAGAAGGACGAGGGCCGTCCCCATCGCCGAAGTCGGCGTGCGGAACAGCTCACGAACGATGCGCAGGGAAGAACGCCTGAAGGCCCGCAGCGGCTCTCACGTCCTTTGTGTGAAGGGCCGAGCGCCGAGGCGCCCGGCCCCATGGGATGACTATGGGGAGAACACCGTGCGGAAGTCCGTCCGACCGGCAAACGCCTTCAGCTCGACCCCGGTGAACTGATGGTTGTACGCCGCCACCTGCGGCCAGAAGTAGGGGATGAGAATCGGTCCACGAGAGACCAGCATCTCCTGGATCTGCGCGTACGTCGAGGCGCGGAGGGCTTCGTCCAACGTACTCCCCGCCAGCGCGATCAGCTCATCTAGCTCGTCATCGCAGAACCGGGCCTCGTTCCACGATGCATCACAGGCGAGCATCAGATCGAGGTAGAACTGCGGATACGGACGAGATCCCCAGTTGGTGATCCCCAACGAGGCCTCCATCCACCGGTTCTCTCCGAAGTAGACACTCTCCGGCTCGATGATGACGTTGACCTCGACGCCGACCTGTGCCCACTGCTCCTTGAGCACCACCGCCAACTGCGGTCGATCTCCGGAGTCCGGCGCGTACAGATCGAGCGAAAGACCGTCCTCGTACCCTGCCTGCGATAGAAGATCGCGGGCCCGGGCAGGGTCGTAGGCCAACGGTTCGATCGATGAATCGAACAACCCCTCGTACAGAGGGCCAATTGGGGTGTCGTGACCCACGGCCCCAGCGCCGAGCTGGACCAACTGGAAGATTGCCTCCCGATCTGTGGCGTGCTTCAAGGCCTCCATCACCAGCGGATTGTCCCCCGGTGGTAGATCCGTGCGCAGGCGAACCAGATCGAATCCGTTGGTCGGCACATCGACCGTGACGAGGTTGCGTGCGCCTTCGAGGGTGACGTACAGGCTGATCGGCATACGCCATGCCATGTCCACCTGTCCCCCGCGCAGTGCATCAACGGCGGCGACCGAATCCGCGAAGAACACGAACTGCAGTGCATCCAGCTTTGGCAACCCCTCGATGAAGTACCGCTCGTTCGCGCGCATCAGAATGCGGTCGTCCGGACGGTACTCGGTGACCACGAACGGACCCGTGCCGTTGAACGCCGAGAACTCCGTGGTTCCACGCTTGAGCACCAGCGCATGATTGTCGGCCAGATCGTAGAGGAAGAACGGGTTCGTCTCATGAAGGTGGAACGTCACGCTGCGAGCGCCATCGGCCTGAATCGAGCGGATGTTTTCGTACAGGGAAGCAGTGGGGAATCCGTTCTCCGGATTTCGCAAACGGTCGAATGTCCACACGACATCTCCTGGCATCAACGGTGTGCCATCATGGAAGTGGATGCCGGGACGCAGGACGAACGTGTAGGACAGACCGTCCTCACTCACCGACACACTCTCCGCCAAACGCAGTTCGATGCCGTTATCCGCGTTCACATCCACCAAGTAGTCGTAGACCGCATTGGCGATGGCGATCTCCGAATCCGAATCGATGATCGCCGGGTCAATGCGCGTTGGCGGCTGCATGGCGAGCCGGAACGTATCTTGCTGTCCCCAACCGACGGCCGCTACGACGAGCAGCAGAACCCCCAGCAGGAGTAGTACGGCAGAGTATCGGCGAGCCGTATTCATGAATCCTCCCTCGTCTCCTTGGTCGTGCAGCCGATGGCTGCGCTATCACCTCACCGGCACAGACTACAGGACAGTCGGCGTTGCAGGCAAGCGATGAGGGAAGGTGACGCCACGTTGCATGTGCCGGGGGGCGGGGACAGCCCCCGGAGAGGCTGTCCCCTTGGCGAAGGGCTACAGGTGCAGAGCCCAGCAGAGCTCGAATCGAAGAAGGCTTGAGGGCGAGACGTCTGCGGAGAGATTGAGTTGAAGGGCGGGACTGACATTGATGCCCCCAGATTCCGACGACTGCTTCACACCCTTGAAACAGACCGCTAGAATACTACAGAGATGAAGAGAGAAAGCAGTTGCCGGAGGAGGTGTCATGAAACCGGCCAATACGGGGAAGTTGCTGGAATCCATCCAAGACCTCATCTACGAGACGGATCCTAGCGGCGTGGTTACGTATGCGAACCAGGCGTTCGCGGACATGTTCGGGTTTGACTCAGCCCTGGACGTCAAGGGCAGGAACATCCGAGATTTCTACAGTGTACCAGCTCACAGAGATCTCCTTGAGAGAGAGATGGAAGTGCGAGGCGGAACCTTGTCCGATTACATGGTAGTTGTGAAGCGGAGAGATGGATCGTCGTTCTACCTGTCTGTGGATAGCAACCTGGTGAGTCCGGATGAGACGTCCCCACACGTAAGGGGTACGGGGCGTGACATTACGATGAAGCTGGCAATGCTTGGGCCGTTCTTCCAGTGCAATTCAACAGGGATGGTCACCTTTTGTGATGCTGCTTTTGCCAGGCTCTTCTCCATGGCCAGCGAGACTGAGATTATCGGGAGCAAGACGATGGAGCAGCTGTTCTGTCATGACAGGCTCGGCTGGGCGGCCGTAATGGCCAAGCTGGGAGAGAAGGGCTGCGACTCCGCCATCAAAAGGCTTCATCTGATTGACGAGGAGAGCAGAGAGACGCATGTGCTTATCCGCGCGGGCGTTATACGGGGACGTGATGGAACGGCACATGGATTTGAGGGCACTCTTCGCGACATCACACAGGATGTCACGTTGAAGGAGTATTTCGAGACCCTGCTTGATAGGTCTATGGATGGGATCTACTTGCTACAGGACTTTGACTTCAAGATGGTGAATCACGGGATCGAGACGATCCTTGGGGTCAAGAGGGAGCATCTGCTCGATCATCCGTTTCTTGACTTCGTTCATGAAGCTGACAAGGAACTCGTCCAGCAAAGAGTTGATGACAAGCTGCACGGCCTAGAGTGTGCAGCATACGAGTTCAGGGTAGTGCATGGGGACGGGGAGCTCCGGAACGTGCGCTGCAACTCGACACGCGTGCTGCATGAGTCAAGACCTGCCGTCTTTGGTTACTTGAGGGATATCACGGCTGAGGCCTGTGAACAGAGGCGCCTAGAAGATGCTGTAGCAGAGAGAACGCGAGAGAAGGATGAGTTCCTCGAGTTAGCTGTACATGAGCTTGATGCGCCGCTTGTTGGTATCAGAGGAACTGCACAGATAAGTGCTTATCTGTTGCGGCAGTACGAAGCGCAGCAGATCCGGCGCGTGAGGACAAAGATGGTGGATATTGAGCAGCTAGCGGATCTGGGTCTGATGCTGGTCAAGAATGTGAGCGTGGCGAACGAAGATAGACCATTGTCGCGACCGAGAGCTGCTAGCCTTAAGAGTGACGTAATAGTATCCGCGATCAACTTCGTCAAGCCGCTAATCAGGAATCGCAGGTTTTCGTCCGAACGTGTCGTGTATCATGAGAGAGGGCCGCTTCCTCCGATGTGGATTGATGTAGGACACTTCAGGCAGGTGTTCTTCAATCTGCTCTCTAATGCCATTAAGTACGCATATGTCGATCCTAGTGCCTTCAATGTACTGATTAGTATGACTATAGAGCGTCAAGGCTTCGCGGTAGTAGTTCGGGATACCGGGATTGGCGTTCCCGAGGATGACATCGAGAGGGTATTCGAGAAGGGTGAACGTGGGGGGAATGTACTGAATCTGCCCGGCAAGGGGCTGGGGCTTTGTGTGATCAGGAAGCTTCTGTCACTATACGGGGCGACAATCGAGATTGAGTGTCCTTCCTTGCCCACGCAGTTCAAGATAATCCTGCCTACTCGTCTGGCGCACATCCCCGGAAGAAAGGAAGGTTAGCATGATCCTAATCGTCGATGATGAGGACAACTTCGTTTCCTCGTACAAGGAGATCCTGGAGGACCATGGCTACGATGTGCAGATCGTCCTATCGGTGGATCAGGGCATGGAGGAGATCAGGGCGAACTACGCTAGCTTAGAGCTGCTGATCATTGACATCATGATCCCGGGTGACTCCGCTGAGCTCAAGGGACAGGACACTAACGGAGGTAAAAGGTCCGGCGAAAGGCTAATTGAGGCAGTTCTTCGGTGGGAGCAGGAGCAGAAAAAAGAAAACCTCGTCCCGAAGCTCATCTTCACAAACGTTGTTGATGCGGACTTCCATAAGCGATGGTCGGAGAGCGCCAGCGTAGAGAACGTTCTTGAGAAGCAAGAAACGGGGATTCTGGAGTTCCTTGGGGCCGTAGAGAGTTGCATAAGGAAGAGAAGCATTGGATAGCATACAGGTTGCGCAATCACTGGTTGAGAAGGCGTCGTTGTCGGCGGGGGACATCGCGATGATCGCGGTGGCCGTTGTGTCAACAATCCTATTGGGCGTCCTAACGGGTGTGAGTACCTATCTGGGGCTGGTCCAACGTCTTAGAAGAGAGGTCATCTCAGACATCCGTGAAGAGAAGGACGAGCTGATGGAGAAAGTGCGCAAGGCAACCAAACGGCAGGATGACTCCATATCTGCTGTGGTCTCTGAGCAGAAGAGGAGCCTCGAAGTGGCGAGGGAGAACATGTCCAAGCTCTTGATCCCAGTGTCGCACTATGACACGGGCCTTGCAGCTGAGATTGACGCGGGGTTCTCCAGTACAAGAACAGCCCTTGAGAGACTGACTCGTAGGCTTGAGCTCATATCCCTGGCTGCAGAGGATGCGACTCTCTGGTGGTTTGAGCAGCACGGACAAGCCAGCGACATAGAGTATCTTAGAGCCTTCAAGGAGGCAGAACATCAGGTTCCTCTAGAGCAAAGAGCCTTGGCGGCAAAGGCGATAAGAAGCATCGCGAAGAGGAGCCAGAAATAGATGCAACGGTTTCCCAATGCTTTGCGTGTGGTGGGATCTGTGAGTGTTACCGGTGCGTGACGGCAGGCTAAGGGCAAAAGGTATTGAAGGACTTCGCCGCATGAGCTGCTAGGGCTGAGACGTCGGGATGGCAGGGATTAGATCGGAGGGTGCTGGGCACAGTGGAGATTGCACACCCCGCTGACAGAAGAGCTGGTACCTAACGACAGGATGACATCAGGAGCATCTTGCCCGCCAAGTGATGGCGGATTACGAGGCCAGACAGGGAACAGAGCGTTACGTCCATGTCACCACGGCTGCGCGCAACGGAGGACGCCATGACACAGGAGAGGAGACGAACAGGAGCGCTTGGCTTCGAAGACAAGCTCTGGGCCGCAGCCGACAAGCTGCGCGGCAACATGGACGCGGCGGAGTACAAGCACGTCGTGCTCGGCCTGATCTTCCTGAAGTACATCTCCGACGCCT
>CAZQHD010000002.1:0-43573 GCA_964593295.1 uncultured Thermotogae bacterium | reverse complement strand
AGGAAGTTGTAGCTATTGGTATACGTCGTGGAGGCACACTTGGTCACCGTGGACGGGCCGGCCGACCGGCTGGAGTCGACGAACTCGTCGCACTGAATGGCCGTGGTCGTGGATCCGCTGGAGCTGAGATCACATCCACAGCAATCGACCGCCGTGGCCGAGATCGTCGCCGTGGCCAGTTCAAAGCAGAACTCGGTGCCCGGCACGCGAAGATCGATTTGCGTGTTGAGTGGCGGGCCATCGGAGGCGAGGATCCAAGCGATCGTTCCGCCGGTGCCTCCCGCGCCCGGCGTCCAGGCTCCTCCGCCGGCGTCCTCGACCGTGAACCCGTCCGGCACACCCACGCTCACCGCCACATCGGTGGTTTCTCCGCTCTCTCCACACTGACTCAGCCCGGAGAAGCCGGCGGAGACATTGTACGTCCCCAGGTTCCCCACGTAGGTCTCGCTCGGCCCGCTGATGGACGCCGACACGGACGGCGGCCCGCTGGGGCCATAGGTGGTGGAGAACGAGCCGAAGTTCGACGGCGGGCGGAACTCCACCCCGCAATCGTTCTCGTAGATCGTCTCACATAGGACCGTGCCGCTGGGCGCCCCGGCACACCAGTCCCCGGGATAGCGCACGGTGAACAGGAGGGTGAACGTCTCTCCGCCGGGCAGCGGGTCCTCAAGCACGAAACAGCCGCCGATATACTCGGCCCCGGGCTGAACGTTCTCCACCACCAGCGGATCGCAATCAATGCACAATCGGATGTTCCGCGCCGACCCTTCCCCTTGATTGGTGATCGGGAGACTGACCTGCACGCCGTCGGGATTGCAGTACGGCATCTCGATCGTCGGAGGGGTCCAGTCGAGAAGGGGGTTCTCCAGAAGGAGCAGAATCGACGCCGTGGCCGTTCCTCCCTCTGTCGCTGTGTCGAAGCAGATCGAGCCGTCGTCGCAGCCGAACCGCACGTCGGCCTGGTTGTCTAGTCCGGAGCAGGCGGTGACCTCGGCCCGAAGCACGAGATCTACGGCCCCTCCGGCGAGGATCTCATCGATCTCCCAAACCGTCGTCTGCCCCACGTTCGACCCCACCGGGGTGGACGAGTCGTAGCTGAGCCCAGAGCCGAGAAGGTCGGTCACGACCACGTTGTAGATCGGGCCGAACCCGGTGTTCTCCAGGGACAGCGTCCACTCGACGACGTCTCCGACGCGCGCCTCAATCACGCCCGGCGTTTTGTAGATCAGCACGGCGCCGGGAAGGATCTCCGTGGACAGCGCGTCGGTGCGGATCCCGGGGGCTCCGTCGGACAGGTACTCCACCTGCACCTCGTCGTTGCCGGAAAGCGTCCCACAGGAGGTCTCCAGCTCGAACGACAGCGCGATCTGCTCCCCGGGCGGAAGCTCATAGGCCGCACCGAGAAGAACGTCCAGATTCCAGATAAGATCCAGTCCTGTCTGGATCGGATCGTCAAGGATCTCGGTGCCGTCGTGAAGCGTCACCGTGGCCGACCCCGAGACGTACTCGAATCCGTTCGGCGACCGAGTGTTGGTCACGACGATCTGACTGGCGGTCTGAACGGTAGAGGTAGAGAACGTGATCGAGAAGACCTCTTCCTCACAGCGCCCCAACTGATCGGGCCCGCTCAGCTGAACGGACTGTGCGATCGCCGCAATCGACAAGAGGACTAGGATCGCCAGCACCGCCCCCGCATACCTTCCCGTCATGTTGCCCCCTCTCTTGGCGACCATCCGTCCCACATCACACCGTGGAAGGCTGCTGCATGCACGGATCGACGCCGTACGAAACCTTCTCATCTTACAGGAAGAACGAGATCCCGTCCGTTCTACACACCACACTTGTCAGCCCTGGAATCAAGTAGATGAAACATGCATGCTACAAGGATCCGGCGTACGGGCTCGGATGAAGCCGCCTGTCGCTTGATCACGGGATTCAGCGGCGGAGCCTCGGGATCGTTCCCGGAAGGAGGCAGAACAGAATGTACCGAAGCTCGGCTCGAAAGTTCATCCACGGCGTGTTGAGTCTGCTCGACGAAGGTCGCGACCTCACGTTCGATCAGGTCCGGGAGCTGCAGGCGTTCACCGTCGACGAGATCCTGTCCAAGCTTCGCGTCGACAAGGCGCACCAGATCCGTGACGGCATGCCGCCGGAGGATTGGGAGGAGATCATGGCGTATCTTCGCCGGTTCACCACCTCCCACGGTCCTGAATCCTTGCGCTTCTACGATTCGACGATCGAGAACAGCTTCCTCTGTTGGTTGGCATCAATCGGGGTGGAGATGCTCGGCGACGCATAATGCGGCCACCCGTTCCCCTCTTCTGGGCATTCGTCCACGCCCTACGATGTACGGATGGACGGCACGAGAGCGACTGTGGTAAGGTGGGGCGATGATGAACTCCCGGTGGACACGACGGACGGCACTGGTTGTGGGTCTGGTGTTGCTGTTGTTGGCAGCCGGGACCCTCTGGGCTGTTCGGCAGCCTCGTCTCCCGTCGGAGGCTATTGTCGTTCCTCGGGATGTCGCCACCTTGCAGGCCGCGCTCGATCGCTCGGCGCCTGGGGATGTCATCATTCTGCTTCCGTCCGTGGGCATCGTGCATGGCCCAGTCTCGATCGAGGTCCCCGGCATCACGATCACTTCGTGGAAGGAGAGGATCCCCTGGACAGGCCCCGAGGAGGGCGCTGCGCTGACGCTGGCGGCCGACGACGTCAGCGTCCGAGGGATCTCCGTTCGTTCCGAGGCCGCAGGCATTCTCATAGGGGGAAGTGACACTCAGATCACGGACACAGAGGTCCAGGCAGCCACCGTGGGGATCGAACTGCGAGGAGCCGTTCGGTGCACGCTCAGGTCCGTCCACGTGCGCGGGGGCCAGATCGGACTGCTCGTGGGAGAGGGGGCCTCGCAGAGCCATCTCCTCCATGGGAGCGTCTCGGGGAGTTCATACGCGGGCGTTCTTCTCCGGAATGTCGACGCCATCAGTGTACGGTTCATGACAATCCGCGCCGTGCCCACCGGGATCCTGGTGGAAGACGCTCAGGTCGTGGAGATCGAACGCTCCCGCGTGGAGGCCGTCGAGCAGGCGGGAATTCGGATGGATCGAACGGTCCAGAGCCGAGTCCAAGAGTCGACGGTTCAGCGATCCCAGCAGTCGGGCATCGTCCTCATAGGCGGACGTGAGAACGCACTCGTGTCCAACCACGTCAGCGGGTGCGGCACCTCGGGCCTGCTCATCGAGCAGAGCCCCCGGACACTGGTTCAAGGCAATGCCATCTCCGACTGCGCGGACGGAATCCGGGTCGGTCCGGCCGCGAATGGAAGGTTCCTTCGAAACACCGTGTCCGATAGTCGCCAGACTGGACTCCTGCTTGTCCGGGGACAGCACCATCAGGTGCACGACAACGCCATCTCCGGCGGAGAACACGGTATGGTCTCGATCGGGTCGCGCGGAACCGTGTTTCTCCGCAACACGATCACCTCGGCCCAACGCGGCGGGATCTCTGTGCTGCACTCACTCGGACAGCAACAGGTCGTGGACAACGTGTTGTCCTCGTGCGCGTGGGGGCTGCTTGGCTTCGCGACGGGAGACGACCTGTTCTCAAGCAACGCGCTCACCGGCAACCGTCTAGGAATCTTGCTTATCGGCTCCGCGGGTCGGCTTCACGTGGACGGCAATCTCTTGGCCGGCAACGACGTGGGCTTGAAGTGGCAACGGGATCCCTCACAGATCGAGGAAGATCTTCGTCGTCTGGGCGTTACCGGGTCGATCGAGAGGCCGAGCGACCCTCCCTTGCTGACCCGTAATCTGTTCCAGAGCAACGCACAGTACGACATCCAAACGGAAGACGTACCTTCGTTGTCCGCGGGCGGAAACTGGTGGGGAGAGGATCGGACGCGCGATCCTCACCGTGCGGTCGTTTCCGAGAACGTCTCGCTGGAGACCACTGCTTGGAGAGGATCCGTGGCCGTGGGCGGCGGATCGAGTACGGTGGAGCTTCTCTTGGGTACGATCCTCAAACAGATGCTCATCGAAGCCGGGTATCAGGTGGTCGATCTGGTGGGGCTAGAGTCATCAGAGCGCGTTCTCCAGGCATTCGAGGACGGAGACGCGGATATCGTCTGGCTTCGGCCGATGTCGACTCTGTTGCCCGTTCTTCGACCCGACGACGAGACCGTGCTCTGGACGACAATGTCGGTGGTTGACGGATGGCGGCTGGCGATCTCGCCCGTGCTCGCTGAGTCGCTTTCGGATCGAGATCTCTCGGCACTGTCGGCCCTGTGCTCGGATCGTGACGGAATGCTTCGAACCGTCTGGCCCTCACCGTGGAGCGA
This sequence comes from uncultured Thermotogae bacterium, assembly GCA_964593295.1. Classification (GTDB taxonomy): domain Bacteria; phylum Bipolaricaulota; class Bipolaricaulia; order UBA7950; family UBA9294; genus SPBW01. The sequence continues at coordinate 39,240 of CAZQHD010000002.1, read as the reverse complement.
GGAGGCGTTCGAACCCTTCCTGCAGTCGTACGGGTTGTCCGAATGCCTGGAGATGATTCAGGAGAACCGTGGATTGGAAGAGGTGGAGACCCTGCTGAAGCTCGGCTCGGTGGAGATCGCAATCGTCCCTCGCTTGGAGGAAACCCTGAGCCTTTCCGGGTTTGTTCTCCTCAAGGACGACCGGAACGCCCTGTCGGATCATCCGCTTCTTCTGGCCGTCCGAAAGGAGACCCTCCAGAGACTCCCGGAGCTTGAGTCCCTGATCACAGAGATGGAAGAACACCTGACCAGTGAGGTCGTTCACCGCCTGGTCAGCCAGATCCGCCTGCTCCGCAGAGAGGTGGAGCAGGTTGCACGGGACTATCTGGCCCCGTCTCGCCGCTCGAACGATTAGAGGAGACACCATGGATGCAAACAAAGAGAGAAGGGAAGAACCCATTTCTCGTCCCCACTTTCTGTCGCGGATTCGTTCTGCGATCCGACACGGAACCAGCCTCTACGGGAAGCTGGTGGTGCTTGTCGTCGGCATCACGCTGTTCGTGATCGGTGCGCTCTTCTGGTTCTCCTGGACGTCCTTGACCTCGTCGATCTCTGCCATCTACGAGTCCCGCGCGCGCGCGGTGGCCACCGTGATCTCACGCTCCATTCAGGACAAGGACTACGTTCTTTACTACTCTGAGTCGCTGGACACAGAGATCGGGCGGATGCTGGAGCGGCACACATCCGTGATCGGGATCCGCGTGGTCGGTCGCAGTGCGCGTGGATTCTTGACCGTGGCCGGTACGGATCCGACCCAGGTGGGCCTACTGGCTGATGAGTCCACCCAGCTTCGATACGAGTCGATGGAGGCCGTCGAAGTCGAACGGACACGGACAGCGGATACTCCGCTTCTCAGAGCCCATTACCCGATCTTCTCAGGCGCAGATCTGATAGGGGTTGTCATCGTCGATCTGTCACTCGATGAGCAGATCATGTATGTCTCCCGGTTAGCGGTTCAGTATGGGGGAGGTACGTTGGTGGGCATTCTCGTGCTCGGGGGGCTGCTTACGCTTGCCCTTCGGTCGATCGTGACGCAGCCGATTGCCAGGATCGCCCGTGGCATGGGCAGGGTCGCCCGCAGACAGAGCGGTCAGCAGGTCTCTCTCGGGTCCTGTCGGCTCCCTGGTACCCGGCAGCGCGATGAGATCAGCAAACTGGTAGACGGGTACAATCTCATGACCCACATGATCCGGTCGCATGAACAGGAGCTACTGAAGCTGGTGGTCCTGGACGAGCTGACTGGAGCCTATACGGTGGACCACTTCCGCACAGAACTGGAACGAGAGTTACTCAAGACAAGTCGCTACAAACACCCCACCTCGGTGCTGCTGGTGCAACTGGAGGGACTCGATCAACTTTCGCCCGAGATCCGGGACGACGGGCTGATCCAAACAGCAGGCTTCCTGGTTCGGAACCTTCGTGCCGTCGACTCGCTGTTCCGCATCACTGAGAACCGCTTCGTCACCCTGTTGCCGGAGACCCCTCCGGAGGGGGCCGCCGTCGCCGCACGGCGACTGGAAACACAGCTCCCCACACTCCTTCTGGAGACGAAGGGGGCGTTCTCCCTCAGGATCGTGCCGATGGGATGGGAGCAGACGGGGACCCGTCCCCTCGACGAGATCATGGATCGATTGCTGGGAAGCATGGGTGACATGCTTGAATGACCCCGCGTTTGCTTGCCCCCTTCGGTCTGATCGTCGCACTGCTTCTCGGTGTTCTGGTCGGCGCCGCCCAGTCACCCGCCACCGACTGGATCTCCGACCTGGACGTGACACAGTTGACACCGTTCGAGGTGACGTTCCGTGTGACGAATCGCAGCGAGTCTACGTGGGATGTTCCCAGTGGCCGGACGGTCCTCTCCGATGCCGGAGGACAACCGGTAGAGGTCCTTTCGTTTGACGGATTCACACTGTCTTCGGGCGCATCGAGGGAGGTCTCGGTGACCAGCCGGTGGGAGTTTCAGATCCCCGGGGTCTACCTGGCGGAAGTCGTGCTGGAGACCACCTCGGGCGCGGTCATCTCCCGGGGGCTTCCGTTTCGTATCCTGCCCGTTCCGTTGCCGCTTGCGCCGAAGAGGTCCACCCACGGAGAGGGGCTGCGCACCCTCTACCAGACCCCGATCAACTGGGGGCTTCGACACATCTCTGCGATGGAGGCATGGACGATCACCCATGGGCGTCGTGAGGTGATCGTTGCCGTCATCGATTCGGGAGTTGATCACTCCATCCCACAGCTAACGGAGAGCATGTGGATCAACCCTCAGGAGATCGACGGAACCGGAAGAGATGACGATGGGAATGGATACATTGACGACATCCACGGCTGGGACTTCCGCGACAACAACCCCTGCTCGCTGGTGGGATCCCCTTTGCACTGGCACGGGACGTTCGTCGCGGGAATCATCGCCGCGCAGCCTGGTCAGGTCCCGATGGTCGGTGTCGCCCCGGGGGTTCGCCTGATGGACGTGCGTTTCCTGGACTCCAGAAACCAGTTCTCCTCCCGCGATTGGGAGACGTTCGCACGCGCCGTCGACTACGCCGTGGACAACGGGGCGCAGATCATCAACCTCAGCATCTTTGCCCATTCTCAGCCTCCGGCCACGTTCGAACGAGCGCTGCAACGGGCCGTCCAGGCAGGGCTCATCGTCGTCGGGATTACCGGGAACACCGGACAAGTCGGCGTTCTGTACCCTGGGAAGTATCCGCATGTTCTGGCAATCGCCGCCGTCAACGAGAACAACCAGCGCGCGGGATTCAGCAGCTGGGGGCCGGAGGTTGCCTTCTGTGCGCCCGGCGCCGACATCGTTTCGTTCCTGCCGGGGGGGCAGACCGCAACCCGCTCCGGGACATCATTCGCCGCCGCGCATGTCTCCGGAGTTCTGGCGCTTGTCCTGTCTGCCTATCCAACGTTGTCCAGCGCGGACGCGGTGGCCCTTCTCTTTGCATCCGCCGTCCCGGTCGAGGGACATGGATCCGCTTCCTGGAGCGGTCAAGGGCTCATCGATGCATATCAAGCCCTTCAGCCTTAAGATCCAGCGTACGCAGGCCGAGCTTCTCCCCATGATTCCTTGACGGCTCCTCCCGTTCTTCCGCATACTGAACCACAGAAGCGCAGAGAGAGGGGGGGGGGATGAGACAGCTTGTCGTGATGGTCGGGCTTCCGGGGTCCGGCAAGTCTCTTTTTCTTGAGGAGAAGAGCCACAGTGCCATCGTGTGCAGGGACGTGATCCGACACGAGGTGTTTTCCTGTACGTATGCATCGAAGTACGAGGAATCGGTCGATCGCATCTTCTCCGCCATGGTGATCGAGGCAGTCGAGTCTCCAGCGGTCACTGTGTGCATCGACGACCTCAACCTCCTTCGATCCGAACGAGGATCGTATGTGGAGCTCGGTCGCCTGTGCGACCGAGAGACCGTGGCTGTCGTGATGCCCCACACACCGATCGACGAGCTGTACGCGCGGCTCTGTCGACAGATGGAGGCCCTCCGCCTCCATCGCCCTCGCATCGATGTCACCATGCTCTCAAGAGAGCGGTTTGACGCCATGGCCCGGTGCTATGAGGCGGTTCGTCCCGAGGAAGGGTTCTCCAGGGTTCTCGTCCAGGACTCCCTGCCCCGGACGGCCGTCCGCCCAACCCACGGGAGCGGATCCAGAGCGAGGAAGAGAGAAACGGGGGGCACGAGACAGAGCCCGATCCCCCTGTTTGCTCCATAGCCGACCCTCGCGCAGGATGTCGCGAGGGGACGTGTCAATCACTGAAGGCCGAGCAGTGAGTCAATCCGAGCCCGATCGAACCCGATGACGATCTCCCCATCGATGTCGATGACGGGAACTCCGTACTGCCCGCTTTGCTCCACCATCTCCCGCGCTCGGACCATGTCCGTCGAGACGTCCACATCCTCGAACGGTATCCCGTGCGTCCGGAGGTGCTCCTTGGCCACTTGACACCAAGAACATGTGGGCGTGCTATAGACAGTCACCTTTCGATCCATGGGTCTTCTCCCTCCTTCGAGATGAGGCGAACGAGCTCGCCGACTCCCTCTCGCACTCGATAACAGTTGCGGGTTCCCTGCCTCTCTTTCAGGAGAACTCCCGCTTGTTCCAGTTTGGAAAGGTGGTACGAGATGGCGGGCTGACTCAGCTGGAGGTGGTCCTGCATCTCCTCCTGGCAACGAATCGACTCGTCGGAGAGAAGCTCCACCAACCGCAGACGATGCTCGCTGGCCAACGCGGAGAACACATGGGCCCACTCCTGTCGGCGTTCACGCTCGTTCATCCCCTGGACCACCTTTACTCTGTGAGGCACACAGGGTACAGTACGAGGGGTATAATTTCAATCATTTAGATATTTTGATTCAATGAATAGGGAGGAGACAGATGGGAACCACGCACGTGAAGCATGTAGGGGGAATGGCCTTTGTGGGGGAGGGCGCAAGCGGACATCCGATCAAGATGGACGCCTCCGTGAAGGCCGGGGGAGCAGAGGCCGCCCCGTCTCCGATCGAGGCTCTTCTCAGTTCGCTGGGTGGATGCACAGGAATGGATGTCCTCTCCCTGCTGCGAAAGATGAAGACGGAGCCGCGGGGTTTCTCCATAGAGATCAGGGATGAACGTGCCTCGGAGTATCCCAAGGAGATCACGAAGATCCACCTGCTCTATCGGCTCACCGGAGACGTTCCGGAAGAGAATGTGGCGAAGGCGATTGACCTATCGTTGTCGAAGTACTGCCCAGTGGCCGGCACGCTTCGAGGCACAGCAGAGATCACATCTTCCTACGAGATCCAGCGGGATCAGTGATCTCGGGCCTTCTCCAGGATCCTATCCACATCGATGTTGTAGCGGACATAATCGGCGGCGTAGTCCAGAGCCGGACCCGGCCGAATCCACGTTCGCTGCAGCATCTCTTCGCACAGGGTTGCGGTCGCGAGTGTGTTCTGCCCGCCAAGGATGACGGGCACTTCTGTCTCATTGGCGAGGTGAATCACGTCCTGGGTCGGCCGATGGATCCCCGTCAAGATCAGGCACCGTAGACTGGGAACCTCCAATGCAGCCCGCTGGATGTCTTCTCGGTCCCCGCCGGTGATGACCGCCATGTCAGGCGTACGACGAAACAGACGCAGGGATTCCTCTCGACCCATCGCGCTGATCACGAAGTGCCGGATCTCCCGCTCGATCGACGGGTCCGTCAGAAGACGCCCGCCCAGGCGCTTGACGACCTCCTCCGAGCTGACGATCTTCAGATGCCGGTCGAACGGGACAATCCCCAGTACTTCCGCCCCCCGACTGGCGAGGAAAGAGACCAAGACCTCAGAGAGCGCGTTGTACGAACGATCCATCGGGACATCCTTGAGGATGACGCCCATCACCGGGGCGCCATCGAACAAGCGCAACGCGCAGATGATCCGATCGATCGCCTCTTCCCCGTCATACTGCGTGATCAGAAGGATGTCGGCATCGAGGAGCTCGGCCAGATCCGGATCGCTCAGACCGGCGCTGACGCCCAATCCCAGGTAGTTTCGGCCCTCCAGAATGACGACATCTCGATCTTTGGACACTCGACCGAACGCATCGTGAATCCGCTGTCGAAATCCACGATCGCCGGATTCTATCGCCTCTCGAAGAAATGTCCCTTCGAGAGGAACGGGCGCTACGTCGCGCAAGGCATCCTCCGACCTGAGTAGCTGGCGAATCGTGTCAGCATCTCGGTCGACCGGTTCCCCGGTTGAGTACGACACCTCATAGCTGATCGGCTTCATGTACGCTGTGCGTAGGGATCGGTCTTGAAACGCCCTCCCGAGCGCGATCGACAGCAGGCTCTTGCCTGAATGTTGCTCGGTCGAGACAATCAGTATGCGTTTCATCGTACTCGGAATCCCTCCTCATGGATGCTGCATGGTACGTGTGGAGTCACTCAAACGCAAAATGGGACACGGCTTCCGTCTTCGACGAATCCTCACCCCGCGTCCTTGGCTTTTTCACTTCTGCCTTGCACACTTGTAGTATGCAGGGCTGCATCGCTGAACGCCTTGGGCAGGGTTCGGTGTCGGCACAAGCGGAAGCGAGGGGTGCAAACGTCGCCATGAAGCGGATTCTCATTGTTGATGATGAAGAGATGATCGTTCGAACTGTGAAGGCTTACTTGGATCGGGAGGGGTTCAAGACGTATACAGCCTTCGACGGAGAGGAAGCGCTCCGTGCATTTGATGCCAAGGGGCCTGACCTGATCGTCCTCGATCTGATGTTGCCGAAAGTCAGTGGGCTGGAGGTCTGCCGAAGCATCCGGAGCAAGTCCTCTGTGCCCATCATCATGCTGACCGCCAAAGCTTCAGAAGCCGACCGCGTCGTCGGCCTGGAACTCGGTGCCGACGACTATGTCGTCAAGCCATTCAGTCCGCGGGAGTTGGTGGCCAGGATCCGGGCAGTTCTTCGGAGATTTGACGGGGAGGGCTCCGAGGTTGAGCGGATCGAAGCCGGATCCCTTTCGCTGGATCTCAAGATGCGCGAACTCAAAGTCGATGGCAAAGAGGTGGAGCTTACCCCCACAGAGTTCGATCTGCTGGCCTACCTCGCCCGTCACCCGGGGCAGGTTTTCACTCGGCTCCAACTGCTCCGTGAAGTCCAGGGATACACGTACGATTCGTTCGCCCGAACCGTTGACACGCACGTCAAGAACCTGCGGCGCAAGATCGAGCCGGATCCCAAGTCACCCAAGTACATTCTGACGGTCCACGGGGTGGGGTATCGATTCGCGCGGGAGATGTAGATGAAGCGTCGGATTCCCCTGGCCGCCAAGCTCGGGGTGACGTTCATCGTCGTCATCCTGCTGGCTGTCGGCCTGGTCTATGGGCTCATCCTGTGGTCCATCCCCACGCAATTTGACGAGTACCGGCGGACTTCCCGTGAGAAGTTCGCGGCCGAGGTGGCGGCCCTGCTCGCCAACTACCGCGAGGAGACAGGGGGTTGGGTTGGTGTGGGGGAGATGGTCCTGACCCGACCGTATGTAGTGACACTGGGAGAGCAGAGTCTGGAAGGAAAAATCTCCATCTTCGACGTCCCCTTCGGCCTGTTCGAGCGGGACGGCAGCTTCATCGCCACCAACAGCTGGGAATGGCTGAACACGTTCGTCCGCCTCGACTCCCGTGGGGCGGTGCTCCCTCTGGACGAAGAGGAGTTGAGTCGCGGCATCCCGATCCATGTGGGAGGACGACGCGAGGGGACACTTGTGGTCGGAGACATCGGCAATCCCGGCGCCGCCGAGGCTGTCTTCCTCTCCACGGTGGCCGAGTCCGCACTGATCGGTGGGGGCATCGCCATCGGTCTCTCACTGCTCTTGTCAACCCTCCTGATGGTCCAGATCCTCCGTCCACTTCATGCGCTTTCGCGCGCCACGGAGCGCGTCACAGAAGGAACCCTTCCCGACAAAGTCAAGCTGCGAACCCATGATGAGATCGGTCGCCTGGGAGAGTCGTTCAACCAGATGCTGGAGAGTCTGAAACGGTCGGAGACCGTCCGTCAGACGATGACAGCGGACATTGCCCACGAGATCCGCACTCCGGTCACGATCATCCAGGGGACATTGGAGGCGATCCTGGACGGGATCTACGAGGCCTCTGAGGAGTCCATTGCCCCGATCTATGAGGAGACCCTGCACCTGGGGCGACTGATCGACGATCTGCGAGATCTGGCCCTGGCCGAAGCGGGAGAGCTTCGGCTGGACAAGGAGCCTGTGGACCTCGTCGATCTGGTACAACAGGTCGCGGAGATGGCGTTTCTCTCCAGAGAGGACGCGCCGAAACTGCATTTCAACGTCTCTGACGGGCTCCCCAAGATCCGATTGGATCGAAAGCGCTTCCGACAGGTCATCGCCAATTTGCTCAGCAATGCGCTCCGCCATACGCCCAAGAACGGCGACGTGTTCATCCGCATCCACCAAGCAGGAGACCAGATCGAGATGATCGTCGCAGACAGCGGATCGGGGATCCGCCCGATCGACCTTCCGCACCTCTTCGAGCGATTCTACCGAGCGGATCCGGCTCGCGGACGGTCTGGCGGGAGTGGATTGGGGTTGGCCATCGTCAAGCAATGGGTGGAAGCTCATGGAGGCTCGATCTCGGCTACGAACCGCTCCGGCGGCGGCGCGCAGTTCATCGTTCGTCTTCCGGGCAGTTGACCCCATCGGTCCCCTGGGCTAGGATGGTTCATGTGTGCGCAGGTGTTTCACAATCCTAGTCTGGGAGAGATGACGTTCGACGACGTACGATCGACGCTGGTAGAGTCGATGGAGGCGCATCCGAAAGATCGATTCGAACTGCTCATCGGGACAGACTCTTCCACCTCTTCCGAGCAGCTGGTCCTGGTCAGCGCCATCGTTTTACACAGGGTAGGACATGGAGGACGTTACTTCTGGACAACGAGGAGAGAGAAACGTCCCCCGACGTTGCGCCACCAGATCTGGCGCGAGGCATGGCTCTCCTTTGAGCTGGCCCAGCGCGTGATGGCCGAGTTGGAGACAACGTCCGCTCTCCAGTTCAACCTTGAGGTTCATGTCGACATCGGAGAAAACGGGCGAACCAAAGAACTGATCGATGAGGTCGTAGGGATGATCCTGGGCAACGGATTGGCCGTGCGCATCAAGCCGTATGCGTACGCGGCCACTGCAGTGGCCGACAAACACACCTAGCGCAGCCGATCGTCTTCCTCCACGTGAACCCATCGATACGCCTCATTGCGCGGGATTCCCATCCCGTCAACGAGGACCTGGTGGATGGTCTTGTTCGGTACGCCTTCCGATCGAAGCAGCGCCGTTACGCGCCGTGCCGCCTGCTCCTCGGACGTGGGCGGGGCGTCGTTCCCTTTCACCAAGAGTACGAACTCCCCTCGTATGCGCGCTTGTCCCGCCAGACAATGGTAAACATCCTCTGAGGTTCCGCGGTAGAACTGTTCGTGAAGCTTGGTCAGTTCACGCGCCAGCACAACCCTCCGTGAAGGAGACGCTTCGTAGAGCAGTTTCATCGACTCAAGAATGCGGTGACAGGACTCGTAGAACAAGGCCGTCTCCCGGCGAAAGGCAAGGCTCGCGAAGACCTCCTTCCTCGCCTCTCGCGATCGTGGAAGAGCGCCTCCGAAGTAGAACCGGTCCGTGGGAAGCCCCGACGCGGTCAGTCCTGCGATCGCGGCACATGCTCCCGGAACGGGGACCACAACATGGCCGGCGTCAAGCGAAGCCCGCACCAGCGGAAATCCGGGATCGGAGATCAGGGGGGTGCCGGCGTCCGAGACCAGAGCAAGGCGTCTGCCCTCTGCCAGCTTCTCAAGGATCGGTGGGATCCGTTGGCGCTCGGCCCCCTGGTAGACCGAGGAGAAGAACGGTGTCAAGACTCCGTATCGTTCGAGCACACGCTTCGTTGTCCGTGTGTCCTCGGCGACGATGAAGTCTACGGCCTGAAGGGTCTCCACGGCTCGATGGGTGATATCCGAGAGGTTGCCGATCGGCATGGATACAAGATAGAGAGCACCCTCCATAGCTTCCCTTCCTTCACATCGCAGCAATGCACTCACGTTGTGTCCCGCGGAGAGTCTGTCACAGGACTCTAGTCCATCCATGGCAAAGCAACAACACGGAAGCGACCTCAAGCCCTGTCAGCAGGCGACAAATGACACACGTCTTAGAGACAGACTCCGTGCCCATTCTCCCACCAAACACCTACGATCACAACGGGACCGGCCGCGTCGTCATACAAGGAATCGTCGCGGACCCAAACACGGAAGGAAGGGACCATGAACAACACCGATTCGACAGTACTCCTGCTGGTGGGAGGCGTTGTGCTCCTTCTTGGCCTGCTCTTCTTGCTTCCGTCGGGAGACCCGGCGGCCACAGAGCCTGTCGTAGCGGCTGCGTCCGTGCCCCCGTCAACGAGCACACCTGTCTCCTCCTCAACCTCACCCCCCTCCACGCCGGCTCCGGTGGTCCGTGCAGGGCTGGATCGGATGGTCCATGAGCGCGAGACAATCCGGCTTGCCGGAGAAGGACATGATCCCAACGGGCTTCCGCTGACCTTTGCGTGGTCCGTGCAGGGAGCTCCGGCCGTCTTCGAGAACCCTGGATCCCCCACAACCGCGTTCACGGCCCCCTCTTCCTGCGGCTGTGAGACGAAGGTCATCCTGACCCTCACCGCCACCAACGCACACGGCGTGAGCGCCTCAGACCGGATGGTCCTGACCGTCCGGAATCCCCTTGCTTGCCCTCCCAAGAGGGATACGCTCCCCATCGTCTGTCTGCCCGCGGATCCGTGTGTACAGGACCGACAGGCGGCCACTTGTCCGGCCACGCCGGACATCGCCTGTGACTCCCCGTGCATCACGCATGCCCCGACCGCCGATGCCTGCCCGACGGCGGTTCCCTGTCCCTGCGTTGAAACCGACGACTGCACGGCGACTTGGCATACCGCTTGGCCCACGGACACCGTGCCCGCCCATCCCAAGGACCGCGCCAAACCGTCTATCAATCGGCACTACCCTGCCCAGATCGATGAGGAAACAAGCGTGCAGCTGATTGGCTCTGTCCGCAATCCCGCCTGTCAGCCCGTCTGCTTCGTGTGGTCGGCCAGCAAAGGGCGGCTCGAACATACGGACACGTTGAGGCCGATCTATCACGCGCCAGCGTCGCATCACCGCGAAGGGGAGACTGTCACGATCACGCTGCTGCTGTATGACAACGCGGGAGGCAGGAGCTTCGACCAGATTCGGATCAAGATCCGTAACACCGATCCGTCTTAGCATCACGCCGGGCACGCTCCGCATACAAATCCTCGTCACCTTGGAGGGAAGTTGTCCTCTCCCCCCTTGCCACGATAGGATCTCTCGACTCCCTGAAACCAGCGTCGGGAAGCGACGTGGACTGCGGAGGTGCGCTCAATGCGCAGAAGGAGGGTGTTATGCGACGGAGGACATGGATTGTGTTGGTGGGTGCGTTGATGCTAGCCCTCTCGGGATGTGCGTTCTTCAGCACCGGGCCAACGGTCCTGTACCAAGAGACGTTCTCTGGAGGGACGGCAGCCCAATGGAGTCAAACAGAGGATGACAACACCAAGAAGTGGATTGAGGCGGGGAGGTATCACGTCCTCTTTAAAACTTCGGAAGCTCGGTGGACCGGGACGCAGAACATCCAACAGGGACCGTTCAGCGATTTCCGGCTGGATGTGGAGGTGACCCACATCAGCGGACAGAGCAACCTCTGTGCATCCGGAGTCCTCTTTCGGATCGTAGACTGGGACAATTACTACGGATTTCGCATCGGTCCCGGCGGCACGTACAGCGTCTGGAAGCAGTTCGCGGGGGAGTTCGTCCAACTGGTTGGTTGGACATCATCCGACGCGATCGTCAAGGGGACAACAAGCAATACCCTCTCAGTCATAGCGCACGGAAGCACCCTGAGGTTCTTCGTGAACGGCCAGCAAGTCCATGAGACGGTCGATGCATCGGTGGCCTCTGGTCGCGTCGGCGTCTATTGCCGAACGTATGATGGGGCCACCGATGCACGCATGGCGTTCGAGAGCCTCCTGGTGACAGCGCTTGAGTAGCCGCTAGACTGCACAGAACGGGAGAGTCTGATTCCCGTCGGGGTCGAGGAGTCGCAGCGTCGAGGCAGGCTGTCTCATCACGGAAACGTTCTTGGGCACTGCAGAAGGAACCGCTCAGGTGACGGACAGAAATCCCACCGCAAAGAAGCGGCCGATGCCCGGAAGGAGCGAACGTGCCGAGAAACGTGGAGATCAAGGCGCGCGTGCGTGATGTGGCCGACCTGCGGGCCCGCGTCGAGCAGCTCTCCGACGACACCCCGGGAGAGATTCTCAACCAGGAAGACACCTTCTACGGCACGTCCCACGGCCGTCTGAAGCTACGCGTGCTCGCGCCTGATCGATGCGAGTTGATCTACTACGAGCGTCCCGATGAGTTCTCGGCCAAGACCTCGACTTATGAGATCGTCCGTTCGGGCAATCCAGAAGCCTTCGCCCGGATCTTGAAATCTGTGCTTCCCCTTCGTGGGATTGTCACCAAGAGACGGCGACTGTACCACATTGGCCAGACCCGCGTCCATCTGGACACGGTAGACGGCTTGGGTGAGTTCATCGAGCTGGAAGTCATCCTGGCAACCCACCAGTCTGCTGACGAGGGCCAGAGAATCGCTCAGGGGCTGATGGCTCAGCTGCAGATCCCCCGAGAGGATCTGGTGGCCAACGCCTACATGGATCTTCTGGAGAGGAAGACAGGATGAGGATCATGACAACGCCAAGGGCAGAGGAGTTCCTGGAGGTCGTTGAGGCCGATCTTCTCAGACACGAGGCCGAACACAGCTTGATCCTGAGCGTGGCGCTGCGCGTGCGAGACGGGCATCCATACGGCCAGGAGCCTCCGTTCTTCCTGTCCGCTCAGGACAAGGATCGTCTGGTGGCTGCGGTGGCGCATACGCCTCCGCATGGGATCATCCTTCATGGCGATCCCGAGCGACGCGATGCGCTGGAGCGGGTGGCGGAACACATGGCCGGCATCGGACACAGATTTCCTACGGTCCATGGTGCCACTTCCCTGGTGGAGCAATTCTGCCGAGCATGGCAGCGGGAGACGGGGCAGTTCTTCACGCTGCGTATGTCTCAACGACTGTACTGCCTGACCGATGTGCAACAGGCAGCGACGGTTGCCGGGAGCATGCGCTGGGCGACGGCAGAGGATGTTCCTCTGTTGGCCGGTTGGTGGGCCGCCTTTATCAAGGAAGCAACCCATGATGCCCCTCCTCCGGATCTGCAGGATCGCGTTCTTCAGTTCATCCAACATGGACGACTCGCCGTCTGGGAGGACGGATCACCGGTTTCCATGGTTGGCAGCGGCCGCGGAACGTCGAACGGAAGGACAATTGCTCCGGTCTACACACCCCAAGAAGCTCGTAGACGGGGGTACGCCACTGCCTGTGTGTCCGCGCTCTGTCGCCACCTCCTCTCCGAGGGATCGCGTTTCTGTACGCTGTACACAGATCTGTCCAACCCCACATCGAACCGGATCTACCAGAGAGTCGGATTCCGACCGTTGGCCGACTGCGCGGTGTACACTCTGGTCGACCCTGATCGGTAGGAGGATCGTATGGTGCTCAGTGTCTCCGACACAAAGACGAAGATCGTGTGCACGATGGGTCCGGCAACGAAGGATCTCTCCGTCCTCCGTCGTCTGATCCGCGAAGGGATGGATGTTGCCCGCGTCAACTTCTCTCACGGGAGTCATGACGAGCACCGATCGATGATCGAACAAGTACGCGAGGCTGCGCAGCAGGAGCGTGCGGTCATTGCCATCATGGCGGATCTGCAGGGCCCCAAGATCCGGTTGGGAGAGCTCGTCAGGCCGATGGAACTCTCGATCGGAGACTGGGTCTGCCTGACGTCCCGTTCCGCAGATGGGACACACCACGTCCTGCCCCTGCCTCATCCGGAGATCATCGCCCACATGCGAACGGGGCAACGCCTGATGCTGGACGACGGGGCCGTGGAGTTGGTCGTCGAAGAGGTCCGCCCAGAGGTGTTGATCTGCCGAGTTCTACTCGGTGGTCCTCTCTCCTCGAACAAAGGCGTCGCCTTGCCGGATGGGATCCCTGTGCAGTCGGCGATGACCGACAAGGATCATGCAGATGCAGCTTTCGCGGTGTCGCAAGGCGTGGACTTCATCGCGCTTTCGTTCGTGCGGTCTCCAGAGGACATCGAGGATCTGCGACGTGTTCTCCGGCTCCAAGGAGAGGTCGCTGCCGGTATCGCCATCCTAGCCAAGATTGAGTCTCGCTGCGCCGTGGAACGGTTCCACGAGATCCTCCCACGGGTCGACGCGATCGTGGTGGCCCGGGGGGATCTGGGTGTAGAGCTCTCCCCACAGACCGTCCCGCTCCACCAAAAGGAGATCATCCAGAAGTGCAACCATGCGGGGATCCCGGTGATCACGGCGACACAGATGCTCCAGTCCATGATCGACAGTCCCCGCCCCACCCGCGCCGAGGCCAGCGACGTGGCCAACGCGATCCTAGACGGAACAGACGCCGTCATGCTGTCCGCGGAGACGGCCATCGGCCGCTACCCCGTGGAGGCGGTATCCATCATCCGGGAGATCTCCTCGGTGGTCGAAGATCGGATGCTCAAGCAGATGACGGCGACGCCCGGGACACACCGACTTCACGCGGTAACCGACGCGATCAGTGACGCCACCGTTCAGATCGCCACGGATTTACAGACCCGTCTCATCGTGACTGCAACATGGTCTGGGTACACGGCCCGCCAGATCGCCCGGATGCGTCCTCGACAAGCCATCGTAGCCTTGACCCCTCAGCCGTCCGTACACCGTCAGTTGGCCCTGGTGTGGGGGGTCTCCCCCGTACTCGTCCCTTCCTTCGACTCCACTGAGGCGTTGTTGCAGGTGGCCGAACGGATGCTGATCGAGCGTGATGATGCCTGTCCCGGGGACTGGATCGTCCTCACCGGAGGGCTCCCGGTCGGTGGAGGAGGCAAGACCAACTTCCTCAAGGTGCATCAGATCGCACATCCCTGAATCCGTTCTCGGTCGGGGACCCCCTCCCGCTGCCTAGAGCGCCCCGCGCAGAATCTCGGCCACCTCCGCCCGTGTGAACTCATCGGGAAGCGGAGTCCCGCCACTGAGCATCTCCCGCACCTTGGTCCCGGAGAGGAAGAGATGGTGTTCTGCGTCATGTGGACATGTCTTCTTGCTGGCCACTTGGCCGCACACCCTGCAGTAGAACGCGTGCTCAAAGCATAGCGGGGTGATCCCCAGTTCCTCCGGAGTGAACCGATCGAAGATTCGTTGTGCGTCGTAGGTCCCGTAGTAGCCACCCACCCCCGCATGGTCACGCCCCACAATCATGTGCGTGCACCCGTAGTTTCTTCGACACAAGGCATGATGCACAGCCTCTCGCGGTCCGGCGTACCTCATGGGAACGGGAAAGGTTCCTAGGATCGTCCTCTCCTTCGGGAAGTAGCCCTGCAAGACCTCTTCGTAGCAGCGCATCCGTAGATCAACCGGGAGATCCTCCTTCTGAGTCTCTCCCACCAGAGGGTTGACGAACAACCCGTCGAAGATCTCCAGCGCACACTTGAGAAGATACTCATGCGCTCGATGAATGGGGTTTCGTGTCTGGAACGCCACGATCGTCTTCCATCCCCTCTGGGAGAACAGCTCTCTCGTGACTTCAGGATCCATGTTGAGGGGATGCTGCGATGGGCCTGATCTTTGAAGGAGGTGAATGTCTCCGCCCACCACCGCCTCCGGCTCCTCCATCAGTCGGGCGACACCGGGATGGATCGTTTCGGTTGTCCCATAGACTGACTGGGCTTCGTGCTTCAGATCGCGGGAGAAGATGTCCTTCACTTCTAGAAGACCATGTGTCTCCCCCTGCTCATCGCAAAGCGTGAGGACCATCCCGCATCGGATACCCTGGCGCAGTTCATTCGGCACGGGAAGCGTGATCGGGACGGTCCAGACGGAGCCATCCGGAAGCCTCATCGAAGAGATCACGCGCTCGTACTCCGCGGAGGTCATGAACCCTGTCAGCGGGCTGTACAACCCACATCCGATAGCGTCTAGCTCGCTCACCTGCACGTCAGACAGTACCAGAACAGGGCCATCCGCCTGTCGGAGTCTCCGGCGATCTGACACCGTCCGATCCACGAGCCGTACAGAGCTCATTACGCCAGACTGTTGGGCTCCGAGCAAACCGTGCGTCTCCAGGTATGAGAGGATCACCTGCGTGGACTGCTCGACTGTTTGGCGTGCCGTGTGGACAACAATCTCCGGAGATTCCGGAGCCTCATAGGGATCGTCAACTCCGGTGAACCCTCGGATTTGCCCGGCCATCGCCTTTTTGTAGAGCCCTTTGGGGTCCCTTTCGAGAAGAACGTCCATCGGGCAGTCCACAAACACCTCGATGAAGCGGCGGCATCGAGTGCGAGCGTGCGCTCGCGCTTCTCGATACGGTGAGATGAAGGAGCAGAGCGTGGCCACACCGTGGGAGGAGAGTAGCTGCGCGACAAACGCGATCCGCCGGATGTTCTCGTCCCGGTCTTCCTTGCTGAAGCCCAGGTCTCTTGTCAGGTCCTCGCGTACAACATCACCGTCCAAGCGTTGAACCCGCGGCATCCCGCGTGCCATCATCTCCTTCTCCACCGCCTGGGCCAAGGTTGTCTTCCCCGACGCAGACAGACCGGTGAACCAAAGCACAAAGCCGTCCTGTGTGGCCATCCTCTCCCTCTCTCTCTGAATCGTGTACGGGTATCATCCCATGGCAGGTCCTCTTCCAGCAACCTTCTTCGGAGCGCTCGGCGGGGTTCATCTTGCCGTTCAGCGCTCCGCCGACTCAACCCTCGGATGACAAGAGCACGATCTCACGGTCACGTGATCGAGAGTCAGCCTCAGGGTATCCTCCTGTTCATGAACTCTGTTCAGCGAAGAGGTTGGTTCGTTCCCGCCATCATCGTGGGCTGCGTTCTCCTCGTCTTCGCCCTCTCGCGTTGTACATCCCAGCCCTCAGACACTGTCCGTCCGATCTCGCCCAACATCCTCTATCCTTCCGAGGCATTCCGCGTGGCGTGGAGCGCTCTGTTCGGCAGAGACAACGCGGACACGTCTTCCTGTTCAGAGGTCCTCCGGTCCATCCCGGAGACCAAGCCCGTGCCGATCCCCCACATGCCGGTCCCCAAGCACCCGTTCATGGCCTCCGGAGGGGTCAACAACATGCACTGTGATGCGTCCATGAGCGACACCTACACGGCCGCGGGCCCGCTGGGCATCGACATGGAGATCGTCTCTCGAACCGAAGGGTTCGGCGGATACGGCACCCTCACCCACGATCGCCTCGGGCGCATCGTCGCCGTGTTCAGCAACGGCAGGCGGTTCCGACTCGATCTCATCGATGACCACTCGCTGGAGTTGCTGGCAACGCACCCTCTTCCCTCTCGGCCGTGGTACTGGTGGCTGCAGGGGATCATGCCCTGGCAGTATATCGGGGCCGGGATGTACTTCTACTTGGACCACGAAGACCGCGCGGTCGTCCCCACGACACAGAACACGATCGAGGTGATCCGAATCTCTGACGACAGTTCGAGCTTCGAGGTCGTGAGGACCTACGACCTCCAGGATTCGGTCGTACCGATGCGTTGGCCGAAGAGGGACAGTATTGCATGGGTTCTCCCCGATTGGGGCGGTCAGTACTACTGGTTTGCCTCCACAGAGGGGATGGTCGGGACCGTGGAGATCGAGTCCGGAGACGTTCGAACACTTCAACTCGAGGGAGAAACCATCGAGAACTCGTTCGCGGTGGGCCAGGACGGCGCGTTCATCGTCTCCGATCATGCCATGTACCGGTTCGGTGTCGGAGACGAGGGCAAGGTGATCATCGAGTGGCGAACTCCGTATGATCGCGGCGGCGCCAAGAAACCAGGACACATTGCTCGAGGGTCGGGGACCTCGGTTTCGTTGATGGGAGACCTCGATGGATTGGTGGCCATCACCGACAACGCAGAGCCGAGGATCCATCTTCTCTTGTTGCGTCGCCACGACGGACAGATCCTCTGCCGTTTCCCTCTGTTCGAACAGGGCAAGAGTGGAACCGATGTCAGCGTTGCGTGCTTTGAACATGCGGATACTCAGGGGGTGGGACGGGGGCGGTACTCGATTCTGGTGGAGAACAACTGGGGACACCATCGATTCCCTCGTTCACGTCCGGAGCCGGGGCTGACGCGTGTGGACGTGCTCAGAGAAGACGACGGGAGCTTCTCCTGCCGTGAAGTCTGGTCGAGCTCCGAGAAGAGCCTCTGTGTGTTCAAGCTCTCGTTGGGCAATGGTCTGGTGTACATGTACTGGCGAAGTGAAGAGTGTTCGGTGACTCACTGGTATTGGATCGCCATCGATTTCCACACCGGCGAGACAGTCTACCGACGGCTGGCTGGCCGCGGGCTGGGGTTCAATAACTGGGCAGGAGCCGTCTTCCTTCACCCCAACGGAGGGATCGCCTACTCCACGACCATCTTTGGTCTGGTGATGCTTCGAGAGGCCGCCGCGCCTCTCCATGCGTCGCAGGCCAGCGCAATGCCCTACGCACACGATGAATCCCACCCTCCTGGGAGAGTGCGCTGATGTCGAAACGCGAACACCGAAGACATACAGAGCATCCGATCGCGCTGGGATCCTTCTCCAGCTGGGTGCGCCTGCTTCGAGAGCACCCGAGCGTAGACAGACCGTTCCTTCTACGGGCAGCCTTCGTGACGTTGACCACGCTGCTCACCGCTCCGCTTCGCGTATGGGAACGCGTCCGATACGGTCGCTTGGTTCGACATACCGCGGTTCATCCCCAACCGCTCTTCATCCTCGGACACTGGCGAAGCGGGACCACCCATCTGCACAACCTCCTGTGCAGGGATCCCGCGGTCGGATCCGTCTCTACCTTCCAGGCCATGGCCCCGGGTTTCTGTCTTTCGGGGGAACGGAGACTCATGCCCCTGCTGGCAAGGCACGCGGCCAAACACTATCCGACACGCCTGATTGACAACATCCCTCTCGCCCTTGACGCGCCTCAAGAGGACGAGTTTGCTCTGGCCTCCATGTCTCCTTACTCCTTCCTGCACGCGTTTACGTTTCCCCGACAGGCTCGATGGTTTTTCGATCGGTACGTACTGTTCCACCGCCTCCCGGAAGCGACACTCTCGCGTTGGTGCGCCGTCTACCAGGAGATCCTCCGTAAAGCCACCGTGAGAAGCCAAGGCCGAAGACTGGTCATCAAGAACTGTGCACACAGCGGGCGGATCAAGACCCTGCTGAAGCTGTTCCCCGAAGCCAGATTCATCCACATCCATCGTGATCCCTACGAGGTGTTTCTCTCGACCGTACACATGCACAGGACGGTGCTCCCGAAGTCACAGCTCCAACGGATCGCCCCGGAGGAGATCCCGTTCAATGTTCTGCTCTTCTATCGAAAGCTCATGCAACGCCTTCTGGAGGACCGGTCCTCCATCCCCGCAAACCGGTATGTTGAGATTCGCTACGAAGACCTGGAATCAGCGCCGTTGGCCCAACTGGCAAGGATCTACCGGGAACTGCAGCTTCCCGGGTTCGAGAAAGCACGCCCCTACTTCGAACAGTACATCGAATCGGTTTCCGGGTATCGGAGAAACCAGTATCCTCTGAGCCGCGAGGTCATCGCCGAGGTCAACCGTCAGTGGGCATTTGCGTTCACCCCATGGGGGTACACGCTTCGCGATCCATCGTCCGAGGTCTCGTCATGATCCTGCTGGTCGGTGCAGTTCGTGAGGAGGTTCTCCCGGTCAAGAAGGCCCTTCGCCTCAACAGGAGGGATCCGCACCTGCCGTTCCCATCGTATCGGGCGGCGAATCGTGATGATCCGGTGTTGCTGATCCAAACAGGAATCGGCCGTGATCGAGTCCAGAACGCCGTGGCCTGCGCAATGGCTCAAGAGAGGATCGACCGGATCGTCTCCTTCGGATTCTGCGGCGCGCTGGTGGACGGTGTGGGCATCGGAGAGATCGCGTTGTACACGAGCGTAAGATGTGAAGAAGAAACGTCGGGGAGACCAACGATCAAGGATCACGCGCTCGACGAGCAGCTGATTGCATGGGCTGAGCAAACCATCACGGGGTGCGCCGGGAACGTCCGAAGGCTCCGAGGACTGACCACCGACAGGTTGGTCGCCACGCCCAAGCAGAAGCAGTCTCTTGCCGCAAAGCACTGCGCCGACGTGGTCGACATGGAGAGCTTCTGGCTGGCCACCATCGCCGCGTCCCACAGCGTTCCATTCCTCACGGTGCGCGCGGTCTCAGACCGTCTGGAAGACACGATGCCGGAGAGTACCCGTCGGGTTCTGAGCGCCGAGGCATCCCGAGTCCGTCTTCTCATCGACACATCTCTGCATCCACGCCAGTGGGCCTCGCTGGTTCGACTGGCACGGCATGCCCGGATCGCGATGCAATCTCTCGTACCCTGCCTCAATCGACTCACTCAGATCGGCAAGACAGGATGGGGGGAGTAGAGATGAAGGCCCTGGTGCCCCGGGCTCTTGCCGTTCGGCGAATCGCTCGCGTGTCAGGACGAATCGGGTGAGAGTTGTTCCAGGAGGTAGGCCGCTCGTTCCTTGGCGCGGGCATTCCAGAACGGCCAGTCTCCGATTTCAGCCTCCAAGACGACGCTGAGTTCTTGCCGGATGAGCTGCACGTCGGCAGGCTTGCCTCGATTCCCGAACGTGTCGTAGGCATACCCCGCGTATTCGGCAAAGATGACTCGGTTCGACAGGTACGACGGATCCAGGTCGATCGCTTGCTCCATCAGGGCGAGTCCACGCGGCCGGTCTCCGCCCAGAAACGCAGGAGACATCACCAGTTGTGACCCAAGGGAGCTGCACGCACTGCCTCCCCAGAAGCCTGGGTCCAGCGCCACAACGCGCTCGAACAACACGAGGATCCTCCCCGCCTGAGCCACCAGCCCTGGTTGGAAGAGAATCTCGACCCAGCTTGTCATTCCCAACAGCTTTCCCCAGTTGCTGGCCGTCCAGTGGAGCGCGGCGAGGTCCGTGACGTAGGACACCGCCTCCTTGAAGTCACGGTCTTCGGCCTCGACAAACGCCGGGTTGAGCCTCAGGCTCTGCAGCCCGTACTCTCTTCCCCTCTCGAATCGCTGTCGGTCCCCCGGCACGTCATCGATCGTAAACGTGGTGGACTCATAGTACAGTTGAGACAGGCGGTTCAGGAGACTGGTCTGCTCCGACACGGAGAGAGAATCGATGCCATCGAGCACGGCTTCATAGCGCACGACCGCCTCCTCCATGCCCTCGGGACAAAGGCGTCCAACGTAGGCAAGATCCGCCTCGGCCAGAAGCTCCTGGTTGGACTTCGTCTCCCCCACCGCGATCAGCCCGACAAGAAGAACCCCCAGACCGAACACGCCAAACCCTAGCGATCGTAAGTGATGCATGATTGAACAGCCCCTCCTTGGTCGTTTCCACTGTCTATTCTCCCTCCCGGGGGCGCTACTGCAAGCAGTGCGAGACAGCGGCATCCATAGAAGCCTTCTCGCCGGGAACCTGCAGCTTTAGGATTGACGGGCTCTACGATTCTTCGGACACTCATGGGAACGAGTGTGTCACGGGAGGGGACGGGTGAGGATCGTTTATGGCGTACAGAGCACGGGTCGCGGGCATCTGGCACGGTTCGCTGCGCTCAAGCCATGGTTCGACGCCGACGGACACGAGATGCTGGTCATCATCTCCGGGCGCCATGATCCGCCCTCGTTCTTCCTCGACGCCGTGGGAACCTCTCGTCATGAGCGGATGTCCGGATTCGAGATGGCGGACGACGGCATGGGCGGAATCTCCAAACGGAAGACCGCTTCGTCGTTTGTTGGTGGGATGCCCGGACTCCTGAAGAGCCTTCGCCAGGGGCACAAACTGATCACGCAGTTCGCCCCGGACTTTATCATAAGCGACTTCGACCCCATCACCGGATCTCCCCTGGTCGCCCCCTCCGTGTTCAAGGTGGGTGTGGGAAACTGGGCGATGTCGCGTAGACACCATCTCAGTCCACTCCCGGGCGAACGGCTGGACAGATTCAACACGAACCTGGCCATCAAACTGTGCTCCAGCGGTGTGGACGTCATCCTCAGCTGCCACTTCTACCCACACGACAGCTCATGTCTTCCGCCCATCCTGCGCCCGGAGATAGAGCAACTGTCTCCATCTGATGATGGTCATGTGTTAGTCTATCACTCGTTTCCCGGGCGGCTAGACCCAATCCTGTCGTATGCCGAGCGCCACCAAGAACGCGAGATCCTGATCTACGGGTACAATCAACCTTCTCCCGGGACTCCGGCCAACGTTCACTTCGTGTCGGAGGCCGGGCGGTTTCTCCAGGATCTCACGTCCTGCTACGCATACGTAGGAACCGCAGGGTTTCAGACGATCTGTGAGGCTTTCTTCCTGGGCAAGAGGATCGTGGTCCAACCGATCGAAGGGCACTACGAGCAGAAATGGAACGCCGCGCAGCTAGAGACACTCCACATGGGCCGACGGCTTCACGGTTCCCTGGAGGCGGCGTTGGCCCATCCGTTCAACCGTCGGCTTCACGAACAGCTGGTTCCCTGGTACCAGCAAGGAACGCAGTTGAGCTACACGCGCATCATGGAGTGTGCGGCGCAGGCCCTGGGCCGCGGATGATCATCACACTGTGTTCTCCCCCGGGAGACACCTCAACCTCAAGCAGGAACACCTGCTGGTTCTCGTCTTCCCGCACAACCCAGAGACGATCCGGCCCTACCCAGTGAAGGGTCTGGACTCCCTCCGTTCCCTCCAGCGTTTGCCTGTCTCCATCCTTCCACGATACGACCACCACATGGAGGGCCTCTTCGTCCGCCCCCTCAAGGAGCGCAAGCCTTGTTCCGTCCGGGGAGAACGCGGGCATGAGGCCCGTCACAGCCACCTGTTGAGCTGAGACTGCTTCAAGGTCGAGAAGATACAGAGAAGGCGAGCTGTCCTGCAGGTCAGGAGATAGAACGGACGCACTGTAGATCGCCAGAGCCATGCCCAATCCATCCTCGGTCGCGTCCCAGAGAACGGAGTGCGGAAGAGAGCGAAAGATCATCGCGGTGTCTCGTCCGACGGCGACGGACGCGAGGTGCTCGAAGGGCCCCCTCTCGGGATCCCAACGATCGATCCTCCCGATCCCCAGGTCACCGAACACTTCCACCGAGAAGATGAGGATGTCGTCTCGGACGATAAACGATAGAACCCCTGTGCGAAGCGTCTCGATCTCGCCAGACGCGAGATCCAGTCGTCCGATACGTCCCTCGCCCTCCGCATCCAGCGTCAGAACAAGGACGCCCCAAGGCGACCACGCGGCACGAGCCAGCAGTTGACGAGTCTCTGTCACAAGACGGGGCGCAGCAGAGGCCGGACAGACTGTGGAGAGATGATAGATTCGAGTCAAGGGCGGATCGAAGGGGCTCTCTGAAAGGACCTCCACGTAGAGAAGCTCCTCGCCGTTCGGAGAGACAGCCATGACTGCCCCCGCGTTCTCAACCGACACCTGGGGGAAGGGGGTCCAGTGCCCATCAAGCCACCGATAGAGAGATCCCCCCTCAGAGAACGAGGCATACGAGCCATCCTCCGACAGAAAGACGAACACCCCACCCTCCGAATCGACCACGGGCAGGTTCATGTCGAACAGACAGCCGGCAATAAGGGCAACTGAGACCCCCACGAAGAACACCTGGAGTGCACGTTTCATGAATCGATGGTACATGTCACGGATCGCATCGTCATCTCCTTCCCCCCGAGCCCGTTCGGAAGCGCCCCTTCCGGAGACAGACGCTCTCCTTCATGCTTGCCCCACGAGGAACACGGCGCTACGCTGACAGGGAAGAGGTGATCGAATATGCGAACGGGCGCACTTGTCGCGATTATGTTGTGCCTGGGATGGGGAGGGCTGGCGCGTCCCGCCCTACAGACAGTATCGTCGGTCGATCTGACTCGCTACATGGGACGTTGGTACTCGATTGCCAGCATCCCTACGCCGTTTGAGCGAAGATGCGCAGCCGGAACTACAGCTGAGTACACCCTCCTGCCCAACGGAAGAGTTGAGGTCGTCAACCGGTGCTACACCGCGCAGGGCTCCCAAGACACCGCCCGGGGAAACGCATGGATCCCCGATCCATCGGATCCAGCCAAATTGCGTGTGAGTTTCGTGCGTTTCCTGGGCTTGTGGTGGTTCGGCGCCCCTTACTGGATCATCGATCTGGCAGAGGACTACACGTATGCTGTCGTTGGCCACCCTTCTCGTCGGTATGGATGGATTCTCAGTCGGACACCCTGCCTACCGGAGGCGGTCCTTGAGGGGATTTTCCAACGCCTAGAGACTCAGGGATATCTCCGAGACGCGTTCCAGAGGATTCCGCAGATCGACGGATTGGACGAGCGTCCGTGAAGAGAGAAAGAGCCTTCATGAGCCGCCGCCACAGAGCGCGCACGCTCGGCGTGCTGTTGATCACGGGGGCGTCTTCAGGTATCGGGCGCGCATGCGCGTTGCGACTGGCACGGCGTGGATACCCTGTGTTCGGAACCACGCGTCACGACCCCGAGCCCATTGAGGACGAGCTTCGACAGCTGCTTCCCCCCTCCCAGTTCCTGAGAATGGTGACGATGAACGTTGATGACGCCGCCTCGGTGACCGCGGGGGTCGAACGTGTGTTGCAGGACGCAGGAAGCCTGGATGGCGTCATCAACTGTGCGGGGGTTGGGCTGTTCGGCGCGGTAGAGGAGACATCGGACGAAGAGGCTCGTGCCCTCCTTGAGACGAACCTCCTAGGAGTCATGAGGGTTTGTCGTGCTGTACTTCCAGTGCTCCGCCACCAAGGACGGGGGAAGATCCTGAACATCTCCTCGATCGGCGGTCGCATCGGCCTTCCCTACCAGGGACTCTACAGTGCGACCAAGTTCGCGCTGGAGGGGCTCACCGAAGCGATGCGCATGGAAGCCGCTCCGGGCGGTGTACAGGTCGTGCTGATCGAGCCCGGCGACGTTCACACACAGTTCACCGACCGTCGGAAGCGCGTGCAAGCATCTCGCCCGGGTTCCATCTACCGAGAGACCGAGGACCATGTGCTCTCGGTGGTCGAGAAGGACGAACGTGGCGGCGCCCATCCAGAGTCGGTTGCGCGACTTGTGGAGCGCGTGTTGACGTGTCGATCTCCACGTGTACGCTATACTGTCGGCCCGAGATCTCAACGAGGAGCCGTCGAGCTGAAACGCGTTCTGCCGTCCCAATGGTTTGAGTGGGCTCTTTCGAAGTACTACGGCGTGCCTCCGTGTAACGGAAGGAGAAGCTAGTGGATCTGTTTGCCCGCTGTGAGAGCTTTCTATCCGACCCATCGTTCGCAATCCGAATGGGGTATCCGGCCAGCCCGCGTGCCGCAAAGGAGATGAACCTTTACCCGTTCTTCATTCCGCTGGACCACGCAGAGGGTACGGAGATCGTCATCGACGGACGTCGCCTGATCATGCTGGGTTCGAACAACTACCTCGGACTCACCATGCATCCCGAGGTTCGCCGTGCGTCAGAGGACGCCGTTCGTCAATACGGTACGAGCTGTACGGGGTCACGCTTCCTCAACGGCACCCTGCGCCTGCACGGCGAGCTGGAATCGCGTCTGGCCGACTTCTTGGGCAAGGACGACGCCATCGTCTTCAGTACGGGCTATCAGACGAATCTGGGTGTGCTGTCGGGTCTGATCGGACGAAGAGACGTCGTGATCAGCGACAAAGACAACCACGCATCCATCGTGGATGGGTGCAGGCTATCGCTGGGACGCATGCTTCGGTATCAGCACAGCGACATGGAGGACCTTCGCAGGGTTCTCGAAGCCTGCCCCGAGGATGCCGGCAAGCTGCTCGTCACCGACGGGGTATTCAGCATGAGCGGAGAGATCGCCTTCCTGCCCGAGATCGCCAGCCTTTGCGAGGAGACAAACACGCGATGGATGGTCGATGATGCGCACGGCGTCGGCGCCGTCGGCTGTGGACGCGGGACAGCTCACCTCCTCAACGTTGCGGACCGTGTGGATCTTCTCATGGGAACCTTCAGCAAGTCTCTGGCGTCGATCGGCGGGTACATCGCCGGGTCGGCGGCACCCATTCACTGGATCCGCCACATGGCACGTTCGCTGATCTTCAGCGCCAGCCTTCCGGCACCCAACGTCGCCGCCGCGCTCGCCGCGCTGAAGATCCTGGAACGGGAACCGGAGCGTGTCCAACAGGTGAACGCGCGGGCCGACCGTCTCCGCGAAGGGCTTCGCTCCCTGGGGTTCGACGTCGGGACGAGCAGCACGCCGATCATCCCGGTGTTCCTCGGCGATGCGCTGGAGGCGCTCAAGGCGTGGCGCGTGCTCTTCGAAGCCGGGGTGTACGTCAACGTGGCGATTCCCCCGGCCGTGCCTCAAGGGCAGTCGTTGCTGCGCACCAGCGTGATGGCAACGCACACCGAGGATCAGCTCAGCCAGGTCTTGGATGCCTTCTCCACGCTTCGAAGCGCATCTCTCCACACCTGATAGGAGCGTTTCACGAACCCTTCCTGTTGTCGTTCTGTTCTTCTCGCGCGTCGCTGCCTGCCGCCTGCCCCGCCTTCCGTCCCGTGACGAACGTCCACAGGAAGTTCATGCCTCCGATCGGGCCAAATGCATCCAGGATCTCCCCGCAGAAGAAGAGGCGAGGCGTGCGTCGGCTCTCCAGCGTCTTCGCTTCCACGTCGCCCAGATGCACGCCGCCTCCGGTCACCTCCGCCGAGTCGAAGCCATCGTTCCGAGTGATGGGGAGCGGATAGGCCGTGAGCGCTCGGATCAGTTGCTCGCGCCGATCCTTTTCCAGGGTCGCGACCCGAGCATCCTTCAGAGCGTTCTCCTCCAACAGCTGATCGGCAAGACGGGCGGGCATCTCGTGGACGAGCGCTCCCCGAAGCGTTCGCTTCCCCTCCGAGAGCAGAGATCTCCACTCGTCTTCGCGGAGGTCGGTCCATGAGACAAGCACTTGAACCGGCTCTCGCCGTTGCCGAGCACGAGCCACCACATGACTGGTGTTCAGTACCGCCGGCCCACTGTACCCCCGATGGGTGAAGAGAAACCCATCTCGAGATGTGGCTTCCTCTGTCGAGGATCGGGCCGTCACCGTCGCCTGAAGCGTGATGCCGGCAAGCATGCGATGCGAAGGGCGTTCTCCGATCAGCGGCGTCAACGCGGGATACGGAGGAACGATGCGATGCTCTCTCGCACGCGCCAACTCGATTCCGGATCCGTCACTTCCGGTGTGCGGATACGACTGCCCCCCACAGGCCAGGATGACACGCCGTGCGCGATGGGTGGTCTTATCCGGAGCCGTCAGGAAGAAGGTGGGATCTCCTCCCCCCAGTCGTTCGACCCTGAAGGACCTCACGATACGGACCCCTGCTGACTGGGCTGAAGCGAGCAGCCGCTGGCGCGCCTCTTTGCCGCCGCCCGCCACGAATAGCTTCCCAGTGGCCTGATCCTCTCTGATCTTGAGTCCGATCTCCGTCTCCAAGAACGCGCGAACCTCCTCCAAGGACCAAGCAAGGAGGATGTTTCTCAGGAGATAGGCGGATGAGTCGGTCACGTAGTCCGAAGGATCTGCCACCTTGGGCAGGATGTTGCAGCGCCCGCCGCCGGAGAGAAGCATCTTCTGTGCTGGATCCGGCATTCGATCCAGCAAGAGTGTACGTGCTCCCTCTCGAGCCGAGAAGATGGCGGCGGTCACCCCTGCGGGACCCGCACCAATCACCGCGACGTCATACAGCATCGAGTCCGTCATGAACAGAGACTCCCCTCGCTCCCGCGCGATCGTTCCGGATCCAACTACGTTTCCCCTCACGAGCCGGATGCCTGCAGTCAATCATCCATCCGCTCCAGGAATCGGAGGTAGTCAGACTCTGTGGAGAGCACGATGCGGGTGTTCTCGGCCAACGCCACCCGATACGACTCCAGTGTTCGCCAGTATCGGTAGAACTGAGGATCCTCATTGTAGGCTACGGCGTAAATCTCCAACGCCTGTGCATCTCCCTCTCCACGAACCCGCTCTGCGTCCCTGCGCGCGTCCGCCAGGAGGATCTCCGCGTCTCGGTCCGCGCTCGACGTGATCTGCCTGGACTGTTCCTCCCCTTCTGCCCGAAGCTGTGCAGCAATCCGCTCTCGTTCCGAGCGCATCCTCGCAAACACCGCCTGCTCGATCTCGGACGGAAGGTCTGCCCGTATGATGCGTACATCGATGAGGTCAATGCCGAACTCCTTGAGCTTCTCCCGACTCATCGCGGTCACGAGATCAAGATAATCTCCCCTCTTCTCGGACACGATCTCGTCAAGGGTCTGCTCCGCAAGCACGTTCCGAAGGTCAGAGAACACGATCTCATCGATGCGGGTCTGTGCGCTGAGAGTGCGTCCCCCCGTTGCCTCGATGAACTGCCGAGGATCTCCGACACGCCAAATGGCATAGTTGTCGATGGTCAAACGTTTCTGGTCCGAGGTATAGACGTCGAGCGGTTGGATATCATAGTTGAGGATCCTTCGGTCCAGATGCGTGACGGTCTGGATGAAGGGGAGCTTGAAGTACAGCCCCGGGGTCTCCACAAGCCGGACGATCTCCCCGAACCTCAATACCGCCGCCTTCTGCGTTTCGTCCACGGTGAACGTCAGCAGGCTGTATCCGATCAACAGGAGAACGATCACACCGAGGAATACCATCAGAGGCCTCATTCGATCTCACCTCCTGCACCATCGAGACTGAGCAGTTTGAGAATCCCTCCCGTGTCCTCACTGATGAGGATCTTCTCCATCCCGGGAAGGATGTCCTCCAGGGCCTCGATGTACAGACGGGTTCGTGTGACCTCCTCGCCCACCGAGTAACGGGCGAGAACCTCTCGGAACCTCGCCACCTCCCCCTCGGCGCCCTTGATCCGCGTCTGCTTGTACGCATCGGCCTGGTTGGAGATCTCCCGTGCCTGCCCCCGCGCGCGGGATGATGTCCAATGAATACCGCTGCGCCTGGTTGATCAGCTTCTCCTTGTCCTGTATTGCGCTGTTGACGTCATCGAACGCAGACACAACCTCACTGGGCGGCTTCACCGCCTGCAGCTGCACGTTGTCGATCGAGATCCCTGCTCCGTACAGATCCAGAAGTTCCTGCAACGCGATCAGCGTGTTGATCCCGATGACATCGCGCAGTTCCGTGAGGGTCTCGTCCAACGTTCTCGTGGCGACCTCCTCGCGAAGCATCGCTTCGGCCGCTTGCTTGACGATCGTGTGCGGTGAGATCAGGTTGAAGGCAAGCATCGCCGCGTCCTTCACCCGATACTGGATCGCCATCTCCACGTGCGTGATATTCCCGTCTCCAGTCAGCATTTGTGCTTCGGAGATGATCGACTGATACCGCGGGTTCGGTGCCGGAGAGATCGTACGAAACCCGATCTCCACGTTCCGGACCTGCCGAATGTCGACCGTAACGACCTGTTCGAACGGTGCCGGCAGATGATAGTGGATCCCCGGCCCGGTGCTTCGCACATAGCGACCGAACCGTTTGACAAGCGCCTCCTCGGACGCGCCCACCGTGTAGATGCCGGTCGCCAAGTAGATGGCCGCGACCAGCAAGACCAAGCCCCATCCCACAACGCTCGGCAAGCGCATGCGCTGTACAGGACGGGGGTCGTCCTCCTGGCGTGATGCGGAGTCCAGCAATCGATCGATCAACCTCGACATGCTTCCCCCTCCCCAAAAAAGTCTGCTCTCCAGAGCGTGTTCATGAGAATTGTTCTCGCCTCCAAAGCACCATTATACCGGACGGATCCTCCTCATCACTCTGCGGATGCTTTCGGGTGTCTCGGTTGCTCGCGCAAGCCCCATCGGCTACGCTGAAGCGCCTTTCTCTCGGAACGTACAATGACACCCTCTCACTCGATCACCGACAGAAGACGGAAGGAAGCCAAGGCGTTGGCCGCTCTGTTGCTGGCCGCGGTCATCTGGGGATTCGCCTTCGTCGCTCAACGCGCAGGGATGCGCTTCATCGGCCCGTTCACGTTCAACGGGATCCGCTTTGCGTTGGGGAGCATGGTGTTGCTGCCATGGCTCCTCGCTCGTCGAAGGCGACACCGTTTGGATCCACGAGCCGCTGTGTCCGGCCGTGCGTGGATCGGAGTGATTGCAGCCGGCATCGTCTTGTTCGTCGCATCCAACCTACAACAGGTGGGCCTGGTCTACACCACTGCCGGCAAGGCAGGGTTCATCACCGGACTCTATGTGGTCATCGTTCCCCTGCTCGGCCTGATCTGGCGGCAACGTGTACATCCGATGGTCTGGATTGGGTGCTTCTTCGCCACCGTCGGTCTCTATGTCTTGAGCGTGGTCGGATCGTTCACCCTTCTTCCCGGTGACGCCTTGGTGTTGGGAAGTGCGTTCGGTTGGGCAGTTCACGTTCAGCTTGTCGCCTGGCTCAT
This sequence comes from uncultured Thermotogae bacterium, assembly GCA_964593295.1. Taxonomy (GTDB): domain Bacteria; phylum Bipolaricaulota; class Bipolaricaulia; order UBA7950; family UBA9294; genus SPBW01. The sequence continues at coordinate 9,121 of CAZQHD010000002.1, read as the reverse complement.
CCGCCGGATCCATCCCCTCCGTTTGGCGGTGCTGCAATTCCTCCTCTGCGCGGCGCTCAGCCTCCTGGTCGCTTCGTTCCGAGAGTCGATTCCGCTCGTTGCCTTACAGCACGCCGCATGGACGCTGGCCTATGCAGGCATCCTCTCCGTCGGCGCGGCGTACACACTCCAGCTCATCGGACAACAACACGTCCTGCCCGCTCAGGCCGGGGTGGTGATGAGCCTGGAGACGGTCTTCGCGCTCCTCGGCGGGTGGTGGCTGTTGGGAGAATCTCTCTCCGCCCGCGGCGTGTGGGGAAGCTCGCTCATGCTGGCCGGCATGATGATGGCCCAACTCCATGGCCTCAAGGGGGATCGTTCTGCACACCCTGGCCATCCTGAAAGTCGGAGTAGGTCCCGAACGAAAGGGTGAGCTCCTCCACGAGCGGCCGGGCTCGTTCCATCTCCTCCTCGGGAACCAAGAAACGCACCGGTTCGACCAGCATGCGCACCGAGTGGAAGTTCTCCCCGTGGGCCAGGTAGGCGATCCCCTCTCCTTCCAAGAGCGACTTGATCAGCGCAATCTCAGCAGGGTTGGATGTCGCCACAAGCTCCTTCAGTGCCATGGCTTGGTCTCCTTTCAAGATCCTACTTCGAGCGTAGCGGGCGACGGCTTCTGCAGCAAGCTCGTCTGAAACAGGAACCGGGGGTCAATCGGATTGCGTGCCCTTGAGTCAAAGGAGAGTACCTCGAAGAACCTCCCCAAGATTCTCTGAAGTGTCGCGTCATCATGGAACGAGAACCACCGTGGAGGCGTCAGCGAATCGTCCTCGTAGACTCCCTCGTGACAGAACCCGCCCCAGGTTCCGTAGAAGAAGAGCCCGTTCGGCCGAAGCACCCGTCGCACCTCCTCCAACGCCACGACGAGTTCAGGCTTCGTCAGATGAAGAAGGCTGTTCACGGAGTGCGCCGCATCGAACACCTCATCCGGGAACGAAAGGTCGACAGCATCCATGACCTCAGCGCGCAGTCCCTTGGCCTGACAGTGCCGGACCATCTCCGGCGTGAGGTCGATGCATATGACCGAGAGCCCGCCCTCGGCGAAGAACTCAGCGTCCTTGCCCACGCCTGCGCCGATCTCCAGCAACGATGTGGCGTCAGCCCGCCGCAGACGTTGGAGGTAAACACGCCGAAGCTCCTCCCGCCAAGAGGGAAGGAGCTTCCTTTCCCGCGCCGCGATGTTGTCCGCATACGCCTGTCTCAGTCGATCCCGGTCGCGTTCACGCATCAAACGGCTCGCAGAGACCGAGGAGGGACGGTAGCGCCTCCAAGGAGACGATCTCATAGGTCGGACGCAACTCGGTCGGACAGGGCTCCCGGTCAGGGTTAAACCAACACGTGTCCAGATCGCTGCTCAGTCCACCCAGGATGTCGGAGGCCAACGAGTCGCCCACAACAAGCACCGATCCCCGTTCCGGCTGTCCCATCTGCTCAAGAGCAAGGTCGAAGATGGCTCGCTGGGGCTTGGCCACGCCTACCTCCTCGGAGATGATCACGTGGTCGAACGCCGACTCTAGTCCGAGTCGCTCAATCCGTGCTCTCTGAACGTCTGAGAAACCATTGGTCAACAGGAGGAGACGCACACGCCCGCGCAGATCGGTCAGCAGCTGCTCTGCCCCGTGCATGAATGTCGATCCATGGATGACATTCCGGAGAAACGATTCGCTGAATCTGTCAGGGTCTGCCTCGAGGCGCAGGCGCCGGAACACCTCGCGAAACCTTCGGGTCCGGACATCCCAAGCTCCGATCCGGCCCTGTTCGAAAGCGCCCCAGAGCTCGGCGTTGACCGATGCATACGTCTCCTGGAACGCCGGCGGAACGGTCAGGCCGATCTCTTCAGGGGTACGCTTCAGAGCCCGGCGCTCTGCCGCCTCGAAGTCAAGCAGCGTGCCATCCGCGTCGAGGATCAACCACGAGTATCTCGTCACAGAGACTCCCCGCTCCGGCGCGGGTCGACCCCGGTGCGTACGCCCCGCTGGAGCAGCTTCATCCTCGCAAAGAACGCCAGGCTGATTCCCGCCGGCGGCACCACCAGGACAGCTGAGTCCGGCAAGGCCCCCCATCCTCCCAGCGCAACGACGTAGGCAACGGACAACGCCAGGAAACCCAAGGCCGCCAGGCCGTCTCGTCGCCATCCGAGCAGAAGAACGAACAGTGCGCTGAATGCGGGCACAAGACGTTGGACGAACGCTGCCCCGGTTGCCCAGAACTCCCTTCCGTCAGCGAAGACATCGACCGTGTACATGGACATCAACAGGATGAAGGCCATGGCCAGAACGCGCGGAGTCCAGAGAAGGATGACCAGCGGCGACCAACCGTTCCTCAATGAGTGCTCCCTTTTTCTCTGCATGGAGGATTCATTGTCGAGGACGTCCGCGGCCCCATCAACCAAGCCGTCGGTCGTGATGAAGTCGCACCTTCGGACAAGCAGGCGTTTCGCCGTCTCAATGCTCGGGCACAGAGACCGGAGACCATCGCACCACATTGGGATTCATGGAGATGCGAGATACGTCCCAGACGATCTTGAAGTCATCGGCACCCAGGCCCCAGGGATCGCAGCCAAGGGAGAGATAGTCCCCCAGCACGTCCGGCGAGCCTGTGGTCTCAGCAAGGGCGTACAGCTGTCCTCCATACGTCCAGAAACTCTTCGCCTGCCCCTGAGGGCAGGTGACGCTATCCGCATAGGATTGGCTCACAGGAACCAGGGTGATCATGTGATCCGGACTGCCGTTCCCGCTCGTGTCCACCGCGGCGATCTTCGCGCCTGCTCCCAGCGTTCGGACCAACGCCGCGTAGAGAATCGCGGTATCCTCACAGTCCCCGGTTTCGTCCACAAGCGTCTCCAGCGGGTACTTGGGATACTCGAAGCCAGGCCGATCGTAAGTATAGGCCACCGCCGCCTGCACGAAGTGGAAGAGACACTCAGCCGTCAGGTGGTAGTCTCCCCCCACTTGGCCCCGAACCCACGCCGCGATCTCGGTCATGATCGCATCATCCCGAGGATCGAGGACGTAGGTATCGTAGTCTTGAACCGGACCGATCACACGGGACTCCTCGATGTATGCGTAGTAGAGAGACGCAGGGATCGACACCGATCGATGGTACGATCTTCCCAGATGCTCCCACGTGATCTGGCGTGTAAACGGCGGAGGCTCCGTGACGTGAATCTCAAGAGAGGCCGTCGCGGTCGACGAGAGATTGTCCGTCACGGTCAGCCGCGCCGTGTACGTTCCCGGAGACACATAGCGATGCGACGTCACCGGTCCGGAGTCCGACGCCCCATCGCCGAACTCCCATTCCCACGAGACAATGCTCCCGTCGGAGTCGCTCGACCCCGTGCCGTCAAAGGCCACCAGCAGGGGGGCATCTCCTTGTTGAGGAATCGCTGTGATGTGAGCATGGGGCGGATCATTGGACGCCACCACGTCGATGATCACCATTGCATGGCTGGCGGCCCTTCGATTGTCGCGGATCGAGAGGTGAACCTCATACCGGCCCGGGGCCTCAAATCGATGGATGACAACGCCCCCCTCGGCCGAGCTCCCGTCCCCAAACGACCATGCATACGCGGTGATGTGTCCGTCCGGATCGAATGAGCCCGAGGCATCGAAACGAACCTCCAGCGGGGCAACGCCCTGCAGAACAGACGCATCCAGGACCGCAACTGGTGGATCGTTCGGAAACAGCAGACATCCGTTGATCAGCGCAAGACCGATCAACAACATGCCCCCCCATCCAGCCGTAGAGGCCTTTCGCCAACTCATCCCCAGGCAGCCGCCGTATCACACGATCGGCAGGACCCTCGGGTGGGCGGCCTCCCATGATCCATCCACCTCACCGGAGGAGGCTGTAGCCCTCTAGCCTGTGGTCCCCGCATCTCAACCCCTCCAGGATTACAGGAGGCTTACAGACCAATCCTCTCCGCGCACCCCAAACTGATCGTACCAGTATCCCGAGATGCGACGCTCATTGGCATCCAGCGTCCCTCGGAAGATGATGGTTGCCGACATGATCTGAACCTCTTTGGTCGCGGCGTTGAACGACGCGGATGAGACCGGAAATGCAGCGTTCACAACATAGAGTGTTCCGCTGATTCCGCCTGACGCCGAATGTTGAAGCTCGAACGAGATCCCGACAGAGTTGAACGCCAGATCTGTCAGTGTTCCCGTCCAGCGACCGGCAAGGCTCGGCGTGACCGTGATCTGCCTCATGGCCGTCGCTGTCTTGCCCCCTCCATCGGTCACCGTGAGCTGCACACTATAAGGCCCGCCCTTGTCGTACTGATGCTTCGGATGCTGCATCGGAGACGAAGACCCATCCCCGAAGTTCCACAGCCAGGTCACGACCCCGCCGCCGCCAAGCAACCCCCCCGGCATCGGTGGACAAGTCCGAGAACTGGACATCCGATCGGGCGAGGGGATCCTGGGGACTCCATGAGAAGCTGACCACCGGTGCTGCGTTGAACAGCCCGCATCCCGACACCATTCCAACGATGACAATCAGTGAAATAACGAATCCCCATCTACGAACTCGCATGTGCGCGCCCTCCTTTGTGATGCCAATGCCTTGCTTCCGGGATTATAGCACAGTTCATCCCCCGAAGGAGCTTGCTTTCAAGTCTGCGTGTCTACCGATGCTCCGCCGGCGAGCCGAGCCCCGGAACACGGATCCTGCGTTCCAGCTGGCGAAGCACAACGGTGACGATCAGCACGAGCACCAAGTAGAACACCGCGACGATCAGGAAGACTTCGAAGTATCGGAAGTTCCGTGCCGCCAGCCGCTTCCCCTGTCCCATGATATCCAACAACGTCACCGTGAAAACGATGGAGGAGTACTTGAGCATGAGAATGAACTCGTTAGACCAGGCGGGAAGCACCAGCCGGAACGCTTGGGGCAGAACGACGTGCCGGATGGTTTGGGGCAGACTCATGCCTAACGATCGTGCCGCCATCATCTGCCCGCCGCAGACTGCCTGAATTGCTCCTCGGAAGTACTCGGCCTGATAGGCGGCGGTGTTGAGGCCTAGGGCAAGGATGCCGCTTTCAAACGCGGTGAATCGAATGCCCCAGGCGGGAAACCCGAAGTATACGATGAAAAGCTGAACCAACAGCGGCGTTCCCCGGAAGAACTGGATGTAGATCGAGCAGAGGACGCGTAGCAGGCGATTTCCATAGACGCGCGCCAGCGCCAACAGCACGCCGAGCACAATGCCGATCGCAATACAGGTGAAAGTGATCTGCAGCGTGAGCGGCAGTCCTTTGGCCAGCGTGGCAACCCACTCCCACTGGAAGACCATCAGTTCGTGTCTCCGTATAGCTCAGAGATCTTGTTCAGGAACTCGCCCGTTCTCTGATGCGTCGGATCGTTGAACATCTGCTTCGGCGCTCCCTGCTCTACGATGACGCCGCCCTCCATGAAGATGATCTCATCAGCCACCGCGCGCGCGAACCCCATCTCGTGCGTCACGACAAGCATCGTCATCCCTTCCTTGGCCAGGCTGATCATGACCTCAAGCACCTCTCCGATCAGCTCCGGATCCAGCGCGGAGGTGGGTTCGTCGAAGAGAATCAGCTTGGGCATCATCGCCAGGGCTCGTGCGATGGACACGCGTTGTTGTTGCCCGCCGGACAGCTCCGCGGGATAGGCGTTGGCCTTGTCTCCCAAGCCGACACGCTCCAGCTCTTCCATCGCCAACGTCGTTGCCGCCGCGCGCTTCATGTTCTTGACTTTGGTCGGACCAATGCGAACGTTGTTCAATGCCGTGAGATGGGCAAACAGGTTGAAGCTCTGAAACACGAATCCGATCTGTGCACGAATCCTGTTGATGTTGGTTCTCACATGTGTGATCTCGACGTCCTCGAGCCAGACCCTGCCGTGATCGGCGGGCGTCAGGAGGTTGATGCAGCGAAGCAGTGTGCTCTTGCCGGTTCCTGAGGGGCCGATGATCACCTTGGTCTCCCCGCGTTGCATCTGAAAGGACACGCCACACAGGACCTGCTCTTGACCGTACCGCTTGTGTATGTCGTCCACCCTCAGCAGCATGCTGTCTCCCCGGCCACTATCGTGGCGCTTCCTCCACCTTGTGTTGCCTTCGTCCTCTTCTCCGTGTGATTCCTGCTCCCGGCATCTGGAGCCCGGGGATGCTTACCCGTTGCTCAACAAAGCTCAGTGCTGTGTTGCCCAAGTACGTCAGCACGAGGAACACCAACGCAACGACAATCAATACGTGCATCGCCAGATCATAGTATGTGTCGAAGACCAGGCGAGCCGTCCGCAGAACCTCGGTGTATCCCACAGCGTATGCCAGGGTGGTATCCTTGATCACAGAGGCGAACTCGTTGTTCCAGCCGGGGATCGACAGCCGAAACGCTTGGGGAAGGATGATCGAGACAATGGCTCGAAGGGTGCCCATCCCCATCGAGCGCGCCGCCATCATCTGCCCGGACGAGATCGACTGGATTGCCCCCCGAAAGATCTGCGACTGATACGCAGAAGAACGGAAGCCAAGGGCGAACGTCGCTGCCGCAAACGCTGAGATCCCGAGGCCGAACCGCGGTGGCCCGTAGTAGAACAAGAACAGCAGTACGAGTGCGGGGATGCTTCGGAAGACCCACTCGAACACAGCGGCGAAGATCCCGGGCCACCGTCCTCCGTACACCTGGAGCAATGCAATGAACGTGCCGACCACGAACCCGACCGAGAGCAGGCCGACGACCAAGCCCACATTGATCAGCGATGCTTGCAGAAGCCGGGGAACAAACGGCAACAGACGGGCCAACGCGTCGATATTGACTCCTTTCCGGCCAGCAATAGAACAGACCGGGAGCCAGGCGCTCTCCGTGGCTCCCAGTCCATGGATTGTTCTCGATCTCGCTAGAGACCCAACTCCACCATCATCGCTGTGATGAAGCCGTCAAGATCTCCAGAAAGGATCAGATCCTTGTTCGAGACCCACGCCGCCGTAATCTCCGCCGGGGCAGGCTCGAAGTAGATCTTGAGCAGCGAGTCGATGAAGCTACCGTCCGCGATGACCAGCTCTTGGAGTCCCCCGGTCGCGTCCACCACGGTCAGCCCCAGCTCACCCATCGCCGCGTTGATCCTGGGCAGCAGCCCGTCAGGATCGCCGTTGGCCACCATGAATCCGAAGTACTCAAAGGTGTTGATGATGCCGGCGATGGTCAGGAGTTCCGGATAGGCGGAGATGGACGCCTTCGATGCCGGCTCGTCCTGGATCACTGCATCGATCCGTCGGTTCACCAGATCAAGGATCGCGGCGGGGTAGGTCTCATATCCCCGCATGCTCACACCGAACGCCTCAAGATGATCCTCTCCCCACCAGAGTCCGGTGGTGGCGTTTTGTCCGCCGATCGCCTTGTTCGGTCCCTGGCCTGCCAGGGCGGTGATGATGTTCAGGCCGGAGTCCTTGCGGATCACAACTGCCTGATTCGACAGGAAGTAGGGGTCAGAGAAATCGACGGCCTGTTCACGTTCTTCAGTGATCGTGAACCCGGACGCCCCGATGTGTGCACGCCCCGTGCGGACCTCTTCAATGATCGCGTCGAAGGCAACGTTCCGAATCTCGATCTCAAACCCCGCCGTCACGGCAATGGCGCGCATGAGATCGAGATCGAAACCGAAGAACTCTCCCTCGTCAGTGATCATCTCGAACGGTTGCCACGGAATGTCTGAAGCAACGATGAAGACGTCCGCCGATGCACTTATTGCCAGAGCACTCAACAGAAACAGGACCAGCAAGCCTCTTTTCATGGGTAGACCTCCTTAGTTCTGAAAGGAACGTAGCATGGAAGGGCAAAGCGAGTCAACACGAGGAACACCTCTTTCACTTCTTCAGCTGCTTCATGTCTTCGCTTCAAGGAAAGGCTGTCGATGCTTCTCAACCCACAGCTGCGTCTAGACAGCCGCATCGTTCGACAGGGCATCGCGATGGAGAGCCAGACGGATGTACTCACAGATCGTTCGGTCATCGATTCGATCCACAACAAGATCCGCGTCCGCAAAGGAAAGACACCGCGTCACATCGTTCGGGACTGCCACACAGAACAGCCCTGCCCGTTTGGCCGCCAGCACACCGTGCTGCGAGTCCTCGAACGCGATCGCCTCGGTCGACAGAACGTTGAGCCGCTCCAGCGCCGTCTGGTACAGATCGGGAAACGGCTTGGTTCGTTCGACATCGTCCGAGCAGACGATCACATCGAACATGATCTGCAGCGCATGCCGGCTCAACAGGCCCTCCACCCAGGCATGATCGGAGCTCGACGCAATCGCCAGCTTCAACCCCATCGACTTCGCTTCGGCAATGATCTCCCGTACCCCAGGGAGCACCCCGTTCTTAGAAAGAAGCTCCAGTTCTCGGATCATACGGCGTTCACGCAGCGCGCCTCGGTCCACCGGACGCCCAAGATGGTCCTCAAGCACGTTGTAGATCTCGACAGGGTCTTCCGACGAACCGAGCATCCGGGCCCAGTCCTCCTCAGAGATGCAGAGGCGATGTTCCTTGAGCAGCTCGTGCCAAGCGTCGCGCATCGGCGTCTCCGTGTCCAGAATCAGCCCGTCAAAGTCGAGAACCAGCGTACGAATGATCATGGATACAGCGATCGGCATTCACCTTCCTTCTTGAGAAGCCTGGAGAAACCGCCAGCATACACCGTCCCGGGGGATCCGCACAAACAGCGAGGTCGTCGGACGAAGGGAGCCTTCTCGAGCAACTCCCAAGCGCTGCCGAGTCACTGCAGTCGATTCAGGTCAATCGCCTTCCCAAGCCCATTCTTGACGTCTCTGCTACGGGCGAAAGCCCAGATCCCCACGCTGGACTCACAGCCACCCAAGGAGTAGTCTACTTGCTTGGGATGAATAGGTTCTCATGGAGAACGGCCAATGGACTACGGGCAGATGACAAGCTGCCGGTCGTTGCCAACAGGTGGTTGGGGTCAGCTCTTCATGAGCCTCGGTCAGGAGGTGGCCATGCTTGCGTTCGGACCTGTCCCATCGCGGCGTCTGGGGCGTAGTCTAGGCATCAACAACATCCCGCCGAAGACCTGCTCGTACTCTTGTGTCTACTGCC
>CAZQHD010000001.1:34024-52389 GCA_964593295.1 uncultured Thermotogae bacterium | reverse complement strand
TGACTGAGCTCGCCCGGGGACCCGAGGGGGTCTGGGTCGGAACCCGTGCCTCCGATCAGTACGTGCTGGACCTTTGGTTGGTATCGTCACGCGTTCACCGGTTCGCCGAGTCGGTGACCGGTCTGGCGGGTCGCGACACCCGCGCCTTCGTGGACATCCCGGCCGCCCAGCACACCGTCACCGGATGGATGGCTCGCGCCTCGTTCAACCAGAGCATGGACGGGTACTCGTTGAACGGAAGCGTGGAGTGGCTGCCGCCAAGCTTCCGCGCCGTCGGGTCCTCCAGTCGATCAGATGCGACCGGATGGAGTCTGGCGGCTCAGATCGACGTAGGAGAACGCGGAGCGTTGGACGCGAGCCACGACTACCGCCTGCTCGGGGATCTAAGCGAAGCGACAAGCCATCGGATGTCCAACAACGTACGTCTCTCTTGGCCATCGTCTTTGGGACCCCAGTGGACGCTCTCGCTCGCCCACGCCGAGGACGGGACACGCGAGGGCGGCGAAGCCCTGACAGACCGTCAAGTGACGACCTCCGTCTCGGTTCGCGACACGTTCTTCCGCGACTCGCTCTCCCTTCGGCTCTCGTGGACACTGCACGATGCGAACCTTGCCCAAACCGACACGGCCTGGCAACGGGAGACCGTGTCTCTCTCGTATAGCTGGGCGCTGCTTGAGGCGATGTCCATCGGAGGATCCTGGGATCGTCCCGTGCAGCGCGCGGACGACGTCCTTGTGGGGACGGAGCGGGTTCAATGGAATTGGAGCTGGAAGCCGGACGTGGCGATCGACGGGCTCACACTGGCCAACGTCGATGTACGGTACAACGTCGATTGGAAGCGTACGCTGTTTCAAGAGGTCGAGAGCCGGCTCCACAAGGCCACCCTCGGTGTCGATTTCGTGTCGTTCGATGTCGCCCAGTGGGCCGTACATCCGGATCTGCGGTTGGAGGGAACCCATGACCGTGCCTCCACGGACCTGAAGGGGGAACTGACATCCCGGTGGGTCCGAGACGACATCATCGCGCGTGCCTCGCTGCGCGGTCAGCTGAACGACCTGGGGCGTCCGGTCTTCCATCGCGTAGCAGACTGGTCGATCAACGTCCGCTACGTCGCAATCGAGGGGCTGGATCCGTCCGCGACTTACACGGGAACACGGCGAACGTCGGTCAAGGGACAGCAAACCTCGGTAAGCTCCACCGACTCCCTCACCGGGCGGCTGGCCTGGACACCCCGCGACGGGCTGCGCGACGACCTCTCTCTCTCTCTTCAGCTGCGCGACACCGGAACCGAGAACCGTCAGCTGACAGGAACGCTGACCAATCTGCTGACCCTGGACGCTTCTTCAATTCTGGCTGCGTGGATGGACGAAGATGAGACAAGCCTCGACACACGCGCCGATCTGCGTGTGGACACAAAGGCAGAGGTTCGTCTGCGCGAGGCCTCGTCAGATCTTTCGTTCACCACAAAGGCGGACGTGCTGGTCACCTGGCCGCCCAACTGGAGCGTCTCGCTGGGGATCACCTACTCCGCGGGCGCCAAGCCGACCACGGGTCCATACCATGGGATCCTGTTTGAGATGACGTTTGCCATCGACTTCTAGCGGGACCGCAAGAAGCGGTTAGCCCCCACCGACCGGGGGCAGAAACGCCACCACGTCGCCTTCTTGCAGGGAAACTGAGCGGAGGCTGTGGTTCGGACGGGGGATGATCCGACCGTTCACCAGCACGTTGAGGTAGCCGGCGTCAATCCCCTCGCGCAGCTTCTGCTCACCGGCCGGCGTCCGGGCACGGAGCTGCTCGAGCAACCGTCCGATCGAGGCCGGCTCGGGCACACCGACCGGAACTACGATATCGTCGAACAGCTCGCGGAGTCCGCCGAACACTTTCACCGTCACGTGGATGCAACCCGCCTGGGAATCCCTGTTCATAATCTCCATTCATACCCGTGGATGCTCGCCGAAACAAGCTCGGACGCATTGGCCGGGAGTGTCCCTGCGGATATAATCCGGCCTCAACCCGCGATCGAAGGAGGGGGAGGATGGACAAGCCACGGGTCCTCGTGTGCAGCGCCTGGCCGTATGCTTCGGGAGTGCCTCATCTGGGCAATCTCGTGAGTTCACTGCTGTCCGGCGACGTATTCGCCCGCTACTACCGCCTTCGCGGAAAGGATGTCCTGTACGTCTCGGGAACGGATGCGCATGGAACGCGGATCGAGTATGAGGCGCAGCAACGCAACACGACACCGGCCCAGCTCGCGCACGAGAACCACCTCAAGATCGTGGATATGATCAACGGCTTCGGCATCCAGTTCGACTGCTACACAACCACCGAGTCCCCGGTCCACAAGGCGTTCGTGCAGCAGATCTACCTGCAGATGGAGGCCGGCGGCTACATCTGCACACGTGTAGAGCAGCGACCGTACTGCCGTGACTGCGGCAGGTTCCTCGCCGATCGCTTCATCCAGGGGACCTGTCCCAAATGCGGGTCTGTGCATGCGTTGGGAAACCAGTGTGATGCGTGCGCCTCGATCCTCGAGCCGGAAGAGCTCTTGGAGCCTCGATGTGCTCTCTGCAAGGGCAATGCTACCATTGACTTCCGTGAGACCAAACACTGGTACCTCGATCTGCCGAAGCTGTCCGATGCGCTTCGTGCGTACGTCGATGGCAAAGGGTTCCAGGGCAATGTCCTGCGTTTCACCCAGCAGATGATCGAGGAAGGGCTCCGGCCCCGTGCCATGACCCGTGATATCGAGTGGGGCATTCCGGCACCGTTCGATGGTGCCGAGGGGAAGGTCATCTACGTCTGGGGTGAAGCCGCTTTGGGGTACGTTTCTGCAACGGTAGAGCATTTCGACGGATCCGACGCATGGAAACCGTTCTGGTTCGGAGAGGATGTCCATCAGATCTATACACAGGGCAAGGACAACATCACCTTCCACACGATTATCTTTCCGGGCCAGCTGATCGCCTCCGGCCAGGGATACCATCTTCCCGACCAGATTGCGGCCACGGAGTACCTCAACTGGATCGGCGGGGAGAGCTTCTCCAAGAGCCGTGGCGTCGGCCTGTACTGTGATGAAGCGCTCGAGGTGATGGACGGCGAGCTGTGGCGCTTCTACCTCCTGTACAACCGCCCTGAGGGACGCGATGTCAGCTTCTCTTGGGAGGAGCTGGAGAAAGCCATCAACGGCGTGCTCATCTCGAACGTTGCCAACCTGATGAACCGTGTGCTCAGCTACACGCAGTCCCACTGCGAGCGGACGGTCCCGCCGGACTCGGTCGACGATGAGGTTCAGGAACACCTCGCCCGTCAGGTCACAACATACGAAGAGGCGATGGAGCGCGGAGCCCTGGCGCACGCGTTGCGTGCCGTCTGCGATCTGGCCGTGTTCGGAAACGAGTACTTCCAACGCAAGAAACCTTGGGCCACCGGGAGTTCTTCCGCTGTGAGCAGCGCATGTCATCTGGTCAAGGCGATGGCGGTGATGCTGCTACCGTTTACGCCCACGTTCGCCTCGCGCGTCCTTCACGTCATGGGGATCTCAGAGCCTACATGGTCTCACCTCGACTCGTCCCTCCGGAACGCCACGCTGACCGAAGACCGCGTGCTGTTCGAACGGATCGATATCGATCAGATCCGTGCACAAGCCAGGGTCGCCAAGGACTCGCCCTCCGCGGAGGCGCTGGCCGGAGAGATGGGATCGACCGTGTCATACTCAGAGTTTGCGCGGTTGGATCTGCAGGTGGCACGGATTGTGTCGGTGGACGAGATCCCAGGTGCCGATCGGCTGTATCGCCTGTCGGTCGAACTGGGGGACGGACTTCGAACTTGTGTGGCCGGGATCAAGGAAGCGTTCGCTCCGGAAGTGCTGCTCGATCGGTTGGTGGTCGTGGTCGCTAATCTCCAGCCGACCGAAATCCGCGGTGTGCGTTCTGAATGCATGATCCTGGCCGCCCACGGGCAATCGCTCGCTTTGTTGGAGCCACGTCCCGAGGTTGAGCCCGGGAGCAAGATATCCTAGGCCTCGTTTGAAATGGCGCAATCCGGTCGATAGAATCAGGCACGAATTGGGGTGTTCATTCATGTATGCAATCATAGAGACGGGCGGAAAGCAATATCGAGTGCACGAAGGGATGGTTCTCGAACATGAGATCCTAACCGGTGTGGACGTGGGAAGCGACGTGCGCTTTGACAAGGTGCTCCTCGTGGCACGTGACGAGGATGTACAGGTCGGTGCGCCGTACGTAGACGGGGCCGTGGTCACCGGAACCGTGCAAGAACAAGGACGAGGCGACAAGATCATCGTCTACAAGTACAAGTCCAAGAAGGGATATCGTCGGAAGCAGGGTCATCGCCAGTCGTTCATGGCCACGAAGATCACAGGGATTGAGTCGTAGGAGAACGCCGTGGGAGACATCATCATTCAGAGGGATGAGCGCGGACGGATCGTCGAGCTGACGTTCTGCCCCGAGGGCATGGCCGAGCCCGCGCACACGTCTGCTCTTCATCTGATGCGCGCCGTGGTCGAGTGCTTGCGCGAGTATCTGCACGTAGAGGTCGGCGCGACCTTCGGTGAGCATGTATCGATTGAGATCGATCGCCGTGACCAGTATCTGGATCGCGAGATCGATGCGGTCTTGGTGACAGCGGTGCACGGCCTGCGGATCGTGGAACGTGAGTTCCCGGCTGAATTGATCGTGAATGACGCGTCCGTCGCGGCTGAGGTCTCGCCGAGGGCAAGAGCATAGGGAGAGAACATGGCACACAAAACCAGTACGGGATCCACGCAGAACGTACACGACAGCCCGGGCAAGAGACTCGGGGTGAAGCGGTTCGGCGGAGAGTGGGTCAACTCCGGAACCATCATCGTTCGACAGCGCGGGACGAAGATCATGCCGGGCAAGAATGTCGGCTTGGGACGAGATTTCACGCTTTTCGCCACCTCCCCGGGGTACGTCCACTTCGAAGGGCGGGGCAAGAAGTCGGTCAGCGTTCTTCCCACCCGCGCGGACGCATAGCCTCTTGAGACCCACCCCGAGGCTCTTCCATGTTCATTGACGAAGCCGTGATCCGCGTTCGCGGCGGTCGCGGAGGAAACGGGGTGATCCACTTCCTCTCCGGGCCTCAGAACCCGAAGGGAGGACCGGATGGCGGAAACGCAGGGGACGGCGGGTCGGTGATCCTTGAGGCCTCGGAGAGCGTTTCCACGCTCCATCAGTTCCGTCATCGTCCACTGTTCGTCGCCGATGACGGAGCCAACGGTAGTCGGAATCACAAGCACGGAGCCACCGGCGAGGATCTGATCGTGCTTGTGCCCGTAGGAACCGTACTCCGTGACACGACCACCGGTGAGAAAATGGGCGATCTAGCCCGCGCAGGGGATCAGGTTCTGGTCGCTCGTGGAGGAGAGGGAGGCCGCGGGAACAGCAGCTTCACCACCTCCACGCGCCAGGCGCCGCGCATCTGCGAGCGAGGTCTCGGAGGAGAGTCTCGCACGCTTGCATTGGAGCTGAAGCTGATCGCCGACCTCGGCATCATCGGACTCCCCAACGTCGGGAAGTCCAGCCTCATCTCCTCCATCTCCGGAAAACGCGCCAAGGTGGCAGACTATCCGTTCACGACCGTTGTTCCCAATCTTGGCGTGGTGGATGTCGATGGGATTCATCAGTTCGTCGCCGTGGACGTCCCCGGTCTCGTCGAGGGAGCCCACGAAGGACGTGGCCTAGGAGACCGGTTCTTACGCCATGTCGAGAGGACACGCGCGTTCATCCACATGGTCGACCTCGCGCCGATGGAGCCACGAGATCCTCTGGATGACTATGAGCGTATCAACCACGAGCTGCGGTCGTTTAATCCTGACCTGATGGAGCGCCCGCAGATCGTGGTGGGAAACAAGCTGGACGCCGCGCCGGAGGGGGTCTCGGAAGAGACACAGGTGCGGTTCGCGTCGCGCGGGATCGAGATGATGGTCATCTCCGTCGCCACAGGACGGGGTGTTCGGGAGCTGGTTCACCGGGCGTTCCGAGTGTTGCAGGAAGCAAAGGCCGAGACATCCTCCCCCGCGCTTCCGCGCACGGGACGCCGCGTCTACCGCTTTGAAGGGGAAACGGGGTTCTCCGTGTCCCAAGAGGGTGACACGCTGGTGGTCCACGGACGCACGGTAGAGAATCTGGTCAAGAAGCTGGTGTTGGACAGCCGAGATGCGCAGGAGTATCTCGGAGACCGGCTGGAGAAGATGGGGGTCCTCAAGGAGCTTCGGCGACAGGGGCTCGCCCCGGGGCAGACCGTACGGATCGGAGAGTTGGAGCTTGAACTTGAGGGGTAGGGTCGGGTTGTTCGGTGGAACGTTCAACCCTTTGCACAACGCACATCTCGATGTCGCACGTGCTGCCATGGCACAGTACCAGCTGGAGAGGATCCTCTTCATTCCCAATGGCGTTCCTCCTCATAAGAAGGGGATGCACGGGGTCAGCAAGGAGGCCCGTTTCGAGATGGTCCGACGCGCCGTCGACCCATTGCCTGGGTTTGAGGTCTCACGCATCGAGGTCGATCGCGATGGACCCTCCTACACCATTGACACCATCCGCGCTTTAGAGGATGATTACCCGCAGGGCATCTGCTTCATCGTGGGGGCGGATCGTCTGTTGAAGCTCGATACATGGAAGGAACCGCACGAGCTGCTTCGCAGCGTGCCGTTCATCATCGCTCCAAGAAGTGGCGTGCGAATGGACGTATTCGCCGTCGCGCCGTTTCGTGAGGCAGTGATTGTCCCGTTGGAGATGAACGATGTAGACTTGTCCTCATCCCGGTTGCGGGACAGCGTGCGCAGAGGAGAGAGCATCCGCGCGTGGGTTCCCGAGCAGGTCGCTCAGTATATTGAGGAGCATAGGCTCTATCAGGAGTAGGACGTGAACAAGTCCGAGATCCATAGACGAGGAGGTTAGGATCGACAAACGAAAACTGCGCATCAATGAACGCATTCGAGAGAATGAGGTGCGCGTCATTGATGATACAGGGCAGAACCTGGGCGTACTGAAGCGCGATGAAGCGATCGTGATCGCCAGGGAGAAGGGGTTGGACCTCGTGGAGGTCGCGCCTCAAGCAAGACCGCCGGTCTGCAAGATCGTCGACTACGGCAAGTACCACTACCAGCAGGAGAAACGCGAGCGCAAGGGAAAGCACCGTTCGCGATTGAAGGAAGTGAAGTTCACCATCAAGATCGGTGAACATGACTTCCAGACGAAGATGAATCGAGTTCGCCAGTTCTTGACCAAGGGCGACGTTGTCCGGGTGAGCATTTTCTTCCGCGGACGCGAGATCGTGCACTCCTCTCGTGGAAGGGAGCTGCTCAAACGCGTACAGGAGGCGGTCAGCGATATCGCCCGTGCTGAGGGAGATCCGACAGCCAGGGGCAAGATTCTTCAGATGCTGATTGTGCCGACCGGCAAGTCAGAGGAGACGACGGGAGGATAGTCAACGTGCCAAAACAGAAGACACACTCGGCTGCCAAGAAGCGCTTCAAGCGGTCCAGCAGCGGGAAGCTCCTACACCACATGTCGAACTTCTTCCACAAGAATGTGAAGAAGCGCGCCAAGACCAAGCGTCAAGCACGCCAATGGAAGGAACTGACCGGCGGACAGGAGAAGAACATCACCCGCCTGATCGGCAAGTAATCTGGAGGACACGGACATGCCGCGAGCACGTGGAGGTAACAAACGACAAGAGAGCCGCAAGAAGATCATGGTTCTCGCCAAGGGTTTCAAGGGGAAGCGAGGGACGTCACACCGTATAGCCAAGCAGGCCGTGATGAAGGCCTTGCGGAACAGCTACATCGACCGTCGGCGGCGAAAGCGTGAGTTCCGCCGGCTTTGGATCACGCGCATCCGCGCGGCGGCCAATCTGAACGGTCTCTCCTACTCGGAGTTCATCGGCGGTCTGGAGCGACGCGGTGTCGGACTGAACCGAAAGATGCTTGCAGACATCGCCGTGCGTGATGCGAGTGTGTTCTCGACACTCGCCACCATGGCCAAGCAGGACGAGGCCGAAGGGTAGCTGCCCACCGACTCGGCCGTCGCCGCCCGGGGTCCGTCCTCACGCCCGGTTTCTGACCGGACACCCTATGTCTTGAAGCACGGACCACGGCTGGCTCGGCTAGAGGTGCAGCCTGGAGCACGATGACCTGTCTGAACAGACCATTTTCCCCCAGCAATGAATCCCGCGTTCGGCTCTCCCTTCACGACCTTCGTTTGCGTGGACCCCACGGCGTTTATGCAGACGAGAGATCCGCAGGGAATGAGTTCTCCGTGGACCTGACGCTGGAGGGCGACTTCTCGGACGCACTGGCCCGTGATTGCTTGCAGGCCTCCGTCGACTTCGACGTCGTGGCCAAGCTTGTGGAGGATGTTCATCGGCAGCAGCAATTCCACCTCATCGAGTCCTTTGCCGACGCCATCTCCCGCCGTCTCATGGACCAGTTTTCGACGTTGTCACGCGTGTCCGTCAAGGTCTCGAAGCTCACGCTAATCCGCTTGGAGTCTGTCCAAAGTGCATCGGCAGAAGTTGTGCGAGAACGAGCATGATCCGCAGGACGTCTTCCTCTGTCTGGGCGCGAACCTTGGAGAACCGAGGACTCAGATCGAGCAAGCGCTCCTCTGGCTGGAAGGGCAGAATCTGCAGATCGTGCAGAGATCCTCTTGGTATACGACCGAGCCGGTCGGCTGGGAGGACCAACCGTGGTTCGTGAACCTTGTGGTCCACGTAACGACGTGCTTGGCCGCTCTGGATTTGCTCGACCGCTGCCAGGAGGCCGAGCGACGGGCCGGACGGCAGGACGCTCGGCGATTCGGCCCGCGCGTCTTGGATATCGATCTCCTTCTGTACGGCGATCTCTGCCTTGTCTCCGACCGCCTCGTCCTGCCCCATCCGCGGATGCACGAACGTCGCTTCGTGCTGATCCCGCTGCTGGAGATTTCTCCCGACCTCGTGGATCCACTGCGAGGGGTGCCCTACGCGCAAACACTCCGTCGACTCGATGAGGGGAAGAAGGTGCAGAAATTACTGAACAGAGAATCCTAATCACGGTCGATGCCCAGGAGCCGGACTCGCGCAGGACGCGAGTGGCGATCGTCGAGGGCGACCGGCTCATGGAGATCCACTACGGACATCCCTCCCAAGACAAGATTGTGGGCAACATCTATATGGGCCGCATCGAGGACGTCCTCCCGGGGCTCGGGTCGGCGTTCGTCGCCGTGGGCGAGTCGAGCAGCCTGTTCCTGTCTCGCAGCGAGCTAAGCGACTCGTTCTTCGAGCAGGCCGACGTCAAGCCATGGGATCGCGACGTGACAATCACCCAGCTGATCAAGCGTGGGCAGTCTGTCATCATCCAGGTGCGTCGCGACGGGATCGGAAACAAGAATCCGCAAGGGACCACGAAGATCAGCCTTCCCGGCCGCTTCTGGGTGTACATCCCCACCGAGGATCGTCTCGGGGTCTCACGGCGCGTGGAATCCGTCCGCGCACAACGACGCATTCGACGGATCGCACGCGGTCTCAAGCAACCCGGCGAGGGCTTGATTGCACGCACCGCGGCCCAGTGGGCGTCGGAAGAGGAGCTGGCGCACGACTACGAGCTGCTAGTGGAGACATGGCGCAGTGTCCAAACGGCTGCGAAAAGCACCGACTCACCTCGCCTCCTGTACAAGGGCATGGGACTGGTTCAGACGATCCTGCGTGATCGGCTCGGCCCGCATGTGAAGGAAGTCATCGTCGACTCGCCGTTCTTCCGGGACAAGATCGTGGCCTTCCTGGAGTACATGCGGATGGAGAAGTACACCGGTCTCGTTCGTCTGCACGAAGGATCCGCCTCGTTGTTTGATACCCACAAGATTGAGCAGCAGATCCAGGCGGGACTCTCCCGGCGCGTTCCGCTGGCCGGAGGCGGCTCTCTGGTGATCGACGAGACAGAGGCGCTCATCGCCATCGACGTGAACACCGGCGGAGATACACGTCATCGGAACCAGCACGACGCGATTCTCAACACGAACATGGAGGCCGCAGAGGAGATCGCGCGGCAGCTTAGACTACGTCAGATCAGCGGGATCATCATCGTCGACTTCGTGGACATGTCGAGCCCCAGGGATGTCGAGCAGGTGGTAGAGAAGGTCAAGGACGTGCTCAAACGAGACCGCGTGTCGGCGGACTTCGTGGACATGACCGCCCTCGGGCTCGTGGAGATCACCCGCAAGCGTCAGGGAGAGAGCCTGTCGGACATGCTGGAGAACGCCGAGTTTGATGCATAGGGACGTTGCTGAGCACGTAGGCACAAGCTAGAAGAAGTGATCGCCAGGGACTCCCTGGGCGATGGGCAACTCTTCGAGTTGCTTGTGAGTTTGGCCGCTCTCGATGGGCAACTCTTCGAGTTGCTTGTGAGTTTGGCCGCTCTCGCAATGCTCGTGCTGCTTGGAGTCTCGCGACAGTCGCGAAACTCTGAAGTGAATGACGTACTGCACTCGGATGCTTGATCGGCGCAAGTCGTAGAGCTAAAATATGCAATTGTCACAGGTTCCTGGGCGATTAGCTCAGCTGGGAGAGCGTTCGGGTCACATCCGAAAGGTCGCAGGTTCGAGCCCTGCATCGCCCACAGAGAAGAGGAGCAGCTGTTGCTGCTCCTCTTCTTTCTTGGCGGACACCGATGCCGGGCGAGGCCTTCGTTTTCCCAACTGGCTGTCGACGCCCCGCGTCAACGGACCAAGCAATTCAGCCCCGCCGCTCCTGCTGTGTTCCCGCCCGTGCGATCGATGCGGGCGGTGTATAGCAAGTCGTCGTCAATCCACTCAGTGATGACATCGAGCAGTCGAATGGCGTCCGCCACACGAGCTACACCCACGCCGCCCACGGCCGGATAGGCCGCCGTGCCTCCGAGAATCTTTGGCGCAATGAACAGCGTGATCCTGTCAACCAGCCCCGCTTCCAGGAACGCTGCCGCCGTCTCTCCCCCTCCCTCCACAAGCACCGAGTCAATGCCGGCTGTCCCGAGTCGGCGCAGCATCGCGGACAGATCGAACCGCCCGCTTGCGTCCGTCTCCAGGGACCATACATCAATCCCCCACTGGGCTAACTCCCGAGCCCTCGCATCCGTCAACCGTCCGGTCACGAGAATCGGCTGCCTTGCGGCATCAAGGGCCTTGGCAGACAAGGGGACCACGCCCCCCGCATCGAGCACAACGGGTCGAGGATTCGGTCCGCGCACATGCCGTACGTCCAACAGCGGGTCATCCATCCGAACCGTGTGCGCTCCGACTAGAATCGCCGCGTGACGACGTCGAAGCTCATGCGCACGCACACGCGATGCCTCTCCGGAGATCCATTTCGAGTCTCCCGCTCGTGTGGCAATCCGGCCGTCCAGCGAGACGGCCAGTTTCAGATGCACGAATGGCCGTCCGGTGGTGATGTAGGTCTCGAAGACCTCATTCAGTCGAGCCGCCTCCTCCTTCAGAACGCCCTCCACCACCTCGATCCCTGCCGTCGCAAGCGTCGCTACGCCCTTCCCGCAGACAGACGGATTCGGATCTCTCATCGCCATCACAACCCGCTGAACACCCTCCGCAATGATCCGCTCAGTACAAGGGGGGGTCTTCCCATGATGACAGCACGGCTCCAAGGTCACATACAGCGTAGCTCCCTTGGCCTTCTCACCGGCGCGATCGAGCGCGATCACCTCTGCGTGCGGGCCACCGAACCGCTCGTGAAACCCTTCTCCCACCACATGTCCGTCCCGAACGACAACCGCACCCACCAGCGGATTCGGGTTCACTGCACCTTCCCCCGCACGGGACAGAGCCAGTGCCCGTGCCATGAAATCCCGATCGGTCACTGCGCTGCCTCCCGCAACGCCCGGATGGCCGCAGCCCTGTCCCTCTGTCCGAAGATGGCCGATCCGGCAACTGCGATATCCGCTCCCGAGGATGCAATGCGTCCGATCGTCTCCGGCTTGATGCCGCCGTCCACGGCGACCTCGATGCGACGTGCGCCAATGAGTCCCCTGAGCGCGTGAATCCTCTCGGGCGTATCCGGCAGGAAGGATTGCCCGCCGAATCCCGGTTCCACGCTCATCACGAGGACCATGGAGAGACTGTCTAGGAAGGGCACGATGCGATCGAGCGGTGTCCCCGGCTTGAGCGTGAGTCCGCACCGCGCACCCATCTCGGCGATGCGCCCGATCGTCTCCTGGGGGTTCGATCGGGACTCTGCGTGGAAGATGATGACATCGTCCGGACCGACCGTGAACTGCGGCGCGTAGATCGCCGGATCGTCGATCATGAGGTGAATGTCAAACGGAATGTGCAGCCGATCGCGTAGCGCGTTGACCACGGGTGGACCGAAGGTCAGGTTGGGAACGAAGTGCCCGTCCATGACGTCCCAGTGGAACCTGTCCACCAACGTTTCCACAGACTGGGCCTCGGAGAGAAGCCGGCCGAAGTCTGCCGACAGAAGCGACGGCGAGATCTTCATCGACGTCGGCTCACCGAAAGCAGCAGCAGCAGCTGGAGCGCCGCCATCGCCGCCGCCGCCACATACGTCAGCGCCGCCGCAAACAGCACGTCTTTCACCCCATCAAGTTCGTCCTCGGTGACCAGCCCCAGGCCCCGCAGTGCGGCCACGGCCCGTCGGCTGGCATCGAACTCCACGGGCAGTGTCACCAGCGAGAAGAAGACCGCCGCGGAGAAGAAGATGATGCCTACGGTCATGAGCGCCTCCATCTGTGCAAGGAACCCGAAGAAGAAGAGCGGGAGGGCGAGGCTGGAGCCGAACTGGGCGATCGGAACGATCGCCGAACGCAAGGCAAGGGCGGCATACCCCTCTGCATGCTGCATGGCATGTCCGGCTTCATGAGCGGCCACACCGATGTCGGCGATAGAGGTCGACTCGGGACTCGACAGTCGAAGGGCCTTGGTGCGTGGATCGTAATGGTCGGAGAGCCGGCCCCGGCGACTGGTCTCAATGGTGACATCACGGACCATGCCGTTCGTGAGGATCCGTTCCGCCGACTGTCGAGCGGTGGTACGGCGGATCGCGGAGACCCGCGCGTACTTGCCGTACGTGGACTGAACCTTCCATTGGGCGTAGATCGCCAAGGCGAGAGCGGGGAGAAGAATCAGCGCACGCGGTCCGAAGAAGAACGTCATCCACATCCGAAGCCGCACCCCCTTTCTTCTGTGCTTATCGAAAGTATACGAGTCGCTTCAGCTGGGCTCAATGGGCCGTGCGGTATGGGCCCATCAGGACGAAACCTAAGGAGAGAGCCGATAAGCCGGATTCTGTCGTGAGGAAACATCTATCTGTGCAGCCTACCCGAAGGCATCGGACGGGTCGCCCTCAAGCGCCTTCCTATTTGGCCTTGCTCCGACCAGGGTTTACCGAGCCGTGCCGGTCGCCCGGCACGCTGGGGGTCTCTTACACCTCCGTTTCACCCTTGCCTGTGCGGACCGGGTTCGTCCGCCATCGGCGGTCTACTCTCTGTTGCACTTTCCCGAGGTCTCCCCCGCTGGGATTTCCCCAGTGGCCTACCCGTTGGAGTCCGGACTTTCCTCCAGCGGCACATCCGCCGCCAGCGTTCCCTTGGCTCTCTCCAAAGAGAGTGTACCCGCAGATCCAGGGAAAAGCGCTCGTCGAGGCCCCGGACGTCGGCACGGCGACCGGGGGGATGACCGCCAAATCACGTACAGAGCACCCTCCCGCAGTGTTCACACGCCACGATCCCCGAACTGCCCCGAACCCGCTCGATCGTGCTTCCGCTGAGACGAAGCTTGCATCCGGAGCAGACCCCATGATCGATCGATACGACGACGTTCGGGTACTTCCTCCGCAGTGAAGCATACTGGGCCAGCACGAACTCAGCCATGGACGAGGCTGTCTCCGACTGTTGCGTCTGCAGCGCATCTTGGGCAGACTGCTCCTTGGCGATCGTCGAGTCCACCTCTTGGATCGCGGACTCCAGCTCTCGGTGCCGCTCGACCAGAGCGTCCCGCGCCGCCTGAAGGTCTCCCTCCATCTGCGCCACCGCGTCGATCCGGCGAAGCGCCTCATCTTCCAACCCGCTCATGCGATCGCGTTCCAGTGCGATCTTGGTGCGAAGATCTTCCATCTCCTTGAAGCTGATGATCCCGGTGTCCAGACGATGCTGATACTGACGAATCTGGGCGTCAAGCTCATCCACCTGCAGGTTCAGCATCAGGCTCTCATGCTCCGCGATCTGCAGCTCCCTTTCCTGTTCTGCAACCGCGCGATCCGCCTCAACCCCTTTCTTTTCAAGGCGTTCACGATCGCGCTGCAACCGCTTCACCCGCTCGAACGACTCCGTGAGCTGATGGTCGATGGCCTGCATCCGAAGGAGTTGCTCAATGTCGTTGGTCACGGTATTCCTTCCCTGATCACCTGGGACGGACTGTACTCGACAGGAGGCCGTTAGGCGCACGGCGCCCGCTGTGCCTCAGGAGGGCGGAAACCCTGCCCCCTGCGCCAGCGGGCCGAGTTTCTCCTGCGAGAGGTCCTGGGCCTTGCGTTGCGCCTCTTGGACCGCTGCGATGATCAGGTCCTTCAGCATGTCCATGTCTTCGGGATCGACGACCTCTCTTTCCATCGTCAGCCCCACCAGCTCTCCCTGGCCGGTGACCGTCGCGGTGACCATCCCTCCGCCGGAGGACGCCTCCACCTTCATCTGGGCGATCTCCGCCTGCGCCTTGGCTAACTCCTCCTGAAGGCGTCGCGCTTGTTTCATCAGATGGCCCATTCCGCCGATGTTCTTCACATCTCCTCCTTCAGAATCTTCCCGTCCACGGCCTCGCACACCAACTTCGCCTTCTCCATGAGAATCTCGTGTGGAAGGGGTTTGCGAGAGACCGAGTCATCCGTGCGGATCTCTACATGGATCCGGTCCCCGAAGTGTCTCCGCGCGGCCCCTGACAGATACGTCAGATTCTCGCGGATCTCAAGGCTCTCTTTGTGAAACGAGTGCTCGGGGTGGAAGGAGATCACCAACGCATCCCCGGAGATTTGGGGCGCGGCTTCCACAAGATACGCAGCGATTGCGATCCTATCCTGTTGGATCTCTCTAAGCATCTCTTCCCAGGGTCCCTTGCACTCCTCCGGCAGAGGTTCCTCTGCATCGCGCGGCGGTGGATCCCCGGCCTCAATCAGTCTCACTTCCCGTCCCCCTTCCGATCCGATCGAACGCTCCACATCCCTTCCCTCGGTCGGTGCGTCTTCCGATTCCGTAGAGACATGCGGGGCATCGTCGGACACTCGACGACCGGTCGGTTTCGAGCGGGGATGAACCTCAGCCGGACGGACCGCATTTCGCCCGCTTCTGTCCATGAGCGCGAGCACGCCGACCTCGAAGCGAACCCTTCGATCCAGTGATCGGAACATGTCCGCCTTGATCGCCAGCAGTCCTTGTGACCATCGGATGTCGGTCGACGTCCTCGCCGACGGGATCCGCAGACGACTCCGCAACAAGTCCACCACATCCGCGAGGAACACCTCCAGATCCTTGCCACGCTCCACCAGTTCATCGATGATCGTGATCAGCGTCGCCTGGTCCCCCTCCTCGAGGGCCGAGAGGAATGCCTCATGGACGGTCCGATCTGCCAGCCCCAACATGTCGAGCACGACTTCGGCGGTCACACGATCCTCGCCGTAACTCGCCGCCTGCTCCATCATCACCAGCGCGTCCCGCATACCGCCGTTGGCACGATGGGCAATCAGACCGAGAGCATCCTTCTGGATCTCCAGTGGAATCGACGCCGCCACCTTCGTCAGATGGCCCACCATCGCCTCTGCTTCGATCCGTCGGAAGTCGAACGTTTGGCACCGGGAAAGGATGGTTCGTGGGACCTTATGCGGTTCGGTGGTGGCGAACACGAACGTAACGTGCGCCGGAGGCTCTTCCAGCGTCTTGAGCAGTGCGTTGAACGCCTCATGCGTGAGCATGTGAACCTCATCGATGATGTAGACCTTCCGCAACAGGTCCGTGGGAGCGAAGCTCACTTCCTCCCGAAGCTGACGGATGTGATCGATTCCACGATTGGATGCCCCGTCGATCTCTACGACATCGAGCGTTCGGTTGGCTAGGATCGTGAGACAGTGATCACAGAGATTGCACGGCTCGCCGCCTTCGAGCGCTTGGCAGTTCACCGCACGGGCCAGGATCCTCGCCGCCGACGTCTTCCCAATCCCACGTTCCCCGGCGAACAGGTACGCATGGGCTACCTGACCACTCTTCACCGCGTTCTGGAGGGTCCGAACCACGGCGTCCTGACCGATCAGCTCGCCAAATCTCTTCGGGCGCCATTGCCGGTAGAGCGACTGATTCGGAGCCGGCTTCGGATCGATCACGGTCCCATCCTTTCTTTGGTCGGGGAGACTGGATTTGAACCAGCGACTTCCTGCTCCCAAAGCAGGCGCGCTACCAGGCTGCGCCACTCCCCGCGCATTCGATAGTATAGCTGGACGGGATCGTCGTATCGAACCCACGGTATGAACCTCCTTTCCGCTGCGTGCGTTGCGGGTGCGGCGCTCACTTTCGGCCTGCTCCCCGGCCCGCGCCCTGCTCTTCCGGACCGTTTCAAGCGCAGATCCCGCCCGCCACCGTCCTGACCCCAGCAAGAGCGAACCCACCTCGGTTCGCTCTCTCCCCTTGCTTCCAGCACCGGCCAACGCCGCTCGTTGGTGCTCATACCGCTCTGAGCAGCATAAAGCCGTGCCTTCTTACCCCTTATACTGATCTGTTTGCTATTGTTAGCTTGTTCTGCGGTTTCCTTCTGTTTCGCCCCATACCTCCTCAAGCCGGACGGAGCGTTGTTTCTCGCTTTCGAGATGGGGTGGGGCGAAGCACGCCCGCGAGATGGAGGGCCAGGGCCCCTGCGATTGGTTCGCGGGTTCACCCCGGCGGGTGCCTGAGATAGCCGACGATCGATCGCAGGGCCGGTCCTCACAGAGAACGGCGAGTGCTTCGTGAGCGCCCGTCTACTGTGGCAGGTTCTCCACAGCGTGCACGGCGTCCTCGCTCAACACATCCGCGTAGATCTGCGTGGTCTGGATGGAGCGATGGCCGAGCTGTTTCTGAACCAGACGAAGGTTGAAATTGGAGGATTTGTACAGAAGTGAAGCATAGGTGTGTCGGCACGAGTGGATCGAGAATCTTCGGGGGATTCCAACTGCGTCCGAGTACTTCCGGAAGATGCGGTATACGGCTGTACGCGTCAGGGAACCCTTGCGGGTGGACACGAACAGCGGCGCATGGCTCGATGTGGACTCCCCATGGGCCTCCTTCCATTCGATGAACTCCGCGAGGTGATCTCGCAGCGCGGTGCCCATTCGGACCCCTCGCTTCTTCCCTCCCTTTCCATCTCGCACAATGATCGATGCATGCGCTCGGTCAAGGATGATGTCTCGGATCTCCAGATCGCACAACTCGGAGACGCGAAGCCCGGCATCCAACGCCACGTGCAGCATAGCCCAGTCACGCACCTCGCGCTTCGCCCCTTGCGCCAGGGCCTGCTGCGCGGTGGCTCGACAGTGTGCCTTCAGTGCCAGAACCTGACTCGGCGTGAGGAAGTCCTCATGAGTGATCTCTAGGGGCATCTCTCTCCTTTCGCACGTCGACAGCCTACGCAGGGCATCGCTCATACGAAGGGACAAGCTTCGCAACAAAAGGGTACTTTTGTTGCGAACGGACTCTGTAGGGAGCTAAAGCAACGTGGTTTTGAAGGTTTCCTCTTGTCCTTCAGGCCGCCGAGCACAGACAGGCCACCGCGCCCCCGCCACACAACGAGCCCCTCACACCTGATGGAACCGTCTAGGGTACCTCTGAGTCGATCGAGTACTGATGGAGGATCTTCTTCTCCTCGGCAAGCACCTCCGCGATCACCTCGACGTACGGCGCAAGCGTGGAGTTGCGAAGCTTCTCACGCAACAGCGTATCCACTTGGAAGATCCCCGCCGAGTTGGACATCTCGATCGAGATCTTGATCGGCCGAACGCTGCCACGATCGAGACGCACCTTCTGGATCGCCATGGCAGAGACCGAGTGAATGGTCGGGGCTCCGGTCTTGAAGGGGATTCGCGCCCGTCCCGACTCCATGTCCAACGCATCCGCGACCTTGACCACCCCCGCCTCAAGCGTCAGCGGCTCGATGGCCCGCTGGTGGGCGTAGATGGCATGGAGGATCTCTCCCTTCAGAATCGTCCGCGCGCGCGCCTCGTAGACGGGGGAGAGGATCTCCTCAATCAGAGGGGGAGCTAGCATGAGAGAGAGCAGCTCGTGCGCTTCCCGATGGATCACATGCCCAATGTCATGCAGCACGCAG
>CAZQHD010000001.1:0-34014 GCA_964593295.1 uncultured Thermotogae bacterium | reverse complement strand
AGGCCATGACCACGACCACTTCCGCGTCCGTTCCTTCGAGGCCATGATGCTGAACCACGCTCGGCTGGACGCCCCCTTGCACCAATAGCCGAAGCAGCTTCAGCCCAATATTGGTCATGATCTTAATGTGCACCGGGCCGTGATCATTGATCCCCATGCGGTCAATGGCCGTGATGTTTGCACTGCTCCATAGCGTGGACAGCTCTTCTGATCCGTTGATCCCGGCCACAACACGCGCCAACCGATCGTTTCCCTGCATCGGAACCCTAAGTGACATCTACGTCCTCCCGTAGCTCCAGCCACCAACGCGAGGCCTCCGGCCTCTGTGTTGTCTGGTCCTCGGCCGCGGCGAGCCGATTCGAGAGCTGCGCCATCTCTTCGCGCAGCTTCTCGAGTTCAGCAATCACGCGTTCTGCAGCAAACACCGGCCCAGCATCTTCCGGTTTCCTGCTGTTTAGTCCTAAACCGCCCTCACCATCACTCTTTGCATATAGTGTATATAGTGCATCTACTCTGAGAGCGCTGCTCGCCTCCGTCAACGTTAATCCCGTTTCGTGCAATTCTTGGAGCCTGCGCAGCAAACCGAGCCCAGGGTCGGTCAGGAAGACCTGATTGTTCGGCCCTCGTCGGATATGGTCGGCCAGCAGGTCCTTGATCTGGTCCATTCGGTTTCGGACCTGATTGTCGCTCGAGAGCCCTAGGGTCCGGCGAAGCATACGGATGGTGTGCATAGTGGTCACGCAACGATAGCCGACAACGGCCCGGGAAGACAAGCGCATTGCCCGGATTTGTGAGATCTGGTAGGCTCAGTTTCATGGCCATCCAGCGTCTTGACAAACACCTCACCCAGAAGATTGCGGCGGGGGAAGTCGTCGACCGGCCCGCCTCGGTGATCAAAGAGCTTCTCGAGAACGCCCTCGATGCTAAGAGCGAGAGCATCGACGTGTGGACCGTCGACGGAGGCAAGTCGCTGATCTCGGTCCGCGATGACGGGTTCGGCATGAGCAGCTCGGATTTGACGCTGGCCGTGGAGAGGTATGCCACCAGCAAGATCACGCGCGAGGAGGATCTCTACCAAGTCACGACCATGGGGTTCCGGGGAGAGGCGTTGGCAAGCATTGCCGCCGTCTCCCGTCTTCTGATCAAGACCTGTGCCGGAGAGGAGGACGGCGCCCAGGAACTGATCGCTGAACAGGGCCGCGTCCTCGAGATCCGACCCGCGGCTCGTGCTCGCGGAACCACTGTCGAGGTCCGAGATCTCTTCCACAATCTCCCCGCTCGCCGGGCATTTCTGGGAAGCGATCGAACTGAGACCCTGCACATCAACCGAATGGTTCATCGGCTCGCCCTGCTGCGTCCGGAGGTAGGCTGGAAAGTGAGACATGGAGACCGTGATGTGCTGGACGCGCCGCGTGTGGCAAGCCCGCTCGAACGCATCGCACAGATCTATGGACCTGACGTCGCCGAAGCGATGATCCCCATTGACCTGACGAGAGACCACATCGAGGTTGCCGGCTACATCAGCCGTCCGGATCTTCGGCGGGGGACGCGTCGTGACCAGCTCTTCGCCGTCAACGGAAGAGCCGTGTTCGATCGGGGGCTTTCGTTCCTGCTTTCCAGCGCGTACCGTGGGATCCTGCGCAGCGGGAGTTTCCCCATCGCCTGCGTCTATCTCCGTGTCCCCCTCTCCGAGGTCGATGTGAACGTCCATCCAAGAAAGGAAGAGGTTCGCTACTCCCATCCACGTCAGGTTCAAGATGCAGTTTCCGCTGCGCTCCAACGCGCCCTGTCCAGCCGCATGGTGGTCGGTTCCTTGGCGTCTCGCTCCGGGCCCGCAGCGGAGCGGGGCGCTGCGCCTGAGTCCACGAGGCCCTCTCGAGACCCTCAGGCTTCGCGTCAGCAGATGGGGTTGGACTTAGTCCGTGAGATCCAGCGCTCCCGCGACCTCCAAGTAACGGAGAAAGTGAGCCTTGCCGGAGACGCACGCGTGCTCGGGCAGATCCACAGAACCTACCTGGTGGTGGAAACCCCGGACGGATTAGATCTGGTCGATCAGCACATCGCTCACGAGAGAATCCTCTTCGAGCGCCTTCAGCGAGAGTGGCCCTCAGGGATCGCACGACAGGTCTTCCTTCTCCCCGCGCGCATTGAGCTGTCCTTCGAACAGGCCACGGTCGTCACTTCCTATCTGGACGAGCTTGCAGAGATCGGCGTCGTGCTGGACGACTTTGGAGGCGGGACGTTTCTCCTGCGGGAGTTTCCGCAGGTGCTGGCCGTGGACCAGTCCCTTCGCGGATTCGATGAGCTGATCGAGGCGCTGGTGGATGTCCTCTCCGAGCGCGGGAACACAAGTGAGGCACTATACGCACGCCTGTTCAGTCAGCTCGCCTGCAGCGCAGCCATCAAGGCAGGCGAACCGATCCCCTTGGTCGAAGCGCAGGCCTTGGTGGACGAGCTGATGACCATGGAGAACCCTTACAACTGTCCTCACGGAAGGCCCGTCATCATCAGCTACTCGAAGGAAGCGTTGGACAAGCGGTTCAGGCGGGCGTAGGCGGCGGAGGGACCAATACCCGCAGTGCCTCAGGAACTGCACAAACCGTGAACGTCGTTCCCGGCAGTCGATACGGTTCTCCATCCATGTGTGCGATCAGGTTCGAAGAAGACGCGAGCGTGACCTCGGGCGTCTGTCGATACGTAACCCGCTTCCATGTCACGTGTCTTCCTGCGCGCACGCGTGGGAGGCGGACCAAACGTTCCAGGGTCGCGTAGTCCCCCACAGCCGACAGATCCAATAGGCCGTCATGGATATCTGCGATCGGCGCCAACCGAAACCCTCCCCCTGCGTAGATGCCGTTGGCCACCCCGACCGAGAGACACGAAAGCTCCATCTGCTCTTCGGGTGTGTTCACCGTGACTGAGAATGCCTTGAAACGGAAGATCTGACGAATCGCGGCCGAGATGTAGGCCATCGATCCTCGCCGTCCCTCCATCCGGAGCACATCGCGCGCGACCTGGGCATCGATGCCGATCCCCAAACCATTGATGAAACAGCGATCATCCCCCACCCTGCCCAGGTCGATGGCTCGTGGAACACCACGAAGCAAGGCATCAAGTGCCTGGATGGGGTCAGCAGGAATGCCCAACATGCGGATGAAGTCATTTCCCGTGCCCGCGGGCACCACGCCGAGCACCGCGTCCGATCCCAGCAGACCGTTCACCACCTCGTTGATCGTGCCATCGCCTCCCATGGCCACAACACGCGAGAACCCCGCGTCGATGCCCATCTTGGCGACTCCGACCGCTTCCAACGGTTCGTTGGTGAAATGGAGGTCGTACTCGACTTTCCGCCGATCCAGCTCCAACTTGATCTTGGGGTAGATCTCCTTGCATCGTCCCTGTCCTGCGATCAGGTTGATGATGAAGAAGAATGCCTCTTTGCCCGCCATGCCGTGGATCGTACTGTCCCCGGAAGGATGAAGTCAAGCGAGCAGGTCGTCTTCGTTCGCTCCCTTGGAGACCACAATAGAGCGCCCTGCCGGCGTCCCTTGCTCCTGTACCCCCTCCACGGCCGCGTCAACACCTCGACGGCCGGAGGACCGAGAGAGGATGAGATCGACCAGTGACTGCCTCGCCCGCAAGAATGCCTCCGACAGGCGGTCGGACCGCTCCTGGGACGATAGTTTGACGGAGATCTCTCCCAGAACCTCCGCCGGCCGCTCACTGAGAACGACAATCCTCTGGGCCAGCACCACCGCCTCCTCCAGGTCGTGCGTCACGAACACCAGCGAGCACCGCACCCGGGCCAACACCTCAAGCAGCCAGTCTTGCAGGCGTTGCCTGGTCACTGTGTCGAGAGCCCCGAATGGCTCGTCCAGCAGGAGCGTCCGGGCCCCCGCCGACACTGCGCGCAATAGCGCGACGCGTTGCTGCATCCCCCCGGAGAGCTCGTAGGGGTATGAGCGTTCGAACCCCTCCAACCCGAACACGGACAGATGTGCGCGAACGGCAGCCCGTCGGATCTTCCTCCGCACACCTTGGAGCTGCAGCGGGAGCTCAATGTTCTCCATCACGCGCTTCCAGGGAAACAGCTGTGCACCTTGGGGAAGATACCCCGTACGATCGAGGGTCTGCGAAAACCATCCGGCGTCCAGCGACTCCAGGCCGAGGAGAATCCGCAGCAGGGTCGTCTTCCCGCAGCCCGACGGTC
Source organism: uncultured Thermotogae bacterium (assembly GCA_964593295.1). Classification (GTDB taxonomy): domain Bacteria; phylum Bipolaricaulota; class Bipolaricaulia; order UBA7950; family UBA9294; genus SPBW01. The sequence continues at coordinate 29,804 of CAZQHD010000001.1, read as the reverse complement.
CCACGACGGCCAACGACTCGGAGCGGTCCAGGGTGAAGCCAACGTCACGCAGCACTTCCAGGCATCCGAATGACTTGTGCAGCCCGCAAACGGTGAGGCGCTGGCTCAAGACGGACCTTCGCCGGGAAGAAGCTCATTGGTATAGGCATCCTCGGCATGAATGGGGGACTCGATGAGTCCATGTCGGTGTGCCCACTCCGAGAACACCGCCCAAATCCCCTGTCGTTGCCATCCCCAGAGGTCCAGATCATGCACGCCGTGATCGGAGAGCCATCGTTGTGACGCCAACACCAGGTCGCGATCCAGCTCCGGAGCGAATGAAAGCAAGGCCTCTGCCGCGGCCTCTGGCTCGCGCGCCGCGAACACGTATCCGCGCGCCATTGCACGGAGAAACCGTGCGACGATTTCGGGATGCTTCGCGATCATCGCCTCCGAGGTGGCGATCAGCGGTGTGTAGTAGTCGAGCGCCTCCGCCAGCTGCGCCAGCGGGAGGTACGTGAACTCGATGCCCAGAAGCTGCGCCTGTACCCCTTGCCACCCAAAGAACACCCAGAAGAGATCCGCGAACCCTCTCTGAAGAGCCACGGGAACGTCGAGCATCCCCAAGTCGACCATCTGAACGCTCTCCGGATCGGCACCATCGGCCTCCATCACGGTTCGGAGAATTGCTCGTTCGAAGTCCTGACCCCATCCGCCATAGCGAAGCCCTTCGAAGTCCATGGGCGACTCGATGCCGAGCTCGGCCGGCGCCATGAATCCGGACGTGTTGTGCGGGTACAGCGCGGCGACCGACACGACGGGCATGCCTTGGGCACGCGCCATGGTGATCTCCTCTTGCATGGACACGGCGAACTCGCACTGCCCGCTCGCCACCAGATGGACGCCCAGGCCGGGCCCCATCTCGATGACTTCCACCGTCAGCCCCTCCTCGGCGAAATACCCTTCTGACTGTGCCACGAAGATTCCCGTGTGATTGGTGTTGGGTGTCCAGTCCAAGGCAATCCGAACCGGCTCCGCCACCGCGAAAGCCAGCGACAGGCAGAGCCATCCCGCGAGGATCACCCATCCTGCGATCCATCTACTCATTTCGCATCCTCCTCATCCACGGAGTCGCCGCCTCACCCGCGGCCTCCACGAGCTTGTACAAGCCCAAACTCATCAGCATGACCAAGACGATCGCGGCGAACAGTCGATCGTTGCGGAATGACCGCTGGGCTCGCGTCATGTAGACGCCAATGCCCACGGATCCCCCCAGCCACTCCCCGATCACCGCGCCCAGGACGGAGTACGTGGCAGCAATCTTCGCCCCGGAGTTGATCCCGGGAAGACTCGCGGGCAGGTACAGGTGCCAGTAGCGAGCCCAGCGCGACGCGCCGAAAGTCTCCAGCAGATCGCGATACAGCGGATCCACGGACTGGAACCCCTCCAATGCATTCACGGCCACAGGAAAGAAACAGACGAACGTTACCACCAGAATCTTGGCCAATGCTCCAAAACCGAACCAAACGACAATCACCGGAGCCACCGCGATCAGTGGGACCGCTTGCAGAAGAACCAGATGCGGCACGGTGAGATACCGGATCAGGCGGAACCGGTGCACACTGAGAGCCACTACAACCCCAAGAATCAGCGCAATCGCAAGGCCGACCACGGCCTCGAACCCCGTTCTCAGCATGTGGCGTAGCAGCATGCTTGCATCCCCATGAATCGTCAGGGCGACCGCGTGTGGGGTCGGCAGAACGTAGCCGGGAAACCGGAAGACCCAGATCACCGCATACCATAGGAAGACGAAGCATGCCATGCTCAAGAGCCAACGGACAGGCCCTCGATCGAGCCACTTCGTCCCCCAGCATCGTCCCTGAACACAGCGACCCATTATGGCTCCGCAGGCCCTCTCGCCGCATGAACGACAGCGAGGACGCCCGTATCCACAGAGATGCGCACCGGTAACTCTGTCACCGCGTTCGAGACCCCCCGTCCCCACCCCCGAAACAGCCTTTCCGATACCAGCCGGTAGCGCAGACCTTCACAGGAGACCGTGACAAACAGCGAAACCGGCAGCAGCGAGACGCGATCGCCGACCGAAGCCGTGTTGAGGACGAGTTGCTGCTGGAGCAACCGAACCGTCTCATTTCCGTCGACAAGCAGCATCGGAACGCCGGCATGTAAACCTCGCTCCAATAGCGCAAGATTCGCCATGGTGTGGTCGATGCGTCCGCCGGTCGCCCCAAAGAGCGTCACTTGTTCCGGAGACCGATCCAACGCCCACTCGACAGCAAGCTCAAGATCGGTGCTGTCCTTCTCCTTCGGATATCGGATGATCTCCAGATCGAGCAGCTGTGGCTTCAGGTCCTCCGGATGGAGCACCGAGTCCAGATCGCCGATCAACGTGTCCACCCGCACACCCCAGGCACGTGCACGATCAATCGCGCCGTCGGCGGCAATCACATGGTCTGCATCGGCCGCCCACTTCTCCAGCCGCAGACGGTTTGTCTCGGCCGTGCCCCACTCGCCGTTGGCGAGTATCAGTATCCGTTCCACACGTTCCCCCTAGCGAGGAGCCCGATGTGTCGGTCGAGAGAAGGCGCGAACGTTGACAGACCGAAGATCCGGTCGATCTCCCTGCGCTGGCATTATCCAGATCAGGTTCAATGGGTCGAGGGTTGTCCTCCTCTCAGCCCGGTGATGAGCTCCCCAACATGATCAATGTACTCAAAGCAGGGGCTGAGTGCAATCCTCACCGCGTCAGCGCACTCCCGGGATCAGATCCGTTTGATCATCGATCTTGGCAATGGTATGCGCGATCAGACGAGCTGCGTTCTCCACGTCTCCCACATGCACGATCTCCGACGGAGAGTGCATGTAGCGGCTCGGGATCTGTACCAGGCCGGTCGCTACGCCGGCCCGGCTCAGCTGAATGGCTCGAGCATCTGTGCCGGTCGCGCCGGGATGTCCGTTCACTTGGTATGGGATCCCATTCGTCTCTGCGGCTGCCTGGAAGAGACGGTACAATTTCGGGTTTACGTTCGGACCGCGCGTGACGATCGGCCCCCCTCCCATCTTGGCTTCTCCAATCCGCTTCTTCTCCGCATCCAAGGACGGCGTATCCGTGGCAAATCCCACATCGACCGCGATGCCCACCTTCGGGTCCACCCCGTAGGTTGCCGTGGTAGCACCCCGTACGCCGATCTCCTCCTGGACCGTAGCCACGGCGTAGATCGCCGCGCTCGGCGAGAACTGCGCAGCCAGGCGAGCAGCTTCCAGCACGGTGAAAGCGCCCACGCGGTCGTCCAGTCCGCGGCCGACGATCAGGCCGTTTCTCAGCTCAGCGAACCCATACTCCACCACCGCGGCATCTCCGACCGCGACCAACGTCGCCGCCTCCTGCTGATCACATGCCCCGATGTCGATCCAGAGATCGTCTAGCTTCACGACCTTCTTCCGCTCTTCCTCGTTGAGAAGATGGATCGGCTTCCTCCCGATCACCCCCGACACGATGCCCGTCGCTGTCCTGATCCTTACCCGCTGTCCGGGGAGAATCTGAGGGTCCCAGCCCCCCAGTCCCCGGAAGAACAGATAGCCCTCCTTGTCGATATAGCTAATCTGCAGTCCGATCTCATCGGTGTGTCCGGCAAGAAGTATCCGCGGGCTTCCCGCCTCGTTCACGACGGCAAACCCGTTGCCGTGAAGATCCGTCCACGTTCGGTCCGCAAATGCCGATGCCTCCTCGCACCAGACACGCGTCGCCTCTTCCTCATATCCGGTCGGACAGATCGTTGACATGTACGATCCGAAGAACGCAAGCCTCTCCTGATCCATCATTCCTCCTCTCGGTTGCAGCGGCAAGTGTACGGGGCCCGCGTGCCCATCTCCATGCTCCGTCGGCCATGGCGACCTCACTTCGTTGAATCTCTAAACTCCTTTTCGATATACTAAAAGACATGGAGGACCTCGGCCGTCGCATTCGCTCCGCCCGCAAGGGCCGGGGCTGGACCCTGGAGATGTTGTCATCACGAAGCGGCCTTTCTCCTGGGTTTCTGTCTCAGGTCGAGCGCGATCTCACCTCCCTGTCGATCGTCTCCCTGTCCGCCATCTGTCGAGGTCTGGAGCTTCCCATCGAGTCACTGTTCTCCAGCAATCGCCCGCTGGCCGATCGTCCTTCTGTGATCACCCTGGCGGATCAGCAGCTCCATCTTCGCATCGGTGGATCTCCGGTCTCCTATCAGTATCTGTCGGGACAGCTGCCCGACCAAGCGATCCAGGAGCTGCTCATCGCTGAGTTTCCGCCGGATTGTCGGCAGTTCGACGCGATCCACCTGGGATCTGAGTTGGGGTATGTTCTCCACGGAAGGCTCACGCTCCACGTCGAAGCGGAAGAGTACGCGTTGTCGCCGGGAGACAGCTATCGTATCCTCGCGTCGCAGTCGCATGGGTACGAGACATCACCAAGCGCGGGCGCGGCCGTTCTGATGGCCGTGAGTCAACGGTTCATCGATCTTCCCCCTTCACCTCCGGCTGCGACCGCCCCCGAAAGGAGTCCCGCGCCATGAAGCGGATTCACCAGCACCCGATCCTGCCATCGAGAACGGACAAGCCATTCTCCTTTCGCTTTGACGGAATCCAGGTCCCTGGACTGCCCGGCGAGACCCTCTCCTCTGCCCTGATGGCGGCGGGGATTCGGGTGTTCGGACGGCATCCCAAGGACGGGTCCACACAGGGCATCTTCTGTGCCAACGGACAATGCTCCCAATGCTTGGTGGTGGCCGATGGCATTCCCGTCAAAGCGTGTATGACGATCGCTCAGCCCGGCATGTCCGTTCAATCCATGGACGGACTCCCCTCCCTCCCTGACTCTGCGGATCCTCTGGAGATTGACCCACCGGACATCCTGGATGTTCCCGTCCTCATCCTAGGAGGTGGACCGGCAGGATTGTCCGCGGCCATCGAGCTCGCCTCCCTCGGTGTCAAGGTCCTGCTGGTGGACGACAAGGACCGATTGGGCGGAAAACTGGTGCTCCAGACCCACCGATTCTTCGGGTCCGCGGATGCAGTGTTCGCCGGGACCCGAGGGATCGAGATCGGAGCGCGCCTGGCGAGACAAGTGTTCCAGCAACCGTTGGTGTCCGTCTGGCTCAACGCCACCGCGCTGGCCGTGTTCAGTGATCGCGTCGTCGGCGTCCTCCGAGAGCACCGGTACGCGCGGATCCGCCCCCAAGTCCTGCTGGTCGCCACCGGCGCCAGAGAGCGCTCTCTGGTCTTCCCGGGGAACACGCTGCCCGGAGTGTATGGTGCCGGGGCGTTTCAGACACTGGTCAACCGGGATCTGGTCAAGGCGTCCGATCGGCTGTTCATCGTAGGAGGGGGAAATGTCGGGCTGATCGCAGGGTACCATGCACTGCAAGCGGGGATCGATGTGATTGGACTGGCTGAGGCGCTTCCTGTCTGTGGAGGGTACAAGGTCCACCGGGATAAGCTGTGTCGAATGGGCGTTCCCATCTACACATCGCACACGGTTCTCTCCGCGCATGGTACCGGGGAGGTTGAGTCTGTCACAATCGCGCAGGTTGATCCCTCGTTCCGTGCCGTCCCGGGGACCGAGAAGAGGTTCGCATGTGACACCGTACTCATTGCAGTGGGTCTGGATCCGGTGGATGAGTTCACTCACTCTGCCCAGCGCGCGGGCCTACCCGTGTATGCCGCTGGCGACGCCGCGGAGATCGCAGAAGCCTCAGCGGCCATCTTCGCCGGGCGAATCGCTGGACGTCAGATTGCTCTCGACCTGGGGATGACGACGGAGCCCGTTCCCGACGCATGGCAACGTACGTCCGACATTCTCAAGAGTCGTCCAGGAGAGATCCTGCGTCGAAGTCCACGCCTTCCCGGCACGCCGAAGAAGACAGGACCTCTAGAAGAGACGATGAAGACCGTCTTCCCCGTGTTTCACTGCACCCAGAAGATCCCCTGCGATCCGTGTGCATCGGTCTGTCCCCAGGGGCTCATCCACATCGATCCGCTCGACATCCGGGAGCTCCCGCAATACCGAGACAGTGAGAAGGCGTGCATCGGCTGTATGAAGTGCGTCTCCGTCTGCCCCGGCCTGGCAATCTCACTGGTCGACACGCGAACAGACCCGGAACGTCCCCTGGTCACCGTGCCGCTGGAGTTCGGCACGGATCGAGTTCGGAAGGGGATGCAGGTCCTCGCGATGGATGCGGAGGGTCGTGCCGTGGGGGAGTTTCCCGTGCACCGCGTCCTCTCCGATGCCCGGAGCGACGGCACGGCACTGATCCAGATCTGGACCTCACGGGAGGCCGCCGAGCAGGTCGCTGGCCTGCGTCTACAGAGTCCCTGGGCGAGCGAACCGCTCCCTGAGGAGGCTGATTCGCTCTGTGACACGGACATTGTGTGCCGATGCGAGCGCGTCACCGCTGGCGAGATCCGCTCGCTGATCCTTGCAGGCCATCGCGATCTGAACGAGATCAAGACGCTCTCCCGCGCGGGGATGGGCGCCTGTGGCGGGAAGACCTGCCAGACGCTGATCCTGAGACTCTTCCGAGAGTGCGGTGTCCCTTCCGATGAGGTGATCCAAGGGGTGCCGCGCCCGCTGTTCATGGAGGTTCCGTTGGGCGCCTTCGCATCCAGTGCGCCCGGAGGGTCCTCTTCGTCCCCGCATGAAGGAGGAGGACCCAAGTGAGCCTTCCCGCGTACGACGTCATCCTAATCGGCGCAGGAAGCGCTGGCATTCCGGCAGCCTGGTGCATGGCTCGATCCGGTCTTCGGGTATTGGTCCTTGACGCCCGATTCAGTCCCGGTCAAGGGTCTCACAAGGCAGCGATCGGTGGTATTCGGGCGACCCACTCCGAACCCGCCAAGATCCGGCTCTGCCTACGATCGTTGGAGGTCGCATCGACCTGGCAAGAGGTCCACGGCCAGGACATCGAGTGGAGAGCGGGTGGGTACTCCTTTGTCGCGTATGGAACGCGTGAAGAGCAGCTTCTCAAGAGTCTCCTGGCCGTTCAGCAGCGAAGCGGTCTATCGATCGACTGGCTGGATCGCTCGGAGCTTCTGAGCAGAGTCCCTGCGCTCAACCCAGTTGGGTTGCGCGGAGGCACCTTTTCCCCCGACGACGGTCACTGCTCTCCCCTTCTCCTGGGGCATGCCATCTACACTCAGGCCCGCCACGCCGGCGCAGAGTTCCGCTTCGGCGAGACGGTCACTGGAATCGATTGTGTGAACGGAGCCGTCCGATCCGTCACCACCAACCGTCGCACCTACGAGACACCGAGGGTCATCAATGTCGCCGGAGCGTGGGCCGCCGCCATCGGAGAGATGGTCGGAGAGGACCACCCGATCCACCCCGATGCCCATGAGGCTGGGATCACCGAGCCGGTAGCGCCATTTCTTGACCCGATGATCGTCGACATTCGCCCCGGTGAGGACTCGGCCAACTGCTACTTCTTCCAGCTAGCCACAGGGCAGTTGCTGTTCTCACTGACGCCGCGTCCGCTGGCGCATGGTATGGACTGCCGTGAGACCTCGGGGTTCCTTCCACTGGCAGCTCGTCGCATGATGCGACTGATCCCCAAGCTCGCCGGGCTTCGCGTCCGAAGAACCTGGCGCGGGCTCTATCCGATGACCCCCGATGGGGCCCCCCTGGTGGGAGACTCACCCACCGTCGACGGGTACTCCGTGGCCATCGGTCTGTGCGGTCATGGGTTCATGCTGGGACCGGGGTTGGGGGAGCTGCTGGATCGTCTCGTCCGCGACGAGCTACAGCCTGAGGACATGGACGTCCTCACAGCCCTTCGTCCCGATCGTCCGTTCAAAACAGTCGCGGCGCTAAAATAGCCACGCCCTGGCTTCGTGACGGCGCACTCCTCAAGCGGGTCCCTAACCCCCACCCAGCGATGAGGAAGAGAGTCTGGAGGTGACAACTTGGCGATCCTGACGGTTCGTGATCTCGGCAAGTCTGCCGCCGCGCGCATGCTATTCCAGCAGCTGTCGTTCACCGTGCAAGACGGGGATCGTATCGGCTTGATCGGCCCGAACGGCGCGGGAAAGTCGACCTTGCTCCGCATTCTTGCCGCAGAGGATGCCCCGGATCAGGGGAGCGTCGACCGACGCAAGGACGCCATCGTCGGCTACCTTCCCCAGGTCGATCCGCTTGAGCAAGATGCCACGTTGCAGCGGACCCTGCTCGATGCGTTGAAGGACCTTCCCTTGGAAGAGCACGAGCCCGTCCTGAGAGTTCGGAAGATGATCCGACGGCTGGGGTTCGCCGATCCGGAGAGCCGGATCGGCACGCTTTCCGGCGGGTGGAGAAAGCGAGCCGCGCTGGGGGCGCTTCTCGTGCAGGAGCCCGACTGTCTGCTCATGGACGAGCCGACCAACCATCTTGACCTAGACGGAATCGGGTGGCTAGAGCGTTTCCTTGAGCGCGCTAGGTTCTCGTTCATCGTCACGACACACGATCGTTACTTCCTCGAACGCGTCACCAACCGCATTATCGAGATCGATCCCCGCTATCCAACCGGAGTCCTCAACGTCCGAGGCCGATACTCCGACTTCCTGGAACAGCGCGAGCAGGTGCTGTGCTCGCTCGATCACGAGCGTGCCGCCCTGGCCAACGAGGTCCGGCGTGAGGTTCAGTGGCTTCGCCGAGGCCCCAGTGCACGATCCAGCAAGGCGAGCCACAGAGTCGATCAAGCCCATCGGAAGATTGATCAACTGTCCGCCCACACCCAAAGAGGGAAGCTCGTACAGGACGTTTCCCTCTCTTTTAGCGCCTCCCATCGCCAGACGCAGGATCTCATCGTTGCCGAGGGGGTAACGAAAACCTTGGGGGGGCGTCTTCTGTTCTCCCAGCTTGACGTCCGCATCCTACGAGGCACACGGCTGGGCATCGTCGGCAACAACGCAACCGGGAAGACGACGCTGCTGAAGGTTCTGACCGGCGACACACCGCCGGATCAGGGGCGCGTTCAGCCTGCGTATGCATTACGTCACGCGCTCTTCGATCAGCATCGTGCTCAGCTCGATCCGAGTGAGTCGCTCCGTCGAGCGCTTGCCCCCATGGGGGACATCGTCACCGTCCCCGGGCGCCCCACCCATGTCATTGCCTGGGCGAAGCGGTTTGGGTTCTGTCCAGATCAGCTGTCTATGCCTCTCGGCGAACTCTCGGGAGGAGAGCAGGCACGGGTGCTGATGGCGACGATGATGCGTGAGCCCGTTGACGTTCTCTTTCTCGACGAGCCCACCAATGACCTTGACATCTCTTCGATTGAAATCCTCGAACACGCTCTTGTCTCCTTTCCAGGTGCCGTCGTCCTGATCACCCATGACCGTCACATGCTCGATCGAGTCTGTACAGATCTGATTGGGCTTCACGGCAACGGACACTGGGGGACCTACGCCGGCGTTCTCCAGTGGATGGAAGCGGAGCAGCGGTCAAGGGAGACCGCGTCAGAGGACACGCCCGGACAGCTGGTCCCGCGAGCCCCGACTCCGACGCCTAGAGAGCCTCCTCGCTGCGTGGGGCTCACCTACCACGAGAAGAGAGAGCTTGCCGAAATCGAACACGAGATCCTCCGTGCCGAGGCCTGCCTGGAACGGCTCGACGAGTGCCTGAACGAAGCCAACCTCGCCCGTGACCATGCCCGGCTGCATGAGGCATTCGAGAGACGGGAGGAAGCCGCGCGCCGGGTCTCCGATCTCTACGCCCGCTGGGAGACATTGGAGACCAAATCCAGTCCCTGATTGCGGCAGGTAACCTCGACGGGGCAATCGCTTCTTCATCTCCTGGACCTCAGAACGAACCGACGTCGGGGTATCAGATCCATGTTGAGCCCCGAGCCATCTCTACGAGGAACCTCACCTTTCATTCCGCTCTCATGGGGACTGTGAGAGGGCGTGTTGCCCGTACCGAGGAGAAGACCGCGAGCTGTTATCCCATGTCTCGTGGTCGGGACAGAGCGCGAGCCCACAGACCGAACGCGGCTGCCGTGGCCACGCACAACAGCAGGCTCCACCAGACCCACCCGGGGTATCCCAGGAGAAGCCGCGCGCTGCTTGCCCAGTTCCATCCGTCATTGGCCAGTACAAACAGCAACGCAAATACAGCGATCCATCGACCCGAAGGAGCTCCCATCCGGGGCCTCTCGGGACAAGGAGGCTGCATGGAATGAGACGGAAACAACAGACTGCCCAGAAGCAGGACTGCAGCGCTCGCAGCGACAATCGGGATCACCGAGAGCGTCCCGAACCTCGGCAGACCCACCGTCGCGTCCACGGCCACTAGCCCCTCTCCCACCAGGATCGATGCGACCGCCGCCCAGCGGTTCATACGCTTCCAGTACAGCGTAGCTGCCAACGCAGGAAACAGCACCGCCAGTCCGGTGAACGTCTGCGTAGCCAGGATGCGGAATGAGGCCGGCGGATGGTAGGCGATCGCCAAGCCGACGAGCGCCAACAGGATCACGAACCCCTTTCCGATCCCCACGGGGATCTCCCGTGGGGCCGCATCGAGTTCTCGTCTTGAAGCACCACGCTGCGTGAGCGGATACCACACATCCCGGACGAACATCGAGGATAGCGTGAGAAGCTGCGAGTCCAAGGTCGACATCAATGCCGCCAGCGCTGCGGTCAGCACCAGTGCCTCCATGACTGGAGATACGTGAGCCGCGAGCATCAAGGGCATGATCTGATCCGGGGAAACACCATCCGGCAGTGTCGGGAATGTGATGCGTCCGAGGACTCCCACGGTAACCGGCAGCAGGAAGAGCCCGCCGGTCAACAGAGGGTATATCGTCATGGTGGTGGCCAGCGCCCGCCGGCCACGTGCAGCATAGAAACGCTGGAACAACTGGGGAAACAATGGATCGCAGAGGAACCAGAGTGCAAGGTATCCGAACCAGACTCCGGGCGTGTAGAGGCCGTCCAGTCCCGGTCGTGACATAAGCCCCGGAAAGGATCCGGCCACGGTCTCGTGCGCAGCACGCAGCCCTCCAAGAGATCGAGCGATCAGCCCAACCGCGAGCAACAGAAGGGTCGCCATCACTCCTCCCTGAAACGCATCCGTCCAGGAGACACCTCGAAAACCGCCAAGGAACGTGTACAGGAGAAGGATCCCTGTGACAAGCGCTGCTCCCGCGAAGTACGGGATGCCCAGCAGAGCCTCTAGGATGTACCCCGCTGCCATGGGCTGCATCGCAAGATACGGCAAGGTGAACGCCGTCAGCACGATGAAGAACACGATCTGAAGCGTTCGGCTCCCGGTGAGACAGTGCAAGAGCTCGGCCGGGGTGATCAGTCCGTGTTCCACGCCCAGTTCGTGCACAGGCCACCCGATCCACACGAAGCTCACGGCCATGAACCCTGTGCCGAATGCCATGATCGGGTAGAAGGCGTATCCACTCTCCCAGCCCGCGCCCGCAAATCCGAAGACCGTGAAAGCACTGAAGTTCGTTGCCGCCATCGTCAGGATGAGCACACCCGGCGAGACGGCTCGAGAGGCCACGAAGTAGTCGGTCAGGTTCGCGCGGGACCGTGTCCTCGCCCACACACCGATCGCGAGGAGCACCAGCAGGTACCCGACCATGATCGCGATCCGAAGTCCCATGGATACCCTCTCCTCAAGAAACAACGCCATCCACCGTAGGCTGGATGGCGTTGCCTGGACATGCCTTGCGGCGAGTATAGACGACGCATCGGGTGTCGGCAACGGACCGGCGCCGGTTGGACCCCGAGCGGGTCCAGCCATGAACCCATGCGATGCCACGGAGAGACTCCCCGGCTACGGATCTCCTTCATGCGGGTTGTAATCCTCAAGCGACGGTCTGAAGATGGCCGCCGGAACCCGTCCGCCGCACAGGACGTGATCGATCATCTCCACGACCGCACGGTCACGGTACATCGAGGCGTGGTCATAGCCGATCAGAGCACACTGTTCGGCCCCCGGGAGATACGCGGAAGCCATCATCACCACCAGGTCGGACCCCGCCCAGGCCAACCCCTGATCCACACATGCACGAAGGCACTCGTCCCGATCCAGCCGCAAGCCACAGCCGAGACAGCTCTGCCCCGCCAGTGAGACATACCGCACCTTCGGATTGAGTGCGGTGATCGTCCCGTCTGCCCACCGCGGCTCGTTCAATGATCGTAGGAACGCTGACCCCGGGGCAAGCTGCTCCCCTAGAACCGTGAACAGCTCGCCCGCCCAGGCCAGTCGGCATCCGTGATTCGGAGTCGCAAGCATGATGAGCGTTCGCACTTCGCTTCCTTCCGCCGTCTCACGGGCCGCCCCGATCGGACCGACCTCTGTGCTCTCCGCATACGCCCTCGCAATAAGCCCGCCCATGGAGTGTGCCACCACATGGCATGCCATCACATCGTAGGATGATCGAAGGACCGTCATCTCGCGGGAAAACCGCGCAAGGTAGACGCCGAGATCTCGCCAGGTGGGCTCGTACGCCAGCGCGACGTGACTCAAGTAGACGTCCCGTCTGCTATCATCGACCGAAGCGAGACGATAGAACTCGTGGTCGCGGCCCACGGTGATCGTCTCCACCCGGGCGATCTCGCTGCCCGAGAGATGCTCCGCCATCGCCTCCCAGAGGTGAACCGGCCGAACACCGGGGACCGGTTGGAACCCATAGATCAGAACGACAGGGAGCCCCTCCGCGGTCATGGAGAACGTCAGGACCCCTGCCAGCAGGAAGGCGACGACAAGTCGCGCACACTGCTTGATCACACGGTCGGGGAGGAACCCCCAAGAACTCTTCTTGTCGCGGCTGTTCATCATTGATCGCCGTCGCCCACCGACACAGGGTAGCCTCTACTCCCAGAGCGCTGGCTGTCCCGTGCTCTCCAGCACAGCATGCCAGAGATCGCCTTCCAGATCGACGGTTCGCGTTCGTGTCACCACCTCCCGCAATGGGACGTGAGTATACTCCCCGTTCCAGGAGCCGATCAGCAGCCCCGTTCGGCCGGCCATGCCCGCGTGGACCGCATTTCGCGCAAGGTCCGATGAGTAGACCGCGTCACTCGGAAGCGCCGGAGCACTCCGGATAAGGTAGCTGGGATCGATGTACTTCACCGTGTGACGAACGCCTCGACGGTGAAGGTATTCCTCGATCTCCCGGCGAAGAAACGTCCCGATGTCCAGAAGGCGAATGTTCCCCGACGGGTCTCGCTCGGCAGGTGTCTCGGACTCCCGTAACAGATCCTGCCCTGTCCCCTCCGCCACCACGACCACTGCGTGCGCTCGCGCCTGAACCCTCTGCTGCAGCGCATCCAAGAAACCGTGGGATCCATGGAGCGTAAGCGGGACCTCCGGGATCAACACGAAGTTGGCGTCTCCCGCGGCCACCGCCGCGCTGGCCGCGATGAATCCGGAATGCCTTCCCATCAGCCGAACGATGCCAATACCGTTTCTGTAGCCTCTCGCCTCGGTATGAGCGGCGCGGATCGATTCCACCGCAAGCGAGAATGCGGTCTCGTAGCCGAACGTCTTGTCGACCAGCGGCACATCGTTGTCGATGCTCTTGGGAATCCCCACAACGGAGATCTCCGCGCTTCGTGCCGTCACCTCATCGCAGATCGCCTGCGCCCCTCGCATACTACCATCGCCGCCGATGACCAGCAGCAACCGGATGTCCATGCGTTCCAACTGATCCACAATGCGTGCAGGCTCTTGAGGACCTCTCGACGACCCCAGAACCGATCCCCCGTCGTAGTGGATGCCGTCCACTGCGTCCACGGTCAGCGGCAGGGCATCGAGTCCCTCCTCCGGGTTGATCCCGGCGAACCCGTACCGGAATCCCCAGATCTGACGCACCCCGTACCCGAATACCAACTGGAGCACTGCGGCCCGAATGGCATTGTTGATGCCCGGGCACAGACCGCCACACGTGACAATCCCTACATGGAGGTCGTCCGGACAGAAGTATAGATGCTCCCGTGGTCCGGCTCGCTCAAACCCCACCGCCCGTTCAGCCTGAAGGCTGATGTCGGTCAACGAGTTCATGAGTACGCGCTGTGCGCCTCCGACATAGTTGTAGATCTGATCCCCCTGGACCGTCGATCGCTCCAGGGGAGATCGGACGCACGGCGTCCCGAGAGAGGGAACAGCCAGGTCGATGGAGGAGTCCTGGTTTGCCTTCGATGTCATAGTCTCAGTCTAACGCGCAGACGCCCCAACACGCAACGCAGCTGCGGCCTGCTTGACCTAACGGATCCCGTTCGATACATTCGGTCCGTCGAGATGAAGACCCAGGATGAGATCCACGGGAACGTGCCCCACACCGCGCAAGACCTCAAGCTCCTCTCCGTGGAGACACGGTTGGCGATCCTCGTCGCCCTAAGAAGACGAAACCTGTGTGTCGGCGCATTGGCCGCTTCGCTGGGACTGACCCAAGGCGCCGTCTCCCAACACCTCAAGATCCTGAAGGAGGCCAACCTTCTGGACGCTCACCGCGACGGGCACTTCATCCACTACCGCGTCAACGAAGCGGAGCTTGCACGCTGGAGAGAGCGAGTCCATGCGCTCCTTGGCCCGCTGCCCTCTAGAGATCCGCTTCCATCTCTGTCAGCACGCGGATCCAAGCCCAGCTCATGTGGCACACGCAGTCGCGCGGAATGCCGTCCGCACGACGAAACCGCTTCGTCTCCTACAGCCAAGCGCGAAGAACCTGCTCGTCAAGCCGATCGGGATGTCCGGCGAAGCGGATCAACCCCTCACGGTCGATGACAACTGTTCGCGGAATGCCCACCACCCCGTACAGCTCCTGTACAGCTCTCGCTTGCGTCAAGGATCCCCACAACACCTGATCCGTACCGTACCCGTTCTCAACCAAGTACTCACGGGCACTCTCTTCACTGCGATCCAGACTCACGATGATCAGCACGAGCCCCTGATCCGCATACGGTTCCAGGAGCGCATGCAACGCCGGAAAGGAGGTGAGACACGGCGTACACCACGTGGCCCAAAAGTCAAGCACCACCACCTGGCCACGATAGTCGGACAGTGCGACGAGCTCGCCCTCCAGGTTGCGCAAGGAGAACTCCGGGGCCTGCTTCGGTTCGGCTGGAGGACCCGGAACCAACAGGGATAGCAGTACAACTCCCGCAAGCGCAATGGAGAGTAGAAGACCGGCAGTTCTCATGGGCATCCCCCCTCAAGACGGTCACGGGAGTGTACCCGGTCATCGCATCATGTCACAGGAGACCCATGGGGGCCGCTACCACGTTTGCTGCAATGAGGTTGACTAGGGGCGCTGGGCGGCAGAACGGTCACAGAACGCCCTCTCGACGAGGGTATCTTGTCCCTGCTCCGCGAACTCCTGCAGGACATACGATTTCACCGCCACGTTGAGCTCTTCCACCAACGTACGCCCATTGGCGGCGGCGAGAACCGCCAAACACTCCAACATTGCTCGATCCAGCACATCGGTGTTCTCACTCCATGCCACAGCCCCGCCCCCTTGTTTGCTGCGAACCCCCACCTATGAATACAGGAAGGATTCCCACTCCGTCAAGAGGCAACAGTCCTCCTGCGCCTCTCTCGGATCATTGCACGAATCTCTGCCCCCAACCGGTGTTCGTGCACTCCTGTGATGCAGAAAACACTCCCGCAAGTACACTTCTCTACGCGCTTGTGATCGCGAACAGGACATCTGTCACCCTTCCGCATGATCGCCCCACGGACCGACCGGGCGTCCTGCCAGGAGGATCGGCACATGCCTCGTATGTCAACAAGCAGTCGGATCTCGTATACTCCGAGAGGTGAGTCGCACGAGATGAGTACACACTTGGTATCCTTCGCGCAAACGGTTCAGTCAACATGGAAACGCTGCGCTGGGTTCCACGGAGTTCAGACGGTTCAGGCCGGCGACATCGAGGTGAAGGCCTCGATCCGATGCATTGGATCTCGGTCTCTACAAGTCGAGTATCACAACATTCAGACCCCTTGGGCCGAGGTGGAGTCGACACTGTCTTCGCTTCTGGAGCTGACCTCCGAGGAGCTGCTCGAGCTGAGCTTCCACCACGATGGCTACGACACATGGCTCTTCGATGCCTCCACACAGGTCGTCCTGCGCAAGGCCGGGCGGCAGCTCTTTGAGCCGATCCCGGGAACTGCACTACTGGGCGATTTGGCGTTTCTGGAGCGTCTGACCCACGACTATCTGCTCCGAGATCTCGGTGAGAGCACATGCGAGCATCGCTCCACCCGTCGTATCGGGCTGAAGCCCAAGGTCCCGTATCGGGTGGGCCTGCTCTCCACGACCACGTTCCCTCTCCTAAAGGCATCGGTGGAGTTCGATACGCAGACGATGTTCCCAGTATCCATCTCCTGGACACCAGCTCCCGATGCCCCCGCGGCGCAGGTGCTCGGACCGGGGGTCCCGGTGCAGATCTCGTACCGAGAGGTAGAACTGCTGGACGATCTCGGATCGCTCCACCGCTACACCCCACCTTCGGGGGCGCGCGTGTTTGAGGAAAGCTCTGTCCGTCTAGACGATCTCGTGTCGGCAGCTCCGTTCCCGCTTTCGCTTGCGTCTCTACAGCATCGCGGCGTCTCCGCCCGGGAAGGGGACGTACAGCTGAGTCTGGATCGAGACCATGGGCGCGCTTTCGTGGTTGCCCATCTGAAGCTTGAATCGGATGCTTCCGAGCAGGACAAGCCGAGCCAGCTCGATCTTTGTGTCGGCAACTACGTCTCCCGGCGGATGGCGCGCTGGCGCGCGTCCCTATCGGAGAAGGGACAGGATGACCCTACAGGGAGCGGCCTCCGTCTGTATGATCGACGCCCGTTGTGGGAGGAACGGCTTCCCGGAGTGGATCCGCGCATGGCGCCCGTAGAGGCATTCTTCCAGCACGATGATGTGTTCTGGTTCTTGAGCGGCACCGGCCTCTCGCTCAACGAACTGGAGTCCCTTGCCGTTTCTCTTCGTGAGGACCAGCGTTCGATCCCCCCCTCACCGACGCCGCCCGGCGATCCCCGCCCAGACGAGCATTGACACAGCGTGTCTTCTTCTGCCACTCTGTGGAGATCATGGCCTCGGTAATCCAGGAGATCGAGCGGCTGCGGACAGAGATCCGGCGTCACATCCATCTCTACTATGTGCGCAATGCCCCCGAGCTGTCGGACGAAGCCTACGATGCGCTGTACCGACGGCTGGAGCAGTTGGAGAGGGAGCATCCAGAGCTGGTCACCCCCGACTCGCCGACGCAGCGCGTCGGCCCCCCCCCGTCCTCCTCGCTGGAGCCCGTAGAGCATTCGGTGCCCATGCTGAGCTTCGCCAACGCAATGGAGGAGGAGGAGCTGCGCGAGTTCGATCGTCGTGTTCGATCCACACTGAATCAGGACGAGGTCCAGTACGTGTGTGAGCCGAAGCTCGACGGCTTGGCGGTGGAGTTGGTGTACAGAGATGGCCGCCTCGTCACGGGTTCAACTCGGGGAGACGGCCGAATCGGTGAGAACGTCACCGCCACCCTGCGCACCGTGCGGTCCATTCCGCTTCGCCTCTTCTCGGAGGAGCTCCCGATCCCCTCGTTGCTGGAGGTTCGCGGTGAGGTGTTCATCCCCAAGCGTGGGTTTGACGAACTGAACCGGCAACGCCGACGTGACGGCCTGCCTGCGTTTGCCAATGCTCGCAACCTCGCCGCGGGCACACTGCGTCAGCTCGATCCAGGGGTCGCAGCGCAGCGGCCTCTCACCATGTACTGCTACGACATCGGGCGCATGGAAGGCGACGGCATTCGAACCCAGCAGCATCTTTTGGAGACACTTCCTCGCTACGGACTACCGGTGAACCCGCGGTATACGCTGTGCACAGAGATCGAGCAGGTCGTGGCTTTCTACCGGACAGCACAACAGCAACGCGAGGAGCTACCCTATGAGGCGGACGGGATCGTTGTGAAGGTCAACTCGTTCTCCCAGCGCAGGCAGTTGGGCGCTGTGAGCCGGAGTCCTCGCTGGGCGATTGCGGGCAAGTTTCGTGCGCTCACCGGCATCACGCATCTTGAGGGGATCACCGTCTCGGTCGGGCGCACAGGCACCTTGACCCCTGTGGCCGTCCTCCAGCCGGTGAAGATCCAAGGCGTGACGATCAGCAGCGCGACGCTTCACAACCAAGAGGAGGTTCATCGAAAAGACCTCCGCGTGGGAGACACGGTCTTGGTGGAACGTGCAGGCGATGTGATCCCCCGAGTCGTGCGCTCGTTCCCAGAGCTGCGAACAGGAAACGAGAGGCCATTCACCATGCCCCGTGCCTGCCCTGTCTGTGGATCAGCTGTTCTGCACTCGGAAGACGAGATCGCCCACCGCTGTGTCAACACCGAATGCCCCGCCCGTCTGAAGCAATCGCTTCTTCACTTCTCCTCCAAGGGAGCGCTCGATATCGACGGCATGGGACCCAAACTGATCGCACAGCTCGTCGACACGGGACTCGTGCGTTCGCTCGCCGACCTGTTTCGCCTGGACGGTGAGGCCTTGCAGTCGCTGGAGCGAATGGGCCCCAAATCGTCGACCCAGCTCCTCTCTGCGTTGGAGAACGCCAAGCGACTGCCGATGGATCGCCTCCTCTTTGCGCTCGGAGTCCCCGGGATCGGGCAGCATCTGTCCCGAGTTCTGGCGCGGGAGTTCGATTCCTTGGAGGCACTGGCCCGGGCGCCCGAGAGATCCTTGGCCGCAATTCCCGAGATCGGGCCAGTGACGGCCCATGCACTGGCCTCGTACTTCGCGGAGCCTCGGAATCAGGAAGCCCTCCGTGACCTGCTGCGTGTTGGCCTGACGGTGCTTTCGGTAGGGTATGGGACGTCCCCTCGCCATCCACTCCAGAGCCGCCGCCTGGTCTTCACCGGCACGTTGGTCAGCATGACGCGAGCCCAGGCGGCGGAGCGCGTTCGCTCACTCGGCGGAACCGTGACCAGCACGGTGAGCTCCACCACCGATCATCTCGTGGCCGGGGACAACCCCGGCTCCAAGGCCGCCCGCGCCCGTGAGCTGGGCATCAGCATCCTCTCCGAGGACGAGTTCCTGAACCTGCTCTCCGCTCATGACTAGTCTCAGCCTGTTGGACCTTCCATTCGATTCGTTGCGCGACCTCCTGGTGAAAGACGGGTTGCCGGCCTTCCGCGCACATCAGCTGTGGCAGGCTGTCTTTCGAGACCAAGTGTCCTCCTACCAGGAGATCACCACCCTGCCCAAGCCGCTTCGCCGTTCGCTGAGCACACAGATTCCGTGGACAACTCCGCGTGTTCTCCATCTAGAGACCAGTCATGACAGCGACACCTCGAAGCTCTTGCTCTGCCTGAAGGATCACGAGACGATCGAGACAGTGATCATGCGCTCATCTCAGCGGATGACTGCGTGCGTCTCCACACAAGTCGGCTGCCGAATGGGGTGCGTCTTCTGCGCCACCGGGCGGTCGGGGTTCGTTCGGAACCTAACCACGGCCGAGATCGTCGAGCAGGTGCTCGCAGTCCGTCGCCGGCTCGGCGACGCCTCCCTGTCCAACATCGTCTACATGGGCATGGGAGAGCCGCTCGAGAACTACGAGGCAACCGTGCGCTCCATCCGCATCCTAAGCGACCCTCGCGGCCTGGGTCTCGGGACACGGAGATTCACCGTCTCCACCGTGGGCATCGTCCCCGGCATTCGCCGACTGGCGAGTGAAGGGCTCCAGATCACTCTGGCCGTCTCACTTCACGCAGCGGAGGATGCGCTCCGAACCGTGTTGGTGCCTGCCAATCGCCGTTATCCAGTGGCCAAGCTCCTCGACGCGTGTCGGGCGTATGCGGCCCAGACGCACCGTCGAATCACGTTCGAGATCACCTTGATCGACGGGGTGAACGACTCCGACGTCCATGCGGGGCAACTGGCGGAGGCCCTTCGCGGGATGCTCTGCCACGTGAACCTGATCCCCCTGAACCCGATCTCCTGGAGCGCGTGGCGTCCCAGCCCAGACCTGCGAGTTCAATCGTTCGCCGACATCCTGGCCGCAGGGGGAGCGGCGGTGTCGATTCGCAAGCGGCGGGGCGTCGACATCCAGGCAGGATGCGGCCAGCTACGCGGACGCGTCGGCCCACCACACTAGCCGTTGAGCAGTCCTCGGTACATCTCAAGCGCGTGCTCACCCCAGCGGGTAGTGATGCTGTCCATGCCCTCCTTGACCAGCTGTCGTGCACGTTCGCGCGAGACCTCCATAATCCTCCCCACCTCCGCCAGGTTGTACGGGCATCCATCCTCGACCCCGTAGTGAAGGCGAACAGCCAACGCCTGGCGAGACGGAATCTTCCCTAGAACCGTCTCCAGTTCATCTCGAAACAGCAATCGCAACGCCTCGGTCTCTGGGGAGAGCCCGGTCGCATCGATGATCTGCTCCTCCAAGGGCTCCTCCGAATCCCATCCGACCACTCGATCGAGAGACACCATCTCGTTGACCTGCGCTTCAATCTGTCTCAGCCGATCGATGGAGAGCCCGGTGGCCTCGGTGATCTCCTGATCATCCACAACGCCTTGTTCCGCCATCGCTCGGATTTGTGCCATCCGACGAAGTGCACGGAACAGATAGTCAGGGATCCGGATCATTCTCGACGAGCTGCTGATAGCCAGAAGGATCGACCGACGGATCCACCACACAGCGTACGTGCTCAAGCGAAATCCCCGCTCTGGCTCGAATCGATCCACCGCCTGGATCAGCCCCAGGTTGCCCTCCTGGATGAGGTCGAGCAGGGGCAGCCCCAGATCGTTGTACTCCTGAGCGATCTTGGCCACCAAGCGAAGGTTGCAGACGATGAGCCGCTCGCGGGAACTCTGATCGCCTCCACGGACACCGCGTGCCAGGTCTCTCTCCTCCTCAGCAGAGAGCAACGGGAACCGATCAATCTCCCGGAAGTAGATCTCCAGGAGAGAGGACCCCTTTCTGTCTTTCTCGGTTCGCTCGTCAGTCGTCGCGTTCATTCGTTCACCGTGCTTACTTTACGGGAGCCCATCCCGGAGTTCCAAGCGCCTCGGCACGCCGGGGGCCCGGACATCCAAGACATCCAACGCAAGAACCGTTGCCTCCACGCCCAGACGAGAGGACATGCTCGGCTCAGTCCGTCCTTCGTCTCCGGAGATCAGCTCCTTGATGTACAGCCCTCCGTCTCCATGTAGATCAACGACCGCCAGCCGCCCGCTTTCTAGTGTACCTCTCGCCTCGTGAAGGCGCCGCACGCGGGTTCGCAGCGCTCGTCGATGAGCGACGCGCTGCGGCGTCTGCTGATAGATCTCTCCCACCAGCGTCGAGAGTGCCCGCTGTAGGTCCGTATCAGAAACACTGGAAGACAGCGCAACCCGGGCGCGATACGTCTTGGTCGCCTTCAGTTCCTTAACCCACTTCACCGCATCGCGCCGCACGAAGCACAGCGGCGAGACCGCCACACGGCCTTCGGCGGCCTCGTGCAGCTGCCGTCGGGTCTCGTCCAGATCCACACTGCGACGTTTGGGAGAGTGCAGCTCAAGCACGAAGGGACGCCCCTCGCCGAGCATTCGAGCGTCGATATCCTCCCGACCGGCACCGTGCAGCGTGGAGGAAGAGGCCTCGGCCTTGTGGACAAAGGGTGTACCGATGATCTCCTCCACCGACGTGGGATACTGCTTGCCTGTCGAGAAGCAACTCGGACACCCCTTCCCTCTGCAGGCGCGGCACGGCCACCTTGTCTGCGGAATCCCGCGCAGGAGCTTCTGGTATCGCCCGTACAGGTAGAGCGATCGCACGTGCATACGGACTCGCTCCGAAGCCAGGTCCACCACGAACGAAAGATGAGGATCGGAGAAGTCCACGCTGACCTGGTGTCCGATCTGCCGTTCGAAGGCGATCCCCAAGCATCGGTTCAGTGAATGCTTGACTGACTCCCGGTGCTCGGAGGGAAAACGCTCTCGATACAACGCATCCATTTGCTCCAGCCGCACCGGGAGCACCACACCGAACAGGTACGAGACAAACTCAAACGGCCGTGCCATCTCCGCCGCGCGCTGCGCCCAGCCGCCCAACACCTGAAACGCATCTTGGCAAACCCAGCAGCTGCCGGATCGCGCCTCGACCCCAGAGGCGCGGAGGTGATCACGGATCGCCCTTCCTCGCTCGGCATTCGACAATCCGGTCCCCAGCCTCGAGGCGACACGTCCCAGGCACTCATCACAAATCGGTCCGGCTTGGACGATCCTGGATCCAAGCTCTTCCACCGAACGAGGATCAAACGGTCTCATCTCCATCTCCTTCGAACTCACCGCCCCGGATCCTCACGTAGACTCGACCGTCCCATCCGCCGTCACGAGGTTTCGTCAAGCGCCAATGCATCGGCATCCCATCATGGTATCCGCACCGCTCCGCCGATACATCCCCAACGCGACACCCTCGGAGAGGTCCGATGCACCCGAGGTAGAGATCACGAGACAGTTGCGTCCCCCACGAAGACGCGATAGCATCGGGCACTTTCCGGAACAGAGATGATCATTCTATGGGGCACGGAGTCTGGGTACCATCCGCAGTTTCCATCCTGGCGTTTGTGCTGACCTATGTCGGCATCTTCCTGGGCCGCATGCAACGAACGATCGTCGCCCTTTCCGGCGCGGTGTTGATGGTCACCCTCGGATCATGGCTCCGATTCTACCACTTCAACGATGCCGTCCGCTCCGTAGACTTTGACACGCTGCTGCTGCTGCTCGGTATGATGATCGTCGTCGCGCTGTTCAAGGAGACGGGATTCTTCCAGTACCTCGCCATCCGCGCCGCCAAGCTTGCCAAGGGACGCCCCTGGCTGCTCCTCGTCTACCTCGGACTCGTCACGTCGCTGGTCTCCACGGTATTGGACAACGTCACCACCATCATCATCATTGTACCCGTCACCGTCTCGTTGGCGGACATTCTCGGGATCTCGCCTCTCCCCTTCCTCCTTTCCGAGGTGCTGCTCTCGAACATCGGTGGTGTCGCCACCCTCATCGGAGATCCGCCCAACATCTTGATCGGGTCGGCCGCAGGGCTCGGGTTTCTCGACTTCCTCACGAGATTGGCCCCGATCGTGCTGCTGGCCTGGCTCGTTGCCCAGGCGTTGCTGTTGCTGTTGTTCCGGAAGGATCTGGCACGGGTGCCCTCAAACGTCAATCGTCTGATGGAGATGGACGAACGACGAGCCATCGTCGACCCGATCACAACGCGCAGAATGCTCGTCACTCTCGGAGCCACCATCCTCCTGTTCTTCTTGCATGAGCTCATCGGATTGGAACCGGGGTTGGTCGCCCTCATCGGAGCATGCGTGGGTCTGCTCTGGGTCGGACCGGATTTCGACCGGATTCTTCGCGACCTCCATTGGGACGTTCTTCTGTTCTTCACCTCACTGTTCGTCATCGTGGGAGGGTTAGATGCATCCGGCGTGATCAGCACCTTGGGCGGCGGCATCGGCGTACTTGCTCAGCACAGTATTCCGCTCACAGCGGTCGTCGTCCTTTGGGTCGGCGCACTGGCATCCGGCGTGATCAGCAATGTTCCATTCACGATCGTCATGCTCCCCATTCTTCGAAGCCTTGCCGCACAGGGCACCGAGGTGACGCCGTTATGGTGGGCACTGGCGATCGGTGTAGGGTTCGGCGCGAATCTTACCCCCCTCGGATCGGCCGCAAATGTTGTCGTGGTCAGCATGTCCAGCTCTCTCGGCGAGCCGCTTACCTTCCGCCAGTGGCGGGCCAGCGGCACATGGGTCGCCCTCGCTACGTGCGTCATGGGAACAATCGCTCTCCTGGTCGGCATGCAGATCGGGCTGCTTCGGTGACGGCTTCTCTGTCCCCACATATCGTACTCATCGACACCCATCAGTTCGGCCTGCCGGGGCGTGGCGCCGTCTACCTCGGAGAGGAACGTCATGCGCGCTGGTCGACACGGGGACAGGCGCCTCCGCCCCGGCACTCTTGTCCGCGCTGCACGGCATCCGAATCGACCACCTGTTTGTCACGCACCTCCATCTGGATCATGCTGGCGGTGCAGGTCATCTAGCCTACGCGTACCCTGCGTGTCGCGTCTGGGTTCACCCATCCGGTGTGCAGCATCTCGCCGATCCTGCGCATCTCTTCGACGCTGTGCAGGCCGCCTCTCCGGAGCTGTCTCCCCACTACGGTCGTCCCCTCCCGGTCCCCGGCCACCAACTGATGGCCGCACATGACGGCGAGGGGTGCGATCGAGGTCATGGGGTGCAGATCGAGGTCATCGCCAGCCCCGGGCATGCAAGCCACCATCTGTGCTTCATCGAGCACGCTTCGGGCACGCTGTTCACCGGAGACGCGCTCGGCGGTTGGAACCATCCGGTGTCCGGTCCCCATACGGTGCCACCACGCTACGATCTTCCCACGGCACGCGCGACGCTCGATCGGCTTCTCCAACACGCTCCCATGTGGCTTGCCTATGCGCATTTTGGGATCCGCGGCGACGCCATCGCGACCTTGCATCGCCACGAAGCCAACGTCCATGAGTGGCTCGATCACGTGCATGCACTGTTGTCCAACCACCGCTCCTCTCAGGAGGTTCTGGACGCGATTCTCTGCGCGCCCGAGCAAGCGGATCTCACGCCTCTCGATCGAGCGGCATTGGCACTGTGTGTCCGCGGCGCAATCGCCACGCTGAGACACGAACACCGATTGCCGTCGTCGGAGCGTTCAGCCGATTGACGCCTGCTTCTGCAGGTGTACTTCGATGACGTCGCCATCCTCCAAGAGATGGTCACTGGGCACCTGCTGCCCGTCGAACCGTCCCGACCCCCAGATCCGAACATACTTCAGTCGATCGGCGAACTCACGGTGGATCGCCCGGACCGCGTCCAACACCTGGCTACCCACCGGCAGCGTGTACGGCTCCTCCATGTCGGGCTTCTGGCCGGGAAGCTTGGTGTAAACTCGGACCACCTGCAACGCCTTGAACACGTGACGTCTGAGCTCATCCAGCCCGTGCAAGGCCGTGCACGAGACGGTGACCCGAGGGAACGAAGAATACGCAGACAGTGAAGGCGGGACCGAGGCAGAGGCACGATCCGACTGCGTGAGCACCAGACAGGTCGGAATCTTTGCGATTCGATCCTCCTCGTCGCCATCGCGCTCGGGCACAAGCCGGATCCTGCGTTCCTCCAGCTGGGCCAAGAGCTCCTCCAACTCGTCGCCGAGGAGGTCCCCATCCGAGGCATCCAGGACCACCATTGCAAGATCTGCAGAGCGGATCAGGCTGTACACCCAAGGTTCCGTGTACTCGGGGGCAATCGGAGGGAGATCTAGCAGTTGGATGTGGATATCCTCGAATCTCATCATCCCTGGAACCGGGATGATGGTGGAGAACGGATAGGTTGCCACCTCCGGCTTGGCGTTGGTCAGCACCGAGAGCAGCGTTGATTTGCCCGCATTCGGTGGCCCCACTAGCACGACCTGCCCGGCGCCCTCCTTCGGCATGTGTTCGTAGGACGGACCTCTGCTCTTCTTCCCCGAAGAGCTTGCCGCTTCCCTCACCTTGGCAATCCGGCGCTTGATGTCGGCCTGCATCTTGTCCGTTCCCTTGTGCTTGGGAATCGTGGCGAGCATCTCTTCCAAGGCCGCCAGCTTCTCCTGTGGCGTCTGAGCTTCCCGAAACCGCGTTCGAGCCTTGATGAACTGAGCGGATAGATTCGCAGGCATACCTCGTCTCCTCGTGCCGTGAGGGTACCCAACCGCCCGCACGTCCTGCAATGAAGGTCTAGTCGTTATGCGGGATCTGCAAGGTGCTTCCACCGACGAACTCGCGGACTACAGCATCGCCCGGAAGGAAATGAGGGTCCGCCACCTCCCGCGGTGTAACCCCGACCACCGAGTGAAGCAGCGTCTGCACACGGCGCTGTCGAATGCGGGCGTCAAGGTATGAAGGATACTGTGTGAGATCGTCCTGTCTCGGCCACAGACCGTCGTCTCCCGAGAAGAAGGGCTTCAGGATCGGAAGATCGAACGGCATCCCTCCGTTGACAACACAGTCGGCCATCCCCTTCAGCGGGATGATCGAGAACAGTTCACCCGCTCGAACGTAGTGCCAGTGCAGCAATGTGGCGAGAGGAGGATGGTTTCGATGCTTGCTGTCACGGAGGGTGCGTCGCAGCAAACGGATATCCTCATAGCGCGTCAGCCGGCGGTCCGAGAGATCTCCCTGATAGAGCGGGATCAACGGGTGTTTCTCATACAGCGGGTTCATCGCTTCGATGTACAGCCGGAAGATCTGGGACGGATCGATCCCTTCGGAGATCGGCGGGTAGAATCCATGGAGACAGTCGAGGACCAAGATCTGATCAGGGTCTCTCCGGACGCGCACCCTGCCGCAGCGGTGTCCCTCCTTGAAGCTGTAGACAGGCTTGTCGATCGTCTCCCCCGCCAACAAGGCCAGCAGATGCTCGTTCAGCAGTTGAATGTCCAAGGCTTCCGGTGTTTCGTAGTTTCGATCGTCAATCCAGTCTGTGGGATGCTCGATCAGAGACCAGAAGTAGTCGTCCAGGTTGAGCATCAGGAATCGCAAGCCTTGCGCCCGCAACCGCTCCGTCACCTTGACGGTGGTCGTCGTCTTTCCCGACGACGACGGACCGGAGACCCAGATCAGTCGGATATCGTCGCCGCATTCGATCCGCTGCAGCAACCGAGCCGCCACGCCATCCAGGCTTTCCTCGTACCGGCCGAGCGCGTCGTCGATCAACTGCTTCATGCCTCCCGAGCGGACGATCTCGTTCAATCCCTCCACCGTGTCGCAGCCGTGGGCACGATTCCACGCCAACCACCGATCCATGGTCTCCCTGGGGTAACCATTGCGGACGAACTGCTCCTCCGTGATGGCACCCTCGCGCAGCCAATGGTGGCCCCAGCGAAAGCAGGTATAAGAGTCGGCCACGGTGGTGAATCCATGGCTGCGAAGAACGTGCAGAACCGTGTCCTGGACCTCCTCCACCGTGGGGGGGAAGTTGGTCACCCAGTGCCTTGGATCCGCGTTCAGACAGAGGACCACCATATCCGCGAGGAATTCGGCGATCCCATCATCCGTTCCCCCGGCGGCGAAGATCCGTTCGTTGATCTCGGGCAGATAGTCGGGCGCGAACCCGCCGGCAGAGTCCGCCCCGCGTTTGATGGCACGAAGGATCTTGGACGGATCGAACGTGACCAACGCATGGTTCCGCTTTCTGATCTTCCCGATTCGGTTGAGGACCGGCATGACCCTAGTATTACTGTGCATCGGTCATCGATGCAACACGCACGCTATGTGGGGCGAGCCGGTCTTCGATCCACCGTCAAGCGCTGGCGCTCTGCAGCTCTCTCTCCGAGGCCAGCGACACGTCAGCATCGCACAAGACATCGTAGATGTCACGAGCCGTCCACTGGCGGCATCCATCCAACACGACGGTCAACGGACTGTCGAGCAACCACTCGTCGTGCAACGCCTCCAGGTCGCGTAGATACTCCAGAGGAATCGACGCCTCCTCGCTGCGCCCGCGCGCTTCGATTCGGTCCCGGCACACCTCGGCTGGCGTTCTCAAGTAGACGATCTTGTTGGGCTGCGTACACCAGTTGCTCTCAAGCCACTCCCAGAGCTTGCAGTACAGCTGCCACTCGGTCTTCTTCATCAGGCCAGACTGGAAGCAGTTCTTTGCGAACACATACCGATCACAGTAAATCGACCGCTCGAGAACCACATTGCGATGATCCGTCCGCGACAGCACCTCGGTCCACGTCTTGGCCCTCGTCGTGAATGCGGCCAATTGGAAGGTGAACGCCCAGCGGCTCGTATCCCGGTAGAACAGCTCAAGAAGATTCTCGTCGAACTCGCCCTGCCACGCGCCGACCGGTTCCTCGACGAAACCGAACAGCCCGGACTCCGCCAATCGCTTCCCGACCGTGCTTTTCCCTGCCGCGATGTTACCCTCAAAAAGGATCATGGTCCGTTGCCCCTTCACTGGTCCTCCTTCGCGGAGTCTACGACTCGCCCATCCTCAATCTTCCCCACGTGCTCGAACCCGCCGCTCCGAACGGCGGATCGTGTAACATATGTAACACGCTGCATTCCTCATCATACCTCGCGTCCACCGCGGGACCAATCTCTCGCCTCCTCTCCTCGCCAAGCGCAAGCCCCTTCAGGAGGCCACTTCCACCCACGGCTCCCCGACCGGCAAGACAGACGTCACATGTCGCACTTGTCCAATCCACCGACGAACATTTCATCACCTTCGTCGGACAGTCGAACGGCCACGGATGTGACCTTTCTCATGCACCCCAGAGCCCCTAGAATCAGGCTGAACCACGTCGAGGAGGACCGCATGCCCCAGACCGACCTCACTGCCCTCTCCTTCGAAGCGTCAATTCTCGATGCCCTCAAGCTGGGGGCACGACTGGGCGCACGCCAACCCTGGATCGCCCTCCGTGCTGTCCGGCTCATCTCCCGCCAGGCACGTGCGTCGAAGGTCCGGCAACGACACCGTGCTCGGGGCGTACATGTGCCGCCGTTCTGCATCCACAGTGTGACCAGCCGCTGCAACCTCCATTGCACCGGCTGCTACGCCCATGTATTGCATAAGCACGAGAATCGAGAGGAGATGGACGATGCACGCACGGCCCTCCTCTTCTCAGAGGCACAGGATCTGGGCATCTCGGTGATCCTGCTGGCCGGCGGAGAACCACTCCTGCGCGAGAGATTGCTCCACCTCACCGAAGCTGCGCCTGAGATCCTCTTCCTGCTGTTCAGCAATGGATCACGGATGGATGCCTCCGCCATCACCCACCTCAAGAAGCAACCCCATGTCCTGCCGGTCCTGAGTCTTGAGGGTCCGCGTTCCTTCATCGATGCACGACGAGGTCCCGGGACACACGAAGCTGTTCTCGCGCTGATGGACCGTCTGAAGAAGGCTCGCATCTTCTTTGGGACCGCCACGACATTGACCCGTGAGAATCTCGAGGACGCCACTGGCAAGGATCACGTCACGTCCTTGGTTCAACACGGGTGCAGGCTCTTCTTCTACATCAACTACGTTCCGGCCGAGCCAGGCACCGAATCGATGCAGCTCCCTCCAGAGCAAGTCCAGACGTTGACGCAACGTCTCGACGAGTACCGGCAAGCCATGGGCAGTCTGTTCATCTCTTTTCCTCAGGATGAGGTCGCCCTCGGGGGCTGTCTCGCCGCAGGGCGCGGCTTCGTCCACATCAACGCTTATGGGGACATCGAACCCTGCCCGTTTAGCCCCTACTCCGACCGGTCACTGCGGCAGGGATCTCTGCTGGAGGCACTCAAATCACCGTTTCTGGAGAGGATCCGTACGGCCGACGTCGTATTGGACGAGAGCAACGGCCAGTGTGCCCTTTGGCAAGAGAAGAGATGGGTGCAGCAATTGTGGACTGATCTCGTTCATCCTTCCACGTAGGATGAACGACCCGGCACCACTGGACCCGGAAACAAGCTCGGCGCCTGTGCATGACCCCATCGAGAGCAGTAACGAAGCGCTTCACGGGCCGCCGGCTCAGGCCAAGGGATCCTCTAACACCCACAGAGGTCCGCTTACCGCTGCTCCCTTCCGGGCCTGACGGGGTTCACTGACATGCGCCGCAGAGGGCTCAGCCCTCATCACCGCGTACCCGTGGACAGACCCTCGCGCCCACTCCCTCCGAGTGTCGTTCGGCTCCACGTGAGCGGGTTGTGGATTCCAGGGGACCGCTAGCCCCCCACCTAGCACAGGCGCCTGGCGGAGGGGGCGGGATTTGAACCCGCGGTACCACGAGGGTACACCAGTTCTCC